>JBKJNF010000155.1:0-6274 GCA_046596155.1 Flavobacteriales bacterium | reverse complement strand
ATTCGGATCGTACTCATTGGTCTTCGTGATATTCGGCTGGTAGAACGGGATCACATGAGTTCGGTCACATTTCATCCGCCCGTAAAATTCAACGTTCTTCGTGGTGCAATGGATCATAAGCCGCACAAGCTCGGCACTCTCTCTGCTACCGCCATCTGCGGCAACGACATCACCAGCAGTTGCTTGTATGTGAGCGCGCTCACCATCGGTTACGCTGGTGCCTGGGCCTTTGTGGCGCTCGCCATGGTCGCAGGTGTGCTTTTCCTTTTTCGGCGCATTTATGGCGAGGTGGTGGGCGCGCTGCCATTGAACGGCGGTGCTTACAATGTGTTGCTGAACACGACCAACAAGAACAACGCGAGCATCGCGGCCTGCCTTACCATCCTGAGCTATATGGCCACTGCAGTGATCAGCGCGAGCGAAGCCATGCACTACTTGCATACCCTGTTGCCGGCCACACCGGTAATGATCGCCACTGTAGTGGTGCTCACCGTGTTTCTGCTCCTCAACATCGCGGGCATCAGCGAATCGGCGGTGGTGGCCGTGGTCATCTTCATCGTACACCTCGCGTCCATGCTGTTATTGCTTGTTGGGGGCGCCTACTTTCTCTTCATCCACGGCCTGTCCGTGGGCCAAGTGAATTTCGAGGCCCCGCCTCCATCAGGCGGTATTGCAGCTGCCTTGTTCTTCGGCTTTTCGGTCGCCATGCTGGGGGTCAGCGGCTTCGAGAGTTCGGCCAACTTCGTGGAGGAACAGAAGCGGGGGGTCTTCCCGAAGACACTGCGCAACATGTGGCTCGCGGTCACGATCATCAATCCCCTCATGGCCTTGGTGGCCGTGTCCGTACTGCCCCTTGCGGAAGTGGGCGAGCATAAAGAGGCACTCCTGTCGTTCATGGGTGTGGAGATCGGGGGGGCTTGGCTGGGCAAGCTGATCTCCATTGATGCGGTGCTAGTGCTGTGCGGTGCGGTGCTTACCAGTTTCGTTGGCGTCAGCGGATTGATCAAGCGCATGACATTGGACCGTGTGCTTCCGCAGATACTGCTGAAAGAGACCAGTCGCGGAAGCTCACCCCGGATCCTCTTCGTGTTCTACGCGCTGTGCATCTCCGTGCTGTTCATCACCGCAGGTGATCTGGGCGCACTTGCTGGCGTTTACACCATCTCCTTCCTCATCGTCATGGCCTATTTCGCCTTTGGCAACTTCCTCTTGAAGATCAAACGTGCCCGACTGCCAAGGCCTGAAAGCGCCCAACCCTTCGTGGTGGCCATCGCGCTCCTCTGTGTATTGACAGCGCTCTATGGCAACATCCGGTTGCAGCCGGATCTTCTCGTGGTGTTCCTGCAGTACTTCGTGCCCGCTGTGCTCATCATCCAGGTCTTTCTCAAACGCAACGTCATCCTGGAGTACCTAGCGGTCGTGGTCTCCAGTTTCCTGGAAAGTGTGGACAACGTGGCGCGCTACACCCGTCTCCGATTGAACAGGACCATCCGCAGGCTGGTCCAGCAAGAGTTCGTGTACTTCACCAAGGGCGACAATATCTCGGTGCTCAATCGCGTGATGATGTATGTGGAAGAGAACGAGATCACCAAGAAACTGAAGATCGTTACCGTGTTGAAGGATGGCCAACATGTGCCCCCGGATTTCCTCAGCGACGTAAAGGTCCTGGATCGTGCTTATCCCGATATCGATATCGAATTCATCGAATTGACAGGCGTGTTCGGACCCGATCTGGTGAACCGACTGAGCGACGAATGGAAGATCCCGACCAACTTCATGTTCATCGGATCACCCGGAGATCGCTTCCCCTATCGCGTGGCAGATCTGGGAGGGGTCCGTTTGATCATATGAACCGGCGCTCGTGCTTCTCCGTCGAATGGACCGCTATTGCGCAATGAATCCATGAAGATCCGCTACTGGCGTCGACGCTTTTTCGGGGAGAACACCTCGCTGATCATCGCGAGCATCGCCATCGGCGTGTTCGGCGCATTGGGCGCTGTAGCACTGAAGATGGGTGTGACCGAACTGACGCGGCTCTTGCACCAGTGGTTGTTCGGCTCCCGAAGGTCATTGCTGGTATTGGTGATCCCCACCTCGGGCATCGTGCTATCGGTAGTGTTCACGCAGTGGTGGCTTAAGGGCGATCTGGGTAGAGGGCTTCCAGCCGTGCTCAAAGCGGTTCGCGAAACGAAGGGCGTGATCGAGGTACACAAAATGTACTCGCAAGTGGTCACCAGCATCCTCACGATGGGTGCCGGAGGATCGGCGGGGCTGGAAGCACCGATCGCATCCACAGGCGCCGCATGGGGCAGCAACGTGGCCCGCTGGCTGAAGTTCGATGAGCCCACTCGTCAGTTGCTGCTGGCGTGTGGTGCGGCCGCGGGCATCTCGGCCATCTTCAACGCACCTATAGCCGGCGCCATCTTCGCGTTGGAGGCCATCCTGATCAACATCGCCATACCCCTGGCAGTACCGGTGTTGATAGCGTCAGCGTCCGCAGCATTTGTCTCGTCGATGATCTACAAAGGGCCCTTCGTGCTCATCACCGATTCCTGGAGCAGTTCCGCATTACCGTTCTATATAGGCCTGGCCTTGTTCGCCGCACTCGTCTCGGTGTATACCGTGCGCATGTACCATGGCATCAACGAACGCTTTGGTCGCTTCAAGAACCCATGGACCAAGGCCGTGGTCGGGGGACTGCTTCTGGGGACCCTGATCTTGTTCTTCCCTCCTCTGCTGGGTGAGGGCTACGACAGCGTGGAGAAGCTTTTGCACGGGGACGCCTCACTGCTGTCGAAATATGCACCCTTGACGATGCAACTCGGCGAATGGAACCTGGAGGCGCTCGTATTCGGCCTGATGCTACTAAAGGTGGTGGCCACTTCGTTGACCCTCGGCTCGGGCGGCAACGGCGGCATGTTCGGACCGTCGCTCTTCATCGGCGCCATGTGCGGCTTCGTGTTCTCGCACGGCATGAATTTGCTAGGCCTTGCGCACTTGAACGAGGTGAACTTCACAGTGGTGGGCATGGCCGCCGTCCTGAGCGGCAGCATCCATATACCGCTTACGGCGATCTTCCTCATCGCAGAGATCACCGGCGGCTATGCGCTCTTCGTCCCGCTCATGCTGGTGTCCTCCATCAGCTACCTGATCTCGCGTTCGGTGCAGCCGTATTCGATCTATACCAAGCCGGAGCTCGTGGCAGATCCAACGATCTGATCAGCTCAGTCCTTAAGCACGGGCGGGCGCGCCTTAGGAACCAACGTTCGGACCAACAGCAGTGGAATGGTCCCGTGTACCCTTCTTCGAATGGCCCCAGCGTGGCGAAGGGAACGATGGTAACGAACAGGATTCCGGCTGATCTCGAGCCAGAGGATCCAATAGCGCGGGTAAGCGCATCGGCGCAGCGATCGATGTTCCGGCCAGCGCTAGGCGTTCCCCTCTACTTTGATGCTGACAGGTATGGAGCCTTGCCCGCTGTAGAGTTTGATCTCCTGGATATCAGCAGGGAGACTAAATCCGTTCCCTGCCAGAGCTTCCTTCACATTGGTGATCACTTCGCCTCGTATCATGGACGCTTGTTTTCGAAACTCCTTAGTGTCCACCCAGAAATAGACCTTCAAATTCACGGTGCTCACCGCCAGCTGATCCACCACAACGAATGCCTCGTGCGTTCCATCCTCGACCACACCGTGTGAGGCTCTTACCACATCGAGGATCAGCGCGCGCGCACCGTTGATCTTATCGTCATAGTCAATGCCCACGATGAACTCCATTCTGAAGAATCCATCCTCGGTGTAATTGAACACGGGCTTCTTGATCACATCGCTGTTTGGGATGTACAGGTCCCTTCCATCGAAGGTCTTGAGCTTGGTGTATCGGAATTCGAGAGCGGTCACTTTGCCCAAGGCGTCGCCGATACCCACTGTGTCGTGAAGGTCAAAGGGACGATTGAAACTCAGGATCACACCGGCTATGAAGTTCTCGCCGATATCCCGGAACGCAAACCCGATGATGATGGCGGAAGCCCCAGCTGCTGCGAAGAGACCTGTGGCAACCCCCTGCAGACCCGCGGCTCGCAGCGCAACTATCACGACCACAATACCAAAGATCAGTTTCACGGTCTTGGACAGAAAATTGGTCATCAACGGATCTCGCGAGCGCCGCGCGATCACGCCGCGGGAGAACTCCGCCACCTTGGTGGTGATGAGCATTCCAACCACGACGATGAAGACGGCGAGCAGGATACCGGGTATCAAGCCGATGAAGTGCTGCCATTCCTGCCTTAGGGATGCTAACAGTCGATGGCTGAAGCCTATGGCGAGATCGTTCATGGGTGTCCTTCTTCGTGTGTGATCACCTGCTACCGGTCCAAAGGTCGTGCATGCCCTTCCGCCTAACACCTTCACCGACACGAATAGCGGTCCATACGCCGGTGGGTAAGGCTTTTGTCCTACGCGGACAGATGCGGATCATCACGACACGAACACCCGTTAGCATCTTGCAGGAATCTCCGCCACTGGGTAACACCTCTCCTAGTAAATGGCCTTTGTAGCGCGGTGATGAAGTGCCGGTCGGGCGAACGGCATTCAAGTCCCGTTCGGGCATCTGCGTGATATGCGATCAACAGCCCGCGTAATGAGCAGGCTCGCGGATTGAGGCGGAACAGACCGTGGCCACAACCCGTTGCATGTACGGCAGGTCGTTCTGCTGAATGAGCGACCTATCTTGTCCCTATAGCATGAGCAAAAAGCAGGAATTGAATTCGGGGGGAACGCTCGCGACGTGTACGGCTTCCAGCGAGGTGTGCGGGAACTTGCCTGATGAGATCGTGAAGTCGTTCGAGGGGGCTCCTTTTCAGCACTTCAGGCCGTATCTGACCTGGTGACCCAGACTTTCAGCACTTCGTGTTCGGTCCTGTACACGACGATGATCGAGGAGGTCGCAAATTGCGACCTCCTATAAATTGGCAACATGAGCAACGAACGATGCGTGGTCACGGGTGAACTTGTGATGAGCCGAGGATCATGATACACCCCTGGAAGACGCTCTCGTCCATGTCCGTTATCGATGACCGATGGCTGCATCTGACGGAAGACCGTTGCCAGCTGCCGAGCGGCGAAGTCATCGAACCGTACTACGTGGTTCACGAAGGTGACTGGGTCCACGTTTTCGCCATCGACCCGGACGATCATCTGGTCGTCGTGCAGCAGTATCGCTATGCGGGGAATACCGTCTGCATGGAGTTGCCAGGCGGTGTCGTGGATCCCGGGGAAGAGCCGCTTGCAGCTGCGAAGCGCGAACTTGCGGAGGAAACCGGCTACACAGCCGGATCGTGGTCGTATGTAGGCAGCATGTTCGCGAACCCGGCACGACAGACCAATCGCATTCATGTTTTCGTGGCCCGCGGTCTCTCGGCAGGCATGCAACAGCTCGATCGGACCGAACAGCTCGAATGCTCACTGGTCCCTGTTCAGGCCGTTCCCAACGCCATTGAGGTCGGTGAATTTTCGCAGGCGCTGCACATCGCATCCTACTATCGCTGCATGCAGCACCACCGGAGCAGCGGTAGCACCATCGCCACGTCAAACCTCGAAACCTGATGCGCCCCCTCCGCTTCTCCCTCAACGTCACCCTGGACGGATGTTATGATCACACGGTGGGGATCGCCGATGAGGAACTGCACCGCAACGCGATGGAGTTCATCGCGCAGTGCGATGCGCTGCTCTTCGGGCGCGTGACCTATGAGATGATGTTGGCCGCGTGGCGCTTGCCGGTGTCGTGGCCGATGCCGGATTGGATGATGCCCTTCGCGCAGGCGATCGACGCAGCGAAGAAGTACGTGGTGAGCAGCACGTTGACCGAGGTGGATTGGAACGCGGAGCTCGTGCGTGGAGATCTGGCCACATTCGTGCAGCAGCTCAAGCAGCATCCGGGCAATGCGCTGGGGGTGGGCGGCGTGCAACTCGCGCAGGCATTAACCGAACTGGGCTTGATCGATGAGTACCAGTTCATCATACACCCCAGGATCGCCGGCCACGGACCCACGTTGTTCACAGGGCTTTCGAAGCTGGCGGACCTGAAGCTCGTGGACCGGCAGGAGTTCGGCTCAGGGGCTGTAGCGATGCGGTATGAGGTGAAGAGGTAGCTTCACTTCCTCAGCATCTACTTCCTGGCTTCAAGTAGACAGCTCCTGCAATTACAGATGAGAGCATATTGGATCATCGTCCTGTTCGTGGCAGTCAGTTGCTCCTGGACCGACAAGGCATCTCAT
>JBKJNF010000117.1:0-3840 GCA_046596155.1 Flavobacteriales bacterium | reverse complement strand
GCAAGCCGATCATTGTGCCCGACGACATCCTGGCCAACTACCTGAACGCCGACGAGATCGCTGCGTTCAAGGCCAGCGGTACTGGTATCTTCAGCATCACGGTGTCGGCGGCGAAGTCAACATTGAAGGCTGATAAGGCCGAACTGAAGGACGCCTGCTGCGGACCTAATAGCAGCTGTTGCTGATGCGCATGCTTGTGCTTTGCACCGGCAACAGCTGCCGCAGCCAGATGGCCCACGGCTATCTCGAACACTTCGCGGGCAGACGCGCGGAGGTGTTCAGCGCCGGTGTGGAAATGCACGGCGTGAACCCACTGGCCATAGCGGTAATGAAAGAGGACGGCATTGACATCAGCCACCACACATCGAACAACCTGGATCAGTATCGCGACATCGCCTTCGACCACGTGATCACCGTGTGTGACAATGCGCGGGAACGCTGCCCATGGTTCCCCAGCAACGCCGCGAAGCACCATCATGACTTCACCGACCCGGCCAAGGTCAGCGGGAGTGAGGAGGAGGTGATGAACGCGTTCCGAAACGTGCGCGGGGAGATCAAATCCTATTTCCGCGACTTCGTGGAACGACACGTGCTCGTGCTCTGAGCCATGGTCCAGATGAGCACCACCCTTGGCCTTCGTGCTAATTGGAAGCAATTCACGCTGCTGGTGGTCGTGAACGCCTTTGTGGGAGGCATGTTGGGTATTGAGCGTACGGTTCTGCCGATGCTAGCGGAGCAGGAGTTCGGCATCGCAAGCCGAACCGCCGCGCTCTCCTTCATCATTGCGTTCGGGATCAGCAAGGCGCTGGCGAACTACTTCACCGGAAGACTGGCCGGACGCTTTGGTCGGAAAGCACTGCTCGTAACCGGCTGGGCGCTGGCACTGCCGGTGCCCTTCATGCTCATCTACGCACCTAGCTGGAACTGGGTGGTGGCGGCCAATATGCTGCTCGGCATCCACCAAGGCTTCGCATGGAGTAGCACGGTGGTGATGAAAATGGACCTCGTGGGCGACAAGGATCGCGGGCTTGCTATGGGTTTGAACGAATTCGCGGGATACCTGGCAGTCGCGGCCATGGCCTTCGTAACCGGTCTGCTTGCCGCCGAATACGGTCCGCGACCGATTCCGTTCCAAGTGGGCATCGGCATCGCTTTCATTGGTCTTTTGCTTTCCTCCTTCTGGGTAAAGGATACCGGCCATCATGTATCCGTCGCCTCGGCATCGAGCACGGTTCCCTTACTGACAAAGCCATTCCTTGATACCTCGCTCCGTCATCGCGTATTGGGCAGCGTAACGCAGGCGGGCCTGGTGAACAACCTGAACGACGGAATGCTTTGGGGCCTGCTGCCTGTATTGCTTTCCGCGCAGGGCTTCAACGCGAGAACCATCGGCGCGATAGCCGCCGTATATCCGGCCGTATGGGGCTTGGGCCAGCTTGCTAGCGGCAAGCTCGCCGACCATATGAACCGGCGAACGTTGCTCGTGCTGGGCATGGTAATGCAAGGCCTCACCATCCTGCTGTTGCCGTTCATCCACACACAAGGTGCCTACATCGCACTGAGTGCCGCGCTTGGGCTGGGCACAGCGCTGGTCTACCCCACGTTCCTGGCCACCATCGCCGCGCACACACATCCGACGCAACGTGCCGAAAGTCTCGGTGTGTTCCGCTTGTGGCGCGATCTGGGCTATGCCCTCGGTGCGCTCATGACCGGCCTCATCGCCGACCGCTTCGGCATCACCACTTCCATCCTCGCCATCGGAACGATTACAGTGCTCAGCGGGGTGGTGGTGTGGTTGCGCATGCCCAGCGAACGGAAGTGCCTCGAGCCCGAGGACCTGAAGCCGTTGCTGGGTCGCACGGATGTGCGTGTGGTGGATGTGCGCAGCGCGGAAGAATATGCCAGCGGTCACTTGCCCGAGGCCATCAACATCCCGCTCGATGCGCTGTTGGAACAGGCGCGTTCGTGGTCGCGCAAACAGCGCATCGTTACCGTCTGCGCCAAGGGGGGCGGGCGCTCTGCGCAGGCCGCGCAGACCTTGCGCGACATGGGCTTCGGGCGTACCTGGTGGTTGTGCGGTGGGACGTTGGGATCACTGCCCAGGTCAGCTTGAGCGAAGCACTTTCACGCCTTCGTCACCGGCACAACGGCCATCACATACGCGCTGACCATCACTGCTATGGAAGCCGTTATCACAAAAGTGACCGCCGACCCGAAGCTGTACCACAGCAGCCCCGCGAACGAACTCGCGCCCAACGAACAGATGCTCTGGAAGCCCGCGAAGGTGCCGATGGCCGACGCGGTTTCCGTACGCGGCACGATGCTGCCGATCCAGGCCTTGGCGATGCCCTCCGTGGCGGCGGCGTAGATCCCATACCCGAAGAACAGTACGGCGATCATCCCCAGCCCATGCGCCACAGCCATGCCGAAATACACCGCCGCAAAGAGCAGGAGCCCCGCCACGAAGACGCGCTTGAGCCCGATGCGGTCAGCGAGAGCGCCGAGCGGATAGGATGCGCTCGCATAGATGAGGTTGTAGAAGATGTACACGCCAATGGTGCCCGTATCACTTAGCCCGGCGTTCTTCGCTTGCAACAACAGGAACACATCACTGCTATTGAAGAGCGCGAAGATCAATAACCCGATGGTGAGCTTGCGATACGCCGCCGAACTTGTCCGCCAGTACCCGATGAAGCCGAAGAACTTCAACGGCGCACCGTCGGGCTTCGCCTGCGTAGGCTTGTCCTTCAGCAATAAGCTGGCGATGATGGCCAACAGTCCCGGCGCGAACGCAATGAAGAACAAGGGCAGGTAATCGCCCGGATGGAAGTACAGGTAGACCAGTGCCAACGCCGGCCCGAGCACCGCACCCAGCGTGTCCATGCTGCGATGGAAACCGAACACACGTCCCTTGGTGGCCGGCGTGGCCTCATCGTTCAGCATCGCATCGCGCGCACCCGTGCGCAGGCCCTTGCCCAAGCGATCGATGGTGCGGGCGAAGAAGATCCAAAGCGGCACGCTGAACATCGCCATCATGGGCTTGCTGATGGCGCTGAGGGCATAACCCCACTGTACAAATGGGGCACGCCGACCCAGCCGGTCGCTACGCATGCCGAAGAAGCCCTTGCTGAGCCCGGCCGTGGCTTCGGCCACACCTTCGAGAAGACCGATCAGCACGATGCTGAAACCGATGCTCTTGAGGTAGATCGGCATCACGGGATACAGCATCTCGCTCGCCGTGTCGGTGAACAAGCTGATGAGCGAAAGGATCCAAACGGTGCGGGAGAGGATGCGGGACATCGATGCCCGTAAAGATGCATTCCTTCCACCAACCCCGCTGCGTCAAAGTGTGCGCTCCTGTATTGGCGTACCTGGTCAGCGCATTCGGTCCGTTGATACCTTGGCCAACCGCGAACATGGCCCAGCGAACACTTGCCGACCGATTGTTGAAGCATGTTCTCAGCTTCAGCCTGCTTGATGTGGACCTGCCTGTTGGCGTAGGCGTGCTGGACCCCTTCAACGGCCCAAACGCGGATGAAGTCCGGCGGATCGTCACGCTCTTCCATCGCAATTACTACAGCGATGACCGGTCGCGTGTGCTGATGCTCGGCATCAACCCGGGCAGGCTGGGCGCCGGTTCCACGGGACTTTCATTCACCGACACGAAGCGTTGCGAGAGCGACCTCGGCACCCCCGTGCATGGCCTGCGCACCCATGAGCCCAGCAGCGACTTCTTCTACCGTATGATCCGCGGAGCGGGCGGCGCCAAAACGTTCTACGACCAGGTGTACGTCCATGCCATCTGCCCGCTCGGCTTCGTGAAGCCCGGACAGAACGGAA
>JBKJNF010000100.1:0-3781 GCA_046596155.1 Flavobacteriales bacterium | reverse complement strand
ATGCGTTCCTGTTGATCACACGCTTGATTGGAAATGGTCCACAATACAAGTGTGCCAGCTTACGATTGAAGTCACGATCATTGATCTTCAGATGCTCTGTAGACAGCAGCACCTTGTCACCAACACTGTAAGCAGTGTCCCTGCGATGGAGATCAGCATTGGTCGCCATGCGCTGTTGTGCAGTCAACAACTTGCCACGCACATGCTGCCACACATCTGCCATCTGTTTCCAACGCTCCTGTGCAGCTGGCACATCAGCCAACTGCTGATCTAACTGTGAGTCAGCTGCCAGTGCACGATCCACAGTCAACGCTGGATTGCGACCATACAACAGCTGGTATGGTGTGACACCAGAAGCAGCTTGTGGCATGCAGTTGAGTGCCAGTTCAGCGAGTGGCAACATGCGATCCCAGTCCTTTGGATACTCTGTGCAGAAGGCTCTGAGCCAAGTACCAAGTGTCTTCTGCTCACGCTCAGAGTGACCATCAGTCTGTGCATGGTAACCAGTGCTGAGCTCCAGCTTGGTGCCAAGTCGCACCATCAGCTTCTGCCACATCTTCGACACAAACTGTGGACCACGATCACTGACAACAGATGCTGGCACGCCGTGATGACGCACCACACAGTCAATGAAGGTATCAGCAGCACGCGGTGCGTTCACTCTTGTGTCAGTAGCAGCCAAACGCTTGATGGAACCACC
This sequence comes from Flavobacteriales bacterium, assembly GCA_046596155.1. Taxonomy (GTDB): domain Bacteria; phylum Bacteroidota; class Bacteroidia; order Flavobacteriales_F; family PHOS-HE28; genus PHOS-HE28. The sequence continues at coordinate 3,081 of JBKJNF010000100.1, read as the reverse complement.
TCTGCTGAAGTGTCCCTGAATGCAATCGTGACCACGCGCAGTCATTGGCAGACCAGTGACAAAGTCCATAGTCCAGTGTGAATCCAACTGATCAGGCACTGGCAGTGGCATCAACAGACCAGGTGTGCGCTGTTGACTGTGTTTCACACGCTGACACATATCGCAGCCTTTGACATAGTCAGCCACAGCAGTGGCCATACCAGGCCAATAGAAGCGTGACTGCATTGCATGCAGTGTCTTGTCACGACCAAAGTGACCACCAAGTGGTGTGTCGTGCATCTCTGCCAGGATGTGTGTGCGCAGTGCCGAGTCGTTTGGCACCTGCAGCACCTGACCATTCGCTGACCAGAGTAGACCATCACGCAGCAGCTGACCCTCAGGTGGCTGCTGCAGCAGCGCAGCATAGTCCTTGTCGACCTGTGCTGCCTCACGTGCTGAAGCGATGAGTGGATAATCACCCCATCCCAGCGTGGCTGCATTGAGCTCAGCTGCTACTTGCAACTGCTCGAGTGCCTCGTTCACGAGTGCACCTCTTGGACTCCTTCGTGAGCCAACAGCACGCTCACGTGCTGGTGCTGGCTGCCTATGCACGCCAGCTGGAACTGCAACTGCTGCCTTCTTGGCGAACGTTGGCCCACCAATGCAGCGCCAGTAGCTGCGACCATACGACAGCAGAAACTCCTGGCCAGCACGCACCCTGCGCATCACACGCAGTCTGACTGTGTGTGTGCCAGGTGTGATTGCCAAGTAGCAGTTGGGCTTCTTGCCACTGCCACGAGGATCGTTGGCCCAGCGACCATCACCACTGTTGGTGCGAGCAGCATTGATGGAGGTGTTCAAGCCATCGTCACGCTGGATGCGTAACTCCAAAAAGTATGCACCACCAACGGTGTCATCAGCAGACACCAGCTCACCAGTGTAGTCAGCTGCTACGTCACCACGCTTGAAGTCCTTGCCCACAGCAAACAGGCCCATGCCAGCACCAGCAATACCAGAAGCAGCTATACGAATGCCAGCGATCCTCTTGCGATGCGCGTAGCAGTACTGTCCACGCTTCGTGCGTGCGCGACAGTGGTGACCATCCTTGCCATCAGCTGTACAACGCTGCGATGGCATGGGAATAGTGCCCTTGGCATTGGGTGCAGGCAAGTCTGGTGGTGGATGCACGACCACCAGCTCAGCTGCAGACTTGAAGCGCAGACGATCTGCAGCCTCCTCTGGTGTGTCTGCCACAGGTGCACGACGCCAACGCACTGCATGGAGTTGATCTGTGCACAGACTGCACGTGTGACGACCAGCAGACAAGTTGCCAGGTAGTGCATCTGCGCGATCAGTGTGCAACACAATGCTGGCGAGAAACTCCTCACGAGTCACCGATGTGCCCTGCAGATTGGCATCAGTAGTGCGCACCTCCAGACGATGATCAGCACGCCGTGAAAAGGCATCAGCCACTACGTTCTTTGGTCCCTCAATGTACTGTATGGTGAAGTGAAACTCTGCCAACTTGTCCTTCCAACGCGCCTGACGTGCTGACAGTATTGGCTGAGTGGTGAAATATTTCAACGACTGATGATCAGACAACACTGTGAATGGATGATCGTGATTGTGCAAATAGTGTCGCCACTTGGTACATGCATAAACCAGTGCCAGCAACTCCTGCTCATGTGGTGCATAGCGAGTCTCAGCTGGCTTCATCTTTGTGCTGATGTACGAAACTGGTTGCAGACCATGACCCTGATCTTGCATCAAACACGCACCTACAGCATAGCCAGATGCATCACAGTGAATGACATAAGACAAGGTGGGATCAGCCAGCAGCAACACTGGTGCAGTGCTCAGCATGACCTTCAGTTGCTCAAACGCAGACTGCTCCACTGTGCCCCATGACCATTCACGTTCTGTCTTGGTGAGTTCAGTGAGTGGTAGCGCCACCTTACTGTACTGCTCCAAGAAGCGACGATAGTAACCAGCCAGACCCAGGAATGAGCGCAACTCAGTGACATTGTTTGGTGCAGGCCACTGCTTGACAGCATCGACCTTGTGTGAGTCCACAGAGAGACCATCTCTGCCCACACGATGACCAAGGAACTCCACCTCTGGCTTCATCCACTCACACTTCGATGGTTTCAAATACAGCTTCTGCTCACGCAGCACCTTGAGCACCTCCTCGATGTGAACCAGGTGCTCCTCACGCGTGCGACTGTAGATGAAAATGTCATCCAAGAAAGCTAGCACAAACTTGTCCAACTGTTGGCGCAGCACCGAGTTCATCAAGTGCATGAACGTGGCTGGTGCGTTACACAGACCCATTGGCAGCACAGTGTACTCATAGTGACCAAAGCGTGTACGAAAAGCAGTGAGTGCAGTGGCCTTCTCCAGCAGACGAATCTGCCAGAAACCAGAGTGTAAATCCAACTTGGAGAAGAAGCGTGCACCCTGTGCACGATCAAAGCAGTCATCAGCGAGTGGCAATGCATAACGATTCTTCACAGTCTGATTGTTGAGAATGCGATAGTCCACACAGAAACGCATGCTGCCATCTTTCTTTCTAGCGAGCAGTACCATGGCGCCCCATGGTGAGGTACTCTCACGAATACTGCCACGCTCTAATAATATTGCCACCTGTCTGCGAATCTCAGCGTCCTCGATAGGAGTGTAGCGACGCAGAGGTGCAGCGTGTGGTTTTGCATTTGGCAGCAGCTCAATGTCATGCTCCACACCACGTGTGGGAGGCAGACCAGGAGGTAGTTCAGCTGGCAGCACATCACTGTACTTGTGCAACAATGCAGCCAAGTCAGGATCAGGTGGTTCAGTGTGCACAGCAGCCAGACCAACTACACCACCAGCGCCAGCGCCGCGTGGTGCAGGACGCATGTCCTCGACATGCATCAACTGTGTGTCCTCTATGATGAGTGCTGCACCATTTCTGCGGAACAGTTTGCTCATCTCAGCCAGGCTGATCTGCTTGCAGTCCACCTTGCTATGCACCTTGTGTTTCTGCTTCCTGCCCTCTGCTTCTGCTGCAGTTGGTGGCGATTGGGCCAGCGTCATCACTGGCTGACCGGGTAGTTGTATGGTGAT
>JBKJNF010000306.1:0-9891 GCA_046596155.1 Flavobacteriales bacterium | reverse complement strand
CTCTTGATAACGTATCCGGCGGCCCTAGTGCCCACCAGCCTCGCCTAGACCTGTCTGGACCGACTGACCTAACGCACCTTTGAAGTGGGCGGCGGGCGACTGATCGATCGTAAGGTGCCCTGGACGCAGTTCGTTGAGTTGCGCAAGGAGGAGATCGCCCGGCAACAAAAGGCAGCCGAGGAGCAACAGCGATACATCGAACACACCCAGGAACTGATCAACAAGTTCCGGGCGAAGAAGGACAAGGCCGCGTTCGCGCAGAGCCTGATCACCAAACTTGAGAAACTTGAACGCATCGTGGTGGAGGATGATGCGGCGCGTTCCATGATCGTGAAGTTCCCCCCGGCACCGCATAGCGGAAAGCTCGTGCTGGAGATGCACGGGGCGAAGAAGAACTACGGCGATCGCACGATCCTGCGCGACGGCGAGCTGACCCTTGCGAGAGGCGAGGCGGTTGCTCTCGTTGGCGCGAACGGCACCGGAAAGAGCACGGTGATGCGCATGCTTGTGGGTGAGGAGACGTATGAGGGCGAGATCAAGCTGGGCCATCAGGTGACCATCGGGTACTACGCGCAGGACATGCCCGACCGCCTAGATCCGACACTCACCATCAAGGAGACGGCGGATTCAGCGGCCAGTGAAGAGAACCGTCCGAAGGTGCGTGGCATGCTCGGCGCCTTTCTCTTCAGTGGTGACGACATCGACAAGAAGGTGAAGGTGCTGAGTGGTGGCGAGCGCGCGCGTGTTGCGCTCTGTTGCATGTTGCTGCGTCCGCTCAACTTCATTTTACTTGACGAACCCACGCACCATCTGGACATCCAGAGCAAGGAGGTGATGAAGCAGGCGTTGAAGGACTACGATGGCACCTTCCTGATCGTGAGCCACGACCGCGACTTCCTTCATGGTCTCACCAACCGCCTGCTGGAGGTGAAGGACGGCCGGCTGCGCGACCACCACATGGACATCCTTGAACTGATCGAGCGGAACAAGGAAGAGGTGACCATGAATGCTACCTTGAAGCAGGTAGCAAACAAGGCGGCCGCCACCGCTGCAAAGACCGCCGCTGCCGCTGCGCCAGCCGAAATGCGCCAGTCGCGTAAAGAGCAGGAGAAGGAATTGAAGAAGCTGAAGAACCAAGTGCAGCGCTGCGAGCAGGAGCTCACCAAGCTCGAGACGGAGCAGAAGCACCTGCAGGATCGTCTGAACGATGGCACGCTGGACAAATTGGCCATGGAGCAGGGCTACACTAGGCTCGGAGAGCTCGCAGGCCTGATCGACACATGCATGCGCCAGTGGGAGCAGGCCGGAAGCGAGCTGGAAGCGCTCGAGAACGAGGTCGCCTAGATCGGTACACGTTTATACCTAGCCCCGCGTTACCTCACGCGCTGGGATGCATTGGTGTTCGTGTACCAACCCACGCACCACCATGGCCTCGGTCAGCATGCCCCCGCGCCAGCGGATGATCAACATGATGTACCTCGTGCTCACCGCCATGCTCGCCATGAACGTGAGCAAAGAGGTACTCGATGCCTTCGCCGTGCTGGATGCCGATCTGGTCCGCAGCGAGCGGGCGCACGAGCAGCGCTCGATACAGGACTACGCCGCGTTCGATGATGCGGCCGCTAAGTTCCCGGATCGATTCGGTGACCTCCGCGACAAGGCGCGCACTGTGCATAAGCAGGCGGATGGTCTGGTGGAGCACATCGAAGGCATCAAGGCGCGGGTGATCGCCGAGGTGGAAGGTGGTGATGTACAACTTGTGATGGGCAGCGGCCCCGAACAACGCGATTCACTTCTTTCACTGATGCGCGTGGAGGCCAAGGACGATCGCCAAGTACTCACACGGATGTTGGTCGGCAGCGAGCCTTCGGATCCCCGGAAAGGGGAAGGCTCAGCCTTTGAATTGAAGCAGCGGATCAGCCTCTTTCGCGACCAGCTCAAAGGGATGGTCGGTGCGGAAGAACCTCATCTGCGGACCTCGCTCGATCTAGTGTTCAAGATGGATGATCGGCCTGACGCCTCCGGTACGCTCAACAATTGGGAGAGCATCAATTTCTATGATGTGCCGCTGGCCGCCGGTGTCGCAGCGCTGAGCAAGTTGCAGGCTGATGTGCGCAGTGCCGAGAACGACATGGTAAAGTGGCTGTTCCGCTCCGCCACACAGGACGCCCGCATCATGAGCAGCCTGGCCAGCGCCGTGGTGCCCCGCAGCACGGTGGTGATGGTGGGTGACAGTTTTGTGGCCGATGTGTTCCTGGCCGCATTTGACGAGAAGAACAAGGCGCGCATCAGCCTCACCGGCGAAGGCGACCTTCCGCTAGGCACCGACGGTAAAGGCAAGTTGCGGATGAGGACATCAGAGGTGGGCGAGCACACGGCCATGGGTGTGATCCACTACCAAGGAGCGAAGGGCATGGAGGAGTATCCGTACAGTGTCCGCTACCAAGTGATGGCGCCCTTGCTGGTGGCCTCACCCACGAAAATGAACGTGCTGTATATCGGCGTGGATAATCCCCTGTCGTTCTCCGTGCCCGGTGTAACGCCAGGGAATGTCAGGCCGGTGATCGACAACGGCAGCATTCTCCGCCGGGGCGATGGTTGGTTCGCGCGCACGAGCACACCGGGCAAAGCTCATTTTAGTGCCGTGGTCACCTTGCCCGATGGAAGCACCCGCACGATCGGTCCGGTGGAGTTCAGGGTGAAGCAGCTTCCGGCGCCGGTGGCCAGTGTGAACGGGATCACCGCGGCAGATGGAAGAGCGCGGGTGGGTAGGTTGACCGATGCGGATGGGATCACCGTGAAACGCAGCGAGGGGTGCGAGTTCGATGAGCCGTATCGGTGCACCCGCTTCACGGTGGTCCTCGATCGCAACGGCACGATGAACGAGCACTTGGTCCAAGGGAACCGTTTTGATGAGGATACCCGGAAGATCCTCCGGTCCTTGCGCCCGGGTGACCGGATCTGGTTCGAAGGGATCAAGGGTCAATTGGCCAGTGGCGCGGGTCCGGAGTACTCCTTGGCCTCTATCGCGGTCAAGGTCATCCGCTGATGGTTAGGGAATTAGCGAAATAAGGAGCGGAAACATGTGCAGCGACCTATATTTGCCGCCCAAACTGCGGGGTGGAGCAGATGGTAGCTCGTCGGGCTCATAACCCGAAGGCCGTAGGTTCGAGTCCTACCCCCGCTACAAAGAGAACCTCGACGCAAGTCGGGGTTCTCGCGTTCAAGGCATGACCCACAAGGCAGGATACGTCAACATCATCGGGCACCCCAACGTGGGCAAGAGCACGCTGCTCAATGCGCTCCTGGGGGAGAAGCTCGTGATCGTTAATCCAAAGGCGCAGACCACGCGGCACCGCATTCTGGGCATCCTCAACGCACCGGAGCACCAGCTCATCCTGTCCGACACACCGGGGATCCTCGATCCGCAGTATCCGCTGCAGAGAACGATGATGCGGGCCGTGGAGGAGGCGCTCAGCGATGCGGATGTGCTCCTAGTGTTGGTTGAACTGGGGGAACAGCCGGAGAAGGCGGAGGCCGTTATCCGGCGTGCCGAGCGTTTTAGCGGGCCGATGATCGTGCTGGTGAACAAGATGGACCTGGGCAACGAGGCATCGTTGAACACGGCACTGGAGAACTGGCAGCGGATATTCCCCCGCGCCAAGGTGGTTCCGGTTTCGGCGCTGCATGGTTTCAACGTGGACGAGTTGCGCGAACGGTTGTTGGAGTTGTTACCCGAGCATCCGCCCTACTTTCCGAAGGACGATATGAGCGACCGCGACCTGCGGTTCTTTACCAGCGAGATGATCCGCGAGAAGGTGCTCTCACTTTACAAGCAGGAGATCCCGTACAGCACGCAGGTGGTGGTGAACAGCTACGAGGAGAGCCCTGAGATCGTGAAGATCCAGGCCGACGTGATCGTGATGCGCGAAAGCCAGAAGGGCATCATCATCGGTCGCGGTGGCGGTGCGCTGCGCCAGCTCGGAACGGAGGCGCGCAAGGCCATCGAAAAGTTCTGCGGCACCAAGGTGTTCTTGGACCTAAAGGTGAAAGTGGATCCCGACTGGCGCGACGACGAGAAGAAGTTGAAACGATATGGATACTGAAAACGCCTTCGCCGAGGCTTCGGCATTCGAAGCATGAGCAACATCGTCGCTATAGTCGGTCGCCCCAACGTGGGTAAAAGCACGCTTTTCAATCGACTGGTGGAAAGTCGCGACGCCATTGTGGATCCCACCTCGGGTACCACGCGCGACCGCCACTACGGTAAGGCCGAGTGGAACGGGCATCACTTCAGTATCATCGATACGGGCGGTTATATAACCGGTAGCGATGACATCTTCGAAGAGGAGATCGGTAAACAGGTGAAGCTGGCCATAGAGGAGGCGGACAGCATCCTTTTCCTAGTGGATACCCAACACGGCATCACCGGCATGGACCAGGCAGTGGCGAACATGCTACGAAAGGCGAAGAAGACCGTGATGCTGGTGGCCAATAAGGTGGATACAGGTGACAAGTCCGTGTATGCAGCGGAGTTCTACCAATTCGGTCTGGGTGAGGTGTACTGTATCAGCTCAGCCAGCGGGGCAGGCACGGGCGAGCTGCTCGATGATCTGGTGAAGACCTTCACCAAGCCCACGGAAGAGGTGCCAGATGACCTACCGAAGATCGCCATCGTGGGCAAGCCCAACGTGGGCAAGAGTTCGCTGGTGAACACGCTCCTGGGCAAGGAACGGAACATCGTTACCCCCATCGCCGGCACCACGCGCGATCCCGTGAATACGAAGTTCAACGCATTCGGATTCGACGTGATGCTGCTCGACACGGCCGGTATCCGCAAGAAGAGCAAGGTGGATGAGGACATTGAGTTCTTCAGTGTGCTGCGCAGCGTTCGTTCCATCGAGGACAGCGACGTGTGCCTGATGCTCATTGATGCACGCGAAGGGATCCAGCACCAGGATATGCACATCTTCTCCATGATCGAGAAGAACGGCAAGGGCGTGGTGATCGTGGTGAACAAGTGGGACCTCATGGAGAAGGACACCATGACCTCGAAGAACTACGAAGAGGAGGTGCGGCGCAAGCTGGCCCCCTTCAAGGACCTGCCGATCGTCTTCACTTCGGTTACGGAGAAGCAACGGATCCACAAGGCGATGGAGCTGGCGATCGAGGTGTACAAGAACCGCGCGCAACGCATCTCCACCAGCAAGTTGAACGATGCCATGCTACCGGAGATCGAACGCCAGCCGCCGCCCATGGAGAAGCAACGGGCCATCCGGATCAAGTATGTGACGCAGCTTCCCGGAACGGTGCCCGCCTTCGCGTTCTTTTGCAACTATCCACAGTACATCAAGGAGAGCTACACGCGCTACCTAGAAAACAAACTGCGCGAACACTTTACCTTCACAGGCGTCCCCATCCGGGTGTTCTACCGAAAGAAATAGATCAAGGTTCATGGCCAGCGGAACGATGCACATCCCGTCGCGAGCGGGCACTGCCGTTATCGCTGGTGCGATGCTGCTGCTTGCCTCCATGTGCGTCCAATGGAGTTTCGGGCCCGCCTATCTGGTGCGGCTGCACCAGGTGCGTGAGGAGATGAAGGCGAGCATATTGAGCGGACTTTCCGAGGACGAGATCACAACGCTGCACTTCCCAATGTCCGAAGTGGAGCGCATCGCTTGGAAGGATGGCGGACGAGAGGTCCGTGTTGAAGGTGATCTTTTCGATGTTGTTAGGGTGAAGTGGCGATCCGATGGAAGTGTGTTTATCACAGCGGTGCGTGATGACAAGGAAGGTCATGTGCTAGCTGAATTGGACAGCCATGTGCGCCTCCATTTGGGCCAGGATGCACGGGGAAAGGAACGGGGCGTGCGGATAATTTCAGCGTGGGCGGATTTTTGCGTGCAGTTGACGCGGTTGAGCATTCCTGCACCACCAGCGGCGGACAGATCATACGTTGATCAAGTCCGACAACTGCAGGGCAACCATGTAGAGGTGGATCCCGAACCGCCCAGGATGTCCTAAGCCCTCAGGCATTCCCTTCGATCAGGAGCAGGGAGGTCCGTTCCATCATTCACCATCGTGAAGGTTGGGTCGCAGTCGCTTCTGGCCTATTTCAACCTAACCAACATGTTCAACAGAACTTTTTTCTTGATGGCAGCCGCATTGGGCTTAGCATTCGGCGTTCAGGCGCAGACAATAACGTTACGCGACCAAGTGACGCGCGAACCCATAGCCAATGCCCTGCTCACTTGCACAAGGACCAATGCATCCGTGACGACAAATGCCAATGGCCTTGCGGAGATCGCCAACTTGAAGGATTGCGGCGCGATCCGCATCGATCATGTCTCTTTCCTGGAACGAACACTCTCCTGGGCCGAACTTTCAGCAGGGACTGAACTCACATTGTCTTACCGCAATGACGCGCTGCGCGAAGTTGTTGTAAGCGCGAGCCGGTTCGAGGAGATGCGCCGGGACGTGCCCGAGCGGATCGATGTGATCAAAGCGAGGGACATCCGCTTCATGGACCAGCCGACCACGGCGGAACTTCTGCAGAACACGGGAGCCGTCTTCGTGCAAAAGAGCCAGCTCGGCGGTGGAAGTCCCATTATACGTGGGTTCGAAGCGAACCGGATCCTACTCGTCGTGGATGGTGTGCGTATGAACAATGCGATATACCGCGCCGGGCATTTGCAGGACATCATCACCGTTGACCAGAGCATGCTGGAGCGAGTGGAGGTAGTTAGTGGTCCCAATTCGGTGGCCTATGGAAGTGACGCGCTCGGTGGGACCATCCACATGATCACGCGCACACCGAAGTTCAGAACGATAAGCGGGAAAGGTGTTGCCGCTGATGCCTTCATGCGGTTCGGCACAGCCGCCATGGAGAAGTCGGCTCATGTGGGCTTCGAATTGCGCGGTGCGCATATCGCGAGCTTCACGAGCATCACAGGGAGCGACTTCGGTGATCTGCGCCAAGGCAGCACGCGCTCCTCCGAATGGGGCGAAGTGGGCGCTGTGCAATACCGGATCGACCGTTTGAATGATGTGGACACCGTGCTTGCCCCCAAGGATCGGAACGTCCAGTATGGAACCGCCTATTCACAGATCGATCTGATGGAAAAATTGCGGATCAAGAACGGAGAGAACACAATACACCAGCTGAACCTGCAGTACAGCGCCTCGTCCGATGTCCCCCGATACGATCGCACCTCGCTGTACAGTCGTGACGCGGACGAGCACATCATCCCTGGTAACAGCGAATGGTACTATGGCCCACAGAACCGGTTGCTCGCGGCCTACACGCTGGAGATCTCCCGCACCGCAGGCATCTTCGACAAGGCCCGCTTCACCCCGAGCTATCAATTGATCGAACAGAGCCGTCATAGTCGCGGTTGGAAGTCGAGCAACCTAGGTGTGAACGAAGAGCAGGTCGGCGTGATCGCCTTCAATGCCGATCTGGAGAAAAAGATGGGCAGCAACGAGCTCCGCTACGGTGTGGAATACGCCACCAACGATGTGCAGAGCGAAGCCCACCGGGAGAATATCCGCACAGGCGAGATCACATACCGCACCTCGCGATACCCCGGAGGTGGCAGCACCCTGTCGACCATCGCCGCGTATATGAGCCGCACTAAGGAGATGAGCGATAAGGTGGTCATCAGTCAGGGTCTGCGCTTCACCAACGTGGAGCTAGAGAGCAAGTTCGATGATCAAGAGGCGTTCCAGTACCTGAACGGCACTTACAAGCAGAACAGTTCTGCGCTCACTTGGCGCGCCGGCCTCATGTACTTGCCAGGCCACGATTGGCGCTTCAGCCTGCTCGGCAGCTCAGGATTCCGGGCGCCGAATGTGGACGACATGGGTAAGGTGTTCGAAGTGAGCTCCGGTGTGATCGTGGTGCCCAACACTGATCTGAAGCCGGAGACCACCACCAACTTCGAGGTGGCCATCAGCAAAACGGTGGAGAAGACCACCACCTTCGACGTGAACGGGTTCTACACGCTCTACAATAATGCGCTCATGATCGATGCCTTTCAAGTGAACGGTGAAAGCACTGTTCTCATCGATTCCGTGCCTTTTCAAGTAACGGCACTTACGAACAAGCGTGAAGCTTACCTGTACGGATTCAGCGCGCAGATGACCGACCATATCAGCGATCGGTTCACCTTGCGCGGCAGCGTCACGTGCACGCACGGTCGCATTCGCACGGACAGCACGGATGCACCGTTGGACCACGTACCTCCGGTATACGGCCGTGCAGGCATTGACTACGAGGCGAAGAAGTTCCGCATGGAGGCGTATGTGGTCTTCAACGGGTGGAAACGCCTGCGCACGGTCAACACGGCTCCGGGAAGTGAGGATAACCTGTCCTATTCCACGCCGGACGGCGTACCTGCCTGGTACACGATGAACGTTCGCGGGTCATATGCATTCACGAAGAATGTGTCGTTGCAAGTCGGTCTGGAGAACATCGCGGATGATTTCTACCGCGCGTATGCCAGCGGCACCAGTGCACCCGGCAGGAACTTGACGGCCAGTCTGCGCGCGAACTTTTAGGCCAATTGATCAATGGGCAGCCCATTGGCCACAGGGCCGATGGGCTGCTTTTTGTTCACACCTTGTCCAGTGCTTGCGACAGGTCTGCGATCAGGAGGTCAGCATCCTCGATTCCCACGTAAAGGCGGATCATCGTGAAGGGCAGGTCCGTGTAGTAACCGCTCGGTCCTTTCAATGCGCAAACCGGCCATTGCAGGCTTTCGTAACCGCCCCAGCTCACGGCGATCAGGAAGCGCTTGCTGGCGTCGCAAAAGCGCTCAACGGCCGCCTCGTCGGGCGCGTTCAGTTCGATCGTGACGAGTCCGCCACAGCGCTTCATCTGCTTTTTGGCCAGGTCATGTTGCGGATGACTTTCCAGGAAGGGCCAATGCACGCGGGCCACGTTCGGATGGGCTTCGAGGAAGCGCGCCACCTTTTCAGCATTGTCGGCGCTCCGGTTCACGCGCAGTTCAAGCGTGCGCAGCCCGCGCATCAACAGCCAGGCATCATGCGCTGAAGGAGCGGCACCCAGCGTCATGAACTCCTTGCTCATCACCTGGCGCATATGCAGCTTGCTTCCCGCGAGCACCCCGCAGACCACGTCGCTGTGCCCGTTGAGGTACTTGGTGCCACTGTGCGCGACCATGTCGATGCCGAAGTCGATGGGGTTCTGGAAGAGCGGACTGTTATAGCTGTTGTCGCACAGCGTGATGATGCCTCGTTCCTTCGCGATGGCGGCCACTGCGCTAAGGTCCTGCAGCTCGAAGGTGAGCGAGTTGGGGCTTTCGGTGATGAAGAAGGTGGTGTTCGGCTTGGAGGCACGTCGGTAGTTCTCAGCATCTGTGCCATCCACATAGGTGGTCTCCACACCGAAGCGCACCAGCAGCTCGCTCAGCAGCTTCTTCGTCCAGCTGTACGGCTTGTGCACGCAAACGATGTGATCGCCAGCCTTCACGAAGGAGATCACGGCCGCTGCAATGGCCGCACTGCCGCTGCTGAAGAGGAGCGCATCCTCGGCATGTTCAAGCGCGGCAAGCTTCTGCCGTGCCATCGCCACCGTTGGATTGAAGCCACGGGAATAGAGCGGTTTCTCGAACTCGTGCTGTACCACATCGCGCATTGCGGCCACCGTGGGATAGCAGAAGTTACCACTTTGCACCATCGGCGGTACCACGGCATCGTAGCCGCGTTCGCGTTCTTCGCCGAGATGCGTGAGGATGTTGGAGAGGTCGTGATGTTCCATGTCGTATGCGTTCAGCGGGATCGATGATTGAGAATGACAAAGAAAAGGGCGCCAGATGGGCGCCCTCTTCAATATCGCTTGTGGACAGGTCAGTGACGGAGGGTAAGCGT
>JBKJNF010000153.1:0-25578 GCA_046596155.1 Flavobacteriales bacterium | reverse complement strand
GTCGATGTAGGCTTCAATGGTGTCATCCATGGCCGCGTGGAGGCTGGTGGCCAGCGTGCCGGAGCCGACAGCCGGATCGGTGTCCTGGTTGAAATACACACGGATCCGCGGACTTTGCGCGGAGGCGAGGGTGAAGGCGCCGAACGCGCAAAGAAGGATGGTGGTTCGCATGGGAAGTGTGCAAAGGTCGGTGATCCGGGGGTGGGGGTGCATTTTGTCACACAGCTCCACAATGCCCACGTCAGACCCGGTGTTCTTCGGGTCTCTGCGCGAGCCTCGGGCCTACCCAGCATCATGGCCACATTGTGTTACCTCTTGTCCGACGTACCATGTGCTTTGGCATCATCTTCGCCACCCCACTACACACCCTACCTTCGCCCGCCAACCGATCTTCCATGTTCCGCAGCGCCACCATTGCCCTCCTGCTACTGATCACCCTGCGTGCCAGCGCGCAGAAGGACAAGCAATACGTGCCCATGTGTGTGGGCTGGTACAACGTGGAGAACCTCTACGACACGATCGATTCGCCGGACACGGACGATGCGGAATGGCTGCCCACGGCACCCAAGATGTGGACCAGCGAACGATATCATACCAAACTGGCGCACCTCGCCCGCGTCATTAGCGAAATGGCAAAAGATGTGCATCCCGACGGGCTTGCATTGCTGGGGCTCTGTGAGATCGAGAACCGTACCGTGCTCGAGGATCTCGTGAGGCAACCGGCCTTGTCCAGCCGCAACTACCAGATCGTGCATCATGATGGGCCGGACCGTCGCGGGGTGGACGCTGCCTTTCTGTACAACCCGAAGTATTTCAAACTGGTCAACTACAAGACCTATCCGCTCATCAATCCGGCGGACAGCTCGTTCCGCACGCGCGAACAATTGGTTGTAACGGGCGTACTTGACGGCGATACGGTGAGCTGCATCATGGCGCACTGGCCAAGCCGACGCGGTGGAGAGAAGGCATCACAACCGAAGCGCTTCCTGGCCGCGAAGCTCGGTCGCCACATTGCTGATTCCTTGCTCGCGATCAACGCCAATGCACGTATCATGTATATGGGCGACCTGAACGACGATCCCGTGGACGCCAGTGTGCGCAAGATGTTCGGCGCCACGGAGGATAAGGCCATGGTAAGCGCGACCAAGTTCTACGACCCCATGAGCAGCCTTTACCAGAAAGGCATCGGCTCGCTGGCCTGGGGCGATTCCTGGAATCTCTTCGACCAGATCATCATGTCCCCGGCATTGGCGAACGGCATAGCGGGAGGCTATACGTATTACGGCGCCCGTGTCTTCAACCAGCCCTATCTCATTCAGCCTGATGGCAATTTCAAAGGCTATCCGTTCCGCATCTATGTGGGTGACAGCTTTACCGGCGGATACAGCGATCACTTCCCGGTCTTCGTGATCCTGGTGAAGCAAGCGCCGCAGCCCTGATCGGCATGGAGCATCGGCTTGTTCCGGTGATCTTCGGGCTTCTCTGCACCGCCTCCATGACCGCGCAGAAGATCGACAGTGTACACGTGTTCCAGCATCTTCCGCCGGGTCAATACTCAGCGGGTTCGGCCCACGCGCTGGTTTGGAAGCTTTATCGCGAGCACGCACCGTTCCGCAGCATCGGCAAGGACCACATGACCACGGTCGCGGAATTGCTGGAGCGATACCGTCCGGACAAGTACAAGCAGGCGGCGCTGCCGGGATTGCAATATGTAGCCATGGCCTTCACAAAGAATGGCATGCAGGCGATCGGCGTGGCCGACGACCTTGGGCTGATCGTGAACTTCACAGTGGGAAGGGAATATCGCATCTCATCCTTGACAGAACATGTGTTGGTGCGTGCTGCGTTGGCACGGGCGCTGATCGTGGAATAGTTCCATCACGCCGATGATCCTGCGTTGGTCCCGGCCGTTCGTTAGGGATCATTGGCCGGTTGATGACCTGAGCGCACCCTGCAGCCCGCTACCTTCGCGTAATTATTGCGAGCGAAAGATCCATGCTGGAACTAACCTACCTCCGCGAGCTTCGGGATGAAGCCGTAACGCGCCTGAACAAGCGCAACATCGACGCAGCCGGGTTGCTCGCCAAGGCGGCCGAGCTTGATGGCACACGCCGCAGCACGCAGACCGCGCTGGATGCGAAGCAGAGCGAACTGAATGACCTGAGCCGCTCCATCGGCGAACTGATGAAGAGCGGTAAAAAGGCTGAGGCTGAAGCCGCCCGCGCGCAGACCACAGCACTCAAAGCCGACATCCAGCGGATGCAGGATGAACTGAACGCGGTGGAAACGGCTCTGCGCGATCAGCTCTGTCTGATCCCCAATGCACCCAATGCGAAAGTGCCTCCTGGCAAAACGCCCGATGACAACATCACGGTGATGGAGGAAGGTGACAAGCCTGTTCTCTCCGAGGATGCCAAGCCGCACTGGGAACTCGGTGAGGAGTTTGGCATCCTGCACATGGACCTGGGCGTGAAGGTCACCGGCGCGGGCTTTCCGGTGTACAGCGGCCAAGGAGCCAAACTCCAACGCGCGTTGATCAGCTTCTTCCTGGACCGGGCGATCGCTGCGGGCTACGAGGAGATCATTCCACCGCACATGGTGAACGCCGAAAGCGCTTTCGCCACGGGCCAACTACCCGACAAAGAGGGCCAGATGTACCACTCCACGGCCGATGGACTCTACTTGATCCCCACGGCCGAAGTGCCCATCACCAATCTGTATCGCGATGTGATCGTGGATGCGGACGAACTACCGATCAAGAACGTGGGCTACACGCCCTGCTTCCGCCGCGAGGCTGGCAGCTACGGGGCGCATGTGCGCGGTCTGAACCGCGTGCACCAGTTCGACAAGGTGGAGATCGTGCGGATCGAAAAGCCGGAGAACAGCTACGCTGCGCTGGAAGGCATGGTGGAGCATGTGAAAGGACTGCTGCGCGACCTGGAACTCCCCTATCGTCAACTGCTCCTCTGCGGCGGCGACATGGGCTTCTCCAGCGCGCTGACCTACGACATGGAAGTGTGGGCGGGAGCACAGAAGCGTTGGCTGGAGGTAAGCTCGATCAGCTGCTTCGAGACCTTCCAGAGCAACCGCCTGAAGCTGCGGTTCCGCGGCGAGGACAAGAAGCCAAAACTGGCGCACACGCTGAACGGCAGTGCCCTTGCACTGGCGCGGATCGTGGCGGCCATCATGGAGAACAACCAGACGCCCGAAGGCATCCGCATTCCCAAGGCCCTGCAAGCCTATACAGGCTTCGACATGATCCGCA
Source organism: Flavobacteriales bacterium (assembly GCA_046596155.1). Classification (GTDB taxonomy): domain Bacteria; phylum Bacteroidota; class Bacteroidia; order Flavobacteriales_F; family PHOS-HE28; genus PHOS-HE28. The sequence continues at coordinate 22,313 of JBKJNF010000153.1, read as the reverse complement.
AATGAGCGCGCGCATACCCTTGTTCGCCCTGGCAACGTTCTTGCTGCTGAGCATGGGTGCCTGTGAACGCAGCGCCGATGCAAAGCACCTCGCCACCGTTGACAGCATGATCGTTGCCACAGACACCCTGCTCGCTTCGCTGCGGGTGATGGACGGCGCGGAGTTGCAGCGCCTTGATTCCGTTCACGCTTCGATGAGCGGCGCCATCCAACAGATGTTGCAGGACACCTTGAAAAAGGAGGATGCACTGGCACTTGGCAACTACCACCGCGCCATGAGCAAGACGCTCGGTCAAGTGCGCAAGAACGATGGAACAGTGCGCATTGACCTTCAGCTTGTGCGGAAACAACTGCGCGACCTACGGACGGATGTGAACAACGGCATCCTTGAGCCAGGCATGGAGTCCACGTACATCCAGCAGGAGCGTTTGTTCCTGACCACTGCGGACCGGAACACGAACGTGCTCTTGGCCGGCAATGCCAGCGTGCTGCGCGCCCGCGACGCCTATGAAGCGCGGGTGGACAGCCTTGTCGCCAACTACACGTTTACCATCACACCATGACCGTGCGCAGCCTCCTCCTGCTGTTGTTCCTGTCACTTGGCCTGTGTGTGCGTGCGCAGGCCACGGATGAGCAACTGGCTGCACAGTACATGCAGGCGGGCGACTTTGAACGGGCGGCCCTTTATTACACCAAGCTTTACGGTAAACAGCCTACGCCGTTCAACTACGACCAGTTGTTCCGCTGCCAGCTGGCGTTGAAGAGCTATGAGGACGCCGCCAAGCTGGCGAAGGACCAGGGACGTCGGCAGAACAACGACCCGCGCTACCTAGTGGATCTGGGTGTTGTGTTGAAACTGCAAGGGCAGAAGGACAAGGCGGAACAGCAGTTCGACAAAGCCATAAAGAACATGCGCGAGGACCAGAACGGCGTGCGTTCGCTGGCCAATGCCTTCCAGAAGAACGACGAACTGGACCGTGCGCTGGCCGTGTATCAGCGCGGGCAAAAAGCGTTGCGCACCGATGACTTCGCCTTCCACTACGAGATCGCACAGCTCTACGCCGCCAAGGGCGACATCCCCGCGATGGTGGGCGCCTACATGGACCTCATCGGTTCAAACCCCAGCTATCTCCAATCGGTGCAGAACGGCCTGGCGCGTTACATCGACTTCACCAAACAGGATGAGCGTACTGCGATGCTCCGCACGGAGCTCCTGCGCCATGCGCAGAAGGAACCGGACAACACCATATTCCAAGAAATGCTCATCTGGCAATACCTGCAGCAGAAGGATCTTACAGGGGCGTTCGTGCAGAGTAAAGCCATGGACAAGCGCTTCAACGAAGGTGGGCGCAGGTTAATGGAACTCGCAGAGATCGGGGTGACGAACAAAGAATGGAGCGCGGCAACGAAATGTTACCAGTACGTACTGGACCTGGGCAAACAGGGCGGCTATTACCCAAAGGCCCGCATGGGTCTGGTGCAGGCCATGGACGCGCGGATCACTGAACAGGCCGAGCCACCGAAGGCGGAATTGGATGAACTGCTTGCTCAATACACCACGGCACTGAGCGAACTCGGGCGTAGCGTAGGCACTGCGGAACTCATTCGGGGCATGGCGCGATTGAAGGCCTATTACATGAACGACCGCATCGGAGCTATCGACCTGCTCGACGCCGCGATCAACTCTGGTTCGGTGGATCCGCGAACACAGGCGCAGATGAAGCTCGACCTCGGCGACATCAACGTGCTTAACGCGGACATTTGGGAGGCCTCGTTACTGTACTCGCAGGTGGACCTGGATTACAAGCAGGACATCCTTGGCCACGAGGCGCGTTTGCGCAACGCCAAGGTGAGCTTCTACTCTGGCGACTTCCTCTGGGCCAAGGCACAACTCGATGTGCTGAAGGCCAGCACGAGCAAGCTGATCGCGAATGATGCGATGGAACTTTCCTTGTTGATCACCGACAACATCGGCACGGACACCTTGAATTCACCCTTGGTGCTCTTTGCCAACGCACAGCTCCTCACCTACCAGCATCGCTACGATGAGGCCCTGCTTACCATGGACAGCGTGAACCTGCAGTTCCCGCTGAACAGCCTGGGCGATGACATCCTCTACGAGCGCTATCGCATCGCTTACGCACGCCACCAGTACGATACCGCTGCGACCTTCCTGCAGAAAGTGCTCGAGCAATTCCCCTCGGACATCCTTGTGGACAATGCGCTGTTGGACCTCGGTCGTTTGTATGAGGACAAGCTGAACGACAAGGAGAAGGCGAAGGGCTTCTATGAGAAACTCCTTTTTGAGCAAAGCGGCAGCATCTTTGTCCCAGAGGCGCGCGACCGCTTCCGTCGCTTGCGCGGCGACCATGAGAACCTGGACACGCCGGAGGAGAAATTCCTGAATGGTACACCACCATGATCATCTACAACGTGACCGTGAGCGTGGATCAGGACGTGCACGAGGAATGGGTGTTGTGGATGAAGAACACCCACATCCCGGACGTGATGGCCACAGGACTTTTCCTGAATAGCCGATTGGTGCGTGTGCTGGCCGAGGAGGAAGGAGGGATGACGTATGCGGTGCAATACACGGCGGCGGACATGGCTACCTACGAGCGTTACAAGAACGAACACGCACCGCGCCTTCAGGCCGAAACCCAAATGCTTTACGGTGGCCGGTTCCATGCGTTCCGCACATTGCTGGAGGTCCTGCACACGGCATTACCTATGGACGACGGCCAGAGCGAGGTGTGATGCAGGTCCGCGCAAAGAAGCACTTGGGCCAGCACTTCCTGAAGGAGGATGGCATCGCGCAGCGCATAGCGGAAAGTCTCACGGGACATGGCGGCTACACACATGTGGTGGAGGTGGGCCCTGGAACGGGAGCGCTCACCAAGCATTTAATGGCCCGGCCTGGCATCGAGATCACGTGCTACGAAGTGGACCGTGAGTCGGTGGACCACCTGCATGCGGTCCATCCGGACCTGCGGGTGTTGGAGAATGACTTCCTGCAAATGTCACCGGACGCCGTGTGCGACGGTCATATGGCGGTGATCGGCAACTTTCCTTACAACATCAGCACGCAGATCGTATTCAAGGTGCTCGAACATCGCGATCGCTTTTCCGAGCTGGTGGGCATGTTCCAGAAGGAAGTGGCCGACCGCCTATGCGCGGGGCCGGGCAGCAGGACCTACGGGATCACCAGCGTATTAGCGCAGGTCTGGTTCAACATGGAGATGCTCTTCATCGTGGAGCCCACCTCCTTCATCCCCCCGCCGAAGGTCCGAAGTGCTGTGATCCGCATGACGCGCAATGACGTGATGGACATTCCTTGTGATGAGAAGCTGTTCGCGCAGGTGGTCCGTATGGCCTTCAACCAACGCAGAAAGACCCTGCACAATGCCTTGAAGTCATTTGAGCCTTTGCGGAACGGCGTGCCCGAGCCCTACGCGCGCAAGCGCGCGGAGCAGCTCTCCGTGGCCGACTTCATCGCGCTCACACAGGCCTGCGTGTAGTAACGCCACGCCGCAGGGCGGTACACCTTAGTTTCGCACGGCTGCGCCTCGTCCCTTCGAGCGCGAATGAACGTGTCGTACAACCTCAGCGAGACCAGTCTCGAACGCATCCAGGACCACGTGCTGCATAAGCGCTCGGACGTGCTGCGCAATGAGGTGAGCGAAATGCACCCGGCGGACATCGCCGAACTGCTCGACCGCCTGGACCTGGATGAGGCCCGCTACCTGCACAGCCTGCTGGAAGGGGAAGTTGCTGCGGAGGTGATCACCGAACTTCCCGAGGACCGTAGGGAGGACCTGCTGGATGACTTCAGCGCAAAGGAGATCGCCGAGGAGGTGATCGACCAGTTGGACACGGATGATGCAGCGGATGTGATCGCCGACCTACCCCGGAAGATCCAGCAAGAAGTGTTGGACAACATCGAGGACGCGGAGCACAAGAGCGAGATCACCGAGTTGCTGAGCTACCCGGAGAACAGTGCCGGTGGATTGATGGCAAAGGAGCTGGTGAAGGTGAACGTGGGGGCCAGCATGCTCGAGTGTGTAAAACGCCTACGCGACCACAAGGAGGACATCGACAACGTGTACCAGATCCACGTGGTGGACGACCACAACAAGCTGGTCGGCGCGATCCAGCTCAAGAAGCTCCTGACCGAAAGCCTGCGCACGCCGGTGAAGGACGTGTACGACCCGGTTACGGTGGTGGTGAAAGCCGACACCGATGCGGAGGAGGTCTCGCGCCTGATGGAGAAGTACAACTTGGTGGTGATGCCCGTGGTCGATGAGCGCGGGCGCCTGCTCGGACGCATCACCATTGACGACGTGGTCGATGCCATCCGGAAGGAGGAGACGGAGGACGTCCAGAAGATGGGCGGTATGGAGGCGCTGGAATACAGCTACAGCAGCAGCAGCCTGTGGGAGATGGTGAAGGCGCGCACCGGCTGGCTCGTGGTGCTGCTTATCGGCGAGGGCTTCACGGCCACGGCCATGGGCTACTTCGAGGACGAGATCTCCAAGGCTGTAGTGCTGGCGCTCTTCGTACCGATGATCATCTCCTCGGGGGGTAACACGGGATCACAGGCCGCATCCCTCATCTGCCGTGCATTGGCCTTGGGTGACGTGACGGTGAATGAATGGTGGCTGATCGTACGCCGTGAGACGAGCGTTGGACTGACGTTGGGAGTGGTGCTGGGACTTGTCGGCTTCGGACGTGTAGCACTCTACAGCCAATTCACTGACCTCTACGGCCCACACTGGGTCTCCATCGGTATGGCGGTCGGCTTCTCCCTCTTAGGGGTGGTGCTTTGGGGGAACATCGTAGGATCCACGTTCCCGTTGATCCTGAAGCGCCTCGGACTCGACCCAGCGGTGAGCAGCGCACCCTTCGTGGCCACCGTGGTGGACATCACGGGACTGGTCATCTACTTCACGATCGCTTCCCACTTCCTTGCGGGCATACTATTATGAAGGTGCTGTTCATCGATGCAGTGCATCCGGTGCTCAGTGAGCGCCTTGCAATCGCCGGGCACCACTGTGAGGACGTGAGCGGACTGGGCGGCGAGCAACTCATTGCCCAACTGCATGATGCAGAAGGTGCGGTGATCCGGGGCCGCATCATGCTGGACAAGGCCACATTGGATCGTGCTCCGAAGTTGCGTTTCATCGCGCGCGCAGGCGCAGGCATGGAGAATATTGACACGACCGAATGCATTCGCCGAGGGATCCGTCTGTACAACTCACCCGAAGGTAACAGCGATGCAGTGGGCGAGCACGCGGTCGCGATGCTACTGGGTCTGATGAACCACTTGGTGCGGTCAGACCGCGAAGTGCGCAGTGGAAAATGGCGCCGTAAGGAGAACACAGGCCACGAATTGCATGGAAGTACGGTGGGCATCATCGGCTTCGGAAGAATGGGGCGGGCCTTTGGGGAAAAGATCACGGGCTTCGGCGTGAAGATCCTGGCGTATGATAAGTACCTGAATGACTTTGCGCCGGATCATATACAGGAGGTGGAACTCGATGCCATCTTGGAACACAGTGATGTGATCAGCCTACATCTTCCGTTGACGGCGGAGACCGATCACTATGCGAACGCTGACTTTTTCTCACGCATCCGCAAGCCCGTGTGGTTCATGAACACCGCGCGCGGTCAGTTGGTCGACACCATCGCATTGCTTGATGCCATCGACAGCGGTCGTGTGCGCGGCGCATGCCTGGACACGCTGGAGTTCGAGGAGCGCTCCCTACTGGGTCTGCGTCCGGATGCGCCAAAGGATGTATTACAACGCCTGTTCAAAAGTGACCACGTGATCCTCTCGCCCCACGTGGCCGGCATCACACACGAGAGCTACTTCAAGCTGGCCAATGTGCTTGCCGACAAAGTGCTTAACGACATCGCCGATGGGCAACTTTAGTCTACTCCATCTAGCTGCAGTGCTGATCGCGTGCGGCTGCAACACCGATCATCACGTGCGACCAGAAGTACACGGACATCGCGGCTGCCGCGGGTTGATGCCGGAGAACACCATTCCCGCCTTTGAGAAGGCAGTGGAACTGGGCTGCGACTGGCTGGAGATGGATGTAGTGATCACGGCCGATAGCCAGGTGCTAGTGAGCCATGAGCCTTGGATGAACCACCTGATCTGCCGAACACCCCAAGGCGACAGCATCACCGAAGGCGACGAACGCGGATCCAATATCTACCACATGTCCACCGCCGAGGTGCAGGGCTTCGATTGTGGCAGCCAAACACACCCCAATTTTCCTGATCAGGAGAACAGAGCAGTAGCAAAACCATTGTTGCGTGAGGTGGTGATGGCCGCGGAAGAGAAGAGCATGGAGTTGGGCGCCGGCGGCATCGGGTATAACATCGAGATCAAAAGCGAGCCTGCGCTTTACGGGACCTATCAGCCGGAGCCGAAGCGGTTCGTCCAATTGGTGCTCGCGCAGATCGACAGCCTCGGCCTCGATGAACGATGCGTGATCCAATCCTTCGATCCGGCCATCCTGGAAGAGGTGCATCGGCAGAACCCCGACCTGTCCACCTCATTGCTCGTGGAGAACGGCGACGACCTTGCCACGAACCTTCGGCGGCTCAGCTTCAAGCCCGACCACTATTCCCCAGCGTTCTCCTTGGCGGACCAGAAGCTGGTGAAGGAATTGGAGGAGCGCGACATCGCCTTGCTCGTATGGACCGTGAACGATACGGATGACATGCGACGGATGGTCGAACTGGGCGTGAAGGGCATCATCACGGACCATCCGGACCGCTTGATCGCGATCCTTGACGAAGAGGAGTAGCTCGTTTCAGAGGCGCGCCAGCTGCTCCTCCATGCCGCGTTGGAAGCGGTCGAGGTCATCCTTCCACTGGGCCTCGTCCGCAGGAGCATCGACGCTCACGAGCCTTCGGCACAGATCGCCGAAATACGCGGCATCCAGGTTGACGAGTTGCGGCTTCAGCGAGTGAACAACACGCACCACCTTCTCATGATCGCCGCGTGAACGGGCATCGCGCAACGTGCGCAGGCGCTCCGGGGCCATCTTGCGGAACATGCCCACCAGCAGTTCGTCGCGCTCCACTTCCACCCCATCGGCTGCCTTCACTTCCTGCACGACGAACGCATCTGCCGATGTGATTGGCGCGGCGACGGGCACGACGGGTTCCTCGCGCAGCCGGTTGCGCGGTGCGGCCTTCAACGCTTCTATCTCCTTGCGGAACCCATCAAGCTCGGCTATGGTGCGCTTCTGGTGCTGCCCAGCACGGTAGAACATAACGAGCAGTGCGACGAGGGCGAGCAGTGCCGTGACCGCCGTCGCCATGATCCATCTGCGTGTGCTCTCTTTCGCACGAACGATCTCTTCCCGAGCGGAGAGCAGAGCTGCGTCAGAGCGGGCCTGTAAACTGTCGCGTTCGGCTAATTGCGCGGCTATGCGGACCTTCTCCAAGCCCACGGTCACTGCGGCCTGTCGGGCCTCCCATTCCCCCCTGAGCTGAGCGACCTTCAGTTGCTCATTGTACGCGTTCCGCATGTCACCGCGGCTCGCGAGCAGCTCGGCGAGCCCGATGCGCGCGCGGAGCGCTTCATCATCCGACAACTTCGCGCTATCGGCGATCGCGGCCGCTTCAGCGAACAATTTGAGAGCCTCAGCCGACTTGCACAAAGGTGCGAGCATGATACGGAAGCGGGCAGCATCGCGCGCATCACCGGAGGAATCAGCCAGGTGGATGCGCAAGCGATACCCCGTGATCGCCTCATCACGTTGCTTCAAGCTATCGGAAACAGGGGTCTGTGCCTGAAGGCCGACAATGCCGACATAGACGCACGAACACACGAGGATGAAGGCGCGAAGTGTGAACGACCAGAAGTGCTTACTGGGCAGCATGCTGCGAAACTACTCGCCGGATCGGGTCGACCTGCGCCTCGAACAGGGGACTATTTCACCACGAAGCGTGCGGTACTCCGCGACCGTTGTTCGATCAACACATCCCTGCCCGACGTCAAGCGCTTCACGGTTGCCTCATCGAAGTGTCGCACAGTGATCAGCTCGCAGCTATCGTTGTAGCGCACTTCATACTCCGTGCGCAGCTCGTCGATCAACTGGCGTGAACGAGGGGAATCGTCCACCACAACGCTGAAGGCCAGTGCGCTGTTCTGCATCAGGTCGATGCGCACGTTGCGCTCGGCAAAGAGCTTGAAGATGCCGCTGAGGTTCTCCTCTACGATGAATGACAGATCGCGCGGTGTGATGCTGATCAACAACTGCCGTGGCTTCACGATGAACGAGGGGATCAGCGAGTCGTTCTCGCTGCGATCATCGATGGTGCTGCCGGGCGCATCAAGGTCGATGAACGAGCGCACATAGAGCGGGATATGCTTCTTCTGCAGCGGCTGTAGGGTGCGTGGGTGGATCACGCTGGCACCGAAGTAGCTGAGTTCGATCGCCTCACGATAGCTGATGTGCGATAGCAGGGTGGTATCGGGGAATAGGTTGGGATCCGCATTGAACATGCCAGGCACGTCCTTCCAGATCGTCACGCTCTCAGCATCCAGAAGATAAGCGAAGATGGCAGCAGAGAAGTCGGAACCTTCGCGACCGAGGGTTGTGGTATCGCCTTCCGAGGAAAAGCCGATGAAGCCTTGCGTAATTATGCGCTTAGGTTTAACGGGTACAGTGTCCAGCATACCAGTTGTGCGTTGCGCGGACAACGCCCAATCGACGCGCGCGCTCCGGTAGGTGTCATCTGTGCGCACAATGGTGCGCGCATCCATCCACGTGTTGGCGATACCTGCGTGTCGCACGTGGGCGCTCACGATCAACGTACTCCAGATCTCGCCTTGTGAGACGATCTGGTCGTATGCCCGATCAACGTTCGGGGAAGCCTTCCCCATAATTGCCATGCCGAGCTTGTCGAAGTGCAAGATCAATTCCGCTGCAGCGGCCTCATCATCCGGGGCCACTTCGGCCAATATCGCCAGGTGAGCGCGACGCAAGGATTCCAGTTTCTCCCCAACAGGAAGACCATCGCAATGGGCCCAGACCATCTCTTCGAGCGCATTGGTCGTCTTGCCCATCGCGCTCACCACGATGAGCAGATCTTCCAAGGCAAAATGTTTGAGCACGGTGGCCAGATTGCGCACACCTGCAGCATCCTTGACCGAGGCTCCCCCGAACTTGAAGACCTTCATTGGGCCGCCAAGTTGTGCAATTGTTGCCTGGTCAACTCGCCGTTCAGCCACCCCGGGGAAATGCTGGCGCCGAACCGTTGATAGAACCGGATCGCGTCCGTGTTCCAATCCAATACCTGCCAGCGCATCCAGTTGTAGTCATTCGCGGTGGCGTACTTCATGCATGCACGGAACAAGCGCTCACCGACCTTCTGGCCGCGCGCGGTATCCGTTACAATAATATCCTCCAGGTAAAGACATCGCCCGCGCCAAGTGGAATACCGCTCGTAGCAGACGGCCATGCCGATGATCACATGCCTATACTCCGCCACCCATCCCCACCAGACCGGTCGCGTCCCGAAGCCCCCATCGCGCATCTCCTCCTCCGTCACGGTCACCGCTTCAGGTTCCTTTTCAAAGGTCGCCAATTCGCGCACCAGCGCCAGCATCCGTGGCACATCGCGCGCTTCCGCCCTTCTGATCGTTACATGCATGCTGGACAAAGATGCAGCACGACCGATATTTGCAGTGCATTCCGACGATGGTGGTCATCTTCCTCTCTACACCGTCTGCTCATCCGATCGAATACCATGGCCCAGATCAAGACCCTCGCCGAATTCATTGTTGAACGCCAGCACGAGTTCACGTACGCCACAGGAGAGTTGACGCAGTTGCTCACCAGCTTCCGTCTCGCCGCCAAGATGGTGAACCGCGAGGTGAACAAGGCCGGCCTTGCGGAGGACATCCTGGGTGCACAAGGCAGCGAGAACATCCAGGGGGAACAGCAGCAGAAGCTCGACGTGTATGCGAATGACCTTTTTATCCGCCTGTTACGCAGCCAGGGCCAGGTGTGCGCAGTGGCCAGCGAGGAGAATGACGACATCGTACACTTCGACAACGGCGGCAAATACGTGGTGACCATGGATCCGCTCGATGGCAGCAGCAACATCGATGTGAACGTGAGCATCGGCACCATCTTCAGCATCTACCGCCGGATCAGCAGCGGACCGAAGGCCAACATGGAGGACTTCATGCAGCTTGGCAGCGCGCAGGCGGCGGCGGGCTACATCATCTATGGCAGCAGTACCATGCTTGTGTACACTACGGGACATGGTGTCAACGGCTTCACTTTGGATCCGAGCATTGGGACTTTCTGCCTTAGCCATCCCAATATGCAAACGCCCGAAGAAGGCACGATCTACTCCGTGAACGAGGGCAACTACTTCGATTTTTCGGAGGGAACACGGAAGTACATCGATGACTGCAAGAAGCAGAAGATGAGTGCACGTTACATCGGCAGTCTCGTGGCCGACTTCCACCGCAACCTGTTAAAGGGTGGCATCTACATGTATCCGGCCACGCAAAAAGCCCCGCAAGGCAAGTTGCGCCTGTTGTATGAGGCCAACACCCTTGCGATGATCGTGGAACAGGCGGGGGGTATGGCGACCGATGGCAGCACCCGCATCCTGGACCTGAAGCCCACCGAACTGCACCAACGTTGTCCGCTATACATCGGCAGTAAGAACATGGTGGAGGCCGCGATGAAACGCTAGCTCATTCGTAGGCCCATCGAACCCGATCACCGACAGGGTATATCGTTGATCAAACTCTTTCAGTACCGATGAGATCATCCTTTACCCTCGTCCTTCTCCTGTCGCTCCTTAGGCTACATGCACAATGGGAACTGGTCACACCGATCAAGACAAACAGCGAGTTCGAGGACCTCGTGATGGTGAACGACCTGGTAGGTTATGCAGCTGACAGGCCCTCGGGAACGATCCTGGCCACCGAGGATGGCGGCAATAGGTGGCAGCGCCGCCAACACCTGCTGCTGAATAATCCGCTCGCTATCCATATGTGGAATGAAGAGCGGGGGATCTGTGTAGGCAACAGCGGCGCGGTGTACCGCACCACCGACGGCTTTCGCACAATTTCCGCTTCTGTACTCTCCACTTCCGGTCACCTCAATTGCGTCTTCTTTTTGAACGATACGCTCGGCTGGGTTGGCACGCAGAGCGGAAAGATCTACCGCAGCATCGACGCCGGTCTGTCGTGGACACTGATGCAGAGCAACCAGAGCACGACCAACTATATGACCGCGATCCAGTTCGTGGATGAGAACATCGGTTACGCAAGTTGCTATGCGGGTGAAATGCTGAAGAGCACGGATGGCGGCCTCACCTGGCAGAACGTCGGACCGTTCGATCAATTGGTGCTGATGCGGGACCTGCACTTCTACGATACGCAAGAAGGCGTTGCGATAGGCAGCGCGGGCGAAGTGATCCGCACAACGGACGGCGGTGTTACCTGGGATTCGATCCCCTCCAACACCACCTACAGTTTGACTGATATGGCCGTGAAAGGCGATGTGATCGTGGCGTGCGGCTGGTGGGGTCGCACGATCCGCAGCACGGACCGCGGCCTCACCTGGACGGAGATCCAAGTAGGAAGCACCGAGCACATGAGCGTGGCGTTGACCCCGAGCGGTTACGGATTGCTAGGCACCAACGGGCGCATCCAGGTCACGAACAACAGCGGCCAAAGTTGGGCGGTGCTATACGAGGGCACCAGCTCCGGCACTATCAACAAGATGAGTTTCGCGAACAACACGATAGGCGTTGCGGGCAACGGCCTACGCACCACGGACGGCGGCCGTTCATGGGTATCCGCCCCAAGCGGTGGTCTTGGCGTCCATTTGCGCGCGGACGGCTTTGGCTCCCGTGGAGGCGGCGGCGGGAGTTTCGGCCGCACCACGGACTTCTTCCAAACGGGCATCAACGGCACCGGCCCGAACATGGCGATCCGTTGCGTCTGGAGCTTGAACGCCTCAACGCACATCGTGGGCGGCGGCGCGGTGTTCGGCGGCATTTACCGCACCACCAACAATGGCGCGAATTGGACACATGTGCTCGACGTGGGCAACATCACCATCAGCGATCTCTGGTTCGTGGACGACCTACAAGGCTATGCTGTTGGCGAGTACGGCGACAACTACCGCACCATCGATGGCGGCGTTACCTGGCAGCCCCTGCAACCCATGGGCGGCAGCTTCACCGTGTTCTTCAACGATGCGCAACACGGTTGGACGAAGTACTACCGCACTACTGACGGCGGCGACAACTGGACGATGATGGGAGGCACACCACAGACCACCATGAGCATCTTCTTCACGGACAACGACACCGGCTACGCGGTGGCCAGCAGCGGACAAACGGTGAAATCCACGGATGGCGGCATTACTTGGGAGAACTTGCTGCCGGAGATCACCAACGCCAGCATCTATGACGCCGCTTACGTGGACGGCTACATCGAGATCGGAGGTGCGTACGGCGACATCTACCGCGCGCAAGTGGCGTGTCCGACCATGGCCGTTGTGCCGACCGTTACCGAGGCGGGCGGATCGTTGTGTACGAGCACGAACGGCACTGCACAATGGTACCTGAATGGCGATCCGCTACCTGATGGCAACACGCCCTGCGTGGAACCCGGTGGTCCCGGATCCTTCACGGTGATCCTCACGGACCTGTTGGGCTGTGTGTCCGAGCCATCCGCCCCGGTGCAGGTGGTCAACACCGGCATCAACGCGGTGGGTGAAGGTCACGCACGCCTATTCCCAAATCCTGCCACACGCACCATACGCCTCGAACGCACGAAAGCATCGGCGGCATTTCTCACGCTATTGGACGGTCAAGGGCGCGTGGTCCTTACGCGTAACATGACCGGCAGCGCGCCATCACTGGATATCTCCTCCCTGCCTTCAGGCCCATATATGGTGCGCCTCGCCTGCGCCGACGGAGTAGTGACGCTGAGGTTCGTGAAGGAATAGCGCGGGCGTATCGTTGCTCATGCTCCTGCAACCGAAGCCCGCGAGGCGCGGCAGCATGTGCTAAAGGGGCAGGCTGCTCGACGCGCCTTCGCGCTCATAATAGCTCGCTAGTCGCCGCGAAATTGAACGCGCGTCGTTCTTCGTAACTGATCCACTCGCACCCGGACCACGTACCTCTACCCCTACAACCCCAACGACCATGAACAAATACGCCATCCTTGCCCGCCTAGAGTCGAAAGCCGGAAAAGAAGCCGAGCTGGAAGCCTTTTTGAAAACCGCATTACCCCTTGCTCAGGCTGAACCGGGAACGAACCTCTGGTTCGCACTGAAGATCGGCCCAAGCACTTTCGGCATCTTCGACACCTTCAGCGATGAGGCTGGTCGCAAAGCCCATCTCGACGGTCCCATTGCCGCAGCCCTCATGGCCAAGGCCGGTGAACTGCTCGCCACCCCACCCACTTTGGAGATGGTGGAGGTGCTGGCGGAGAAGTGAGGCGGAGCAGATCATACCGTGTTCCTTCACGGACGATTCACGCTCCACTTAGCGAAAGGACCTGTTCAGGTCCTTCGCTGGTTAACGTTCTCACATCCGCCAGGCTGAGCTATTGGGCTGAAGCACCGGGAGCAGCACTTCCGTTCGTTCGGCCCTCTGCGATTTTCTCAGCTGCCTCCTCATGGTCGTTCGGATCAGCCTCCAACGCTCCAGCGTCATCCTCGCCGCGCAGGACGACTGTGAGCGTAATGGGGAAATGGTCGGAGCCCACGTTGCGTTCCACGTGCATATCCACCAAGCGGAAATGACCGCTTACGAAGAAGTGGTCCAAGGGCCAGCGCAAGAACCGATAGTTCGCATGGAAGGTACTGAACAGGCCACGGCCACGGCGCGGATCCAGTAGTCCGGATATCCGCAAGAACAAGCGCGTGGTATGCGACCAGGCCACATCGTTCAGGTCACCGAACACGATCACCGGGTGCGGACATTCCTTCGCGTTACGCCCGATCATCAACACTTCGGCATCGCGCTCGGTGCTCTCCGGATTTTCTTGGGGTACGGGCGGCGTGGGATGCAGACCGTAGAACCGGATGGGTTGGCCGTGGAAATCAAGATCAGCAACGATGGACGGCACCTCCTGATCGATCAAGTACCGCACCTCGTGCGTGGTCATCGGAAACCGGCTGTAGAAAAGGAGTCCATAAGTGTTCCCTAGTGGCACCTCGATGCGGTGCTCCAAGTGTTGCACCGCAGATCGGACCCCTTCTTTCCACGCCAGATCGGTCTCCAACAAGAACACCACGTCCGGATCCTGCGCCTTTATCAACGTGGCCATACGTTCATACTTCAAGTTGTGCTGCAACACATTACAGACCAGCAATTGCAACAGTCGCTCGCCGTTACGGGGCTTTACCCGCTTCACCATCCGGCGGCCCAACGGCGTGTAAGGCCAGATCAACCAAACGAGGTAGATCGCAGCCAGCGAAAGCAGGCCTTGTAGCACCTTATCGAGAAGAGTAGGTGCACCCACAACGCAAAGCCCGAAAACGAGACAGGCTATTATCAGCACCAGTTTTTGACTGCGCGGATAGTCCAGGATGCGCACCGTCCAATGGTCGCTAGGGATGAAGGGGATCACCACGGCCAGGACCAACAACATGGCCAACACGCGTTGGCTCCAGATCAGGACTTCCATGGGTTTTTACAAGGGTGGCCGAAGGTAGGCGTCCATTTACCACGCCTTGCCTTGAAGCGGCGGCACCACTGCGTACTTTCGCAACCACTCCCGAACCCGATGCGGATCCCGGATGCCGAAAAGGCTCCGGGATGCGGCACCGGGTTTCGGGCATTTTAGCGTCCATGAGTTTGACCTCCCTCCTCGACCTCCTCACCTTCTACCGCAACGACGCCCGTGTCGCGCGTGTGGCAGCAGCTTTGCAACCGGCCAACGCACGGGTGCAGATCGCTGGCACCATCGGGTCGGCGCAAGCACTTATCGCCGCAACGGTTGTCGACCGGATGAAGGGCGTACACGTGTTCGTGCTCACGGACAAGGAAGAAGCGGCCTACTTCATCAATGACCTGGAGGCGCTGCGCGGAAAGGAGAAGGATGTGCGCAACTCGAAGAAGGATGAGGAACTGCTCTTCTATCCCGCGCCATCGCGTTCACCGTACGATCCGGATGGGCACCATGATGGGGAGCGGGTGAGCCGCACGGAAGTGTTGGAGGTGCTCATGAAGAAGCCTGACCATCTCGTGATCGTCACTTATCCGGAAGCGCTCGTTCCGCTGGTGGTCGGTCAGGAGGTGATGAAGAAGAACACGCTGACGGTGAAGCGTAGTGAGGAACTGCCGATCGATACGCTGGAGGAGTGGTTGCACGAGACGGGTTTCGCACGCGTGGAGTTCGTTTACGAGCCGGGGCAGTTCAGCGTGCGCGGCGGCATCGTGGACGTGTTCAGCTACGGCAGCGACAAACCCTACCGCATCGAACTCTATGGCGACACCGTGGAAAGCGTGCGGCGTTTCGATCCGCAGGACCAGCTCACGGTGGAACGCTTGGCAGAAGCGGTGATCGTACCCGACCTACAGGACGAAGATGCCGCGCGGCAGCAGCTCCTCTTCGCGCAACTTCCGGAGAACACCGTGATCTGGTTGGGCGACCTGCAAGCCATCGGTGATGCAGCGACCAAGCAATTGAAGTTGCTCGGCGAGGCCCACGATCGACTTCCGGACAAGGACAAGCATTCCGCGCCAGCTGACTTGCTCGCAACGGACAGCGCGTTGATCAAAGGGCTGCTCGGATTCAAGAAGGTCTTCTGGAAAAGCACCGTTGCCCCGGAGGCTATGAAACAACATGCGGATGTCGTCGTCGATTTCCAGCAACGGCCACAACCGACGTTCGCCAAAGAATTCAAAGTCCTCAGCGGCGACCTGCACAACAAACAGAACGCAGGCTACACAAACCTGATCGCGTGCAACAGCGCGAAGCAGAGCGAGCGCCTCTACGCCATCTTCAACGATATGGAGCACGAGGTGGCCTTCACACCACTGGTGCTCGACCTGCACGAAGGCTTCATTGATCCGGAACTGAAGATAGCGCTGTACACGGACCACCAGATCTTCGAGCGCTACCATCGCTTCCGGCTGAAGGAGGGCTTCCGCAAGAACTCGCAAGCGCTGACGCTGAAAGAGCTTACGCAACTGAAGCCCGGCGACCTGGTGGTACATATCGACCACGGCGTGGGCGTCTTCAGCGGTCTGGAGAAGATCGATGCGGGCGGCTCGATGCAGGAAGCGATCCGCCTGATCTATCGCGACAACGACATCCTCTACGTGGGCATCCACAGCCTGCACCGCGTGAGCAAATTCAGCGGCGAAGAAGCCGGCGCGGCACCGAACGTGAGCAAGCTCGGCAGCCCAGCGTGGAAGAACCTGAAGGAGCGCACAAAGGCGAAAGTGAAGGCGCTGGCGTTCGATCTGATCAAGCTATACGCACAACGCAAGAGCAAGCCCGGCTTCGCGTTCCAGCCGGACAACTACCTGCAGCACGAATTGGAGGCGAGCTTCATCTATGAGGACACGCCTGATCAGCTAAAGGCCACGCAGGACGTGAAGCGCGACATGGAGAAGGCCACCCCGATGGATCGACTGGTCTGCGGCGATGTCGGCTTCGGCAAAACAGAGGTGGCGATACGCGCAGCGTTCAAAGCCGTGTGCGACAGCAAGCAGGTAGCGGTGCTCGTGCCAACGACGATCCTCGCGTTGCAACACGCCAAGAGTTTCGCGGCACGCATGAAAGGGTTGCCTGTGCGTGTTGACTACATCAACCGCTTCCGCAGCAGTGCCGAGCAAACGCAGATCCTCAAGGACCTGAAGGACGGGAAGATCGACATCATCATCGGCACACACCGGTTGGTGAGCAAGGATGTTGTGTACAAGGACCTCGGCTTGTTGATCATCGATGAGGAACAGAAGTTCGGCGTGAACGTGAAAGACAAGTTGAAGACCTTGCGCGCCACCGTGGACACGCTCACGCTCACGGCCACGCCGATCCCGCGCACGCTGCAGTTCAGCCTGATGGGCGCGCGCGACCTCAGCATCATGAGCACGCCGCCGCCGAACCGCTATCCGGTGAGCACGATGCTGCAGCCGTATGATGAAGTGACGATCCGCGGCGCGATCGAATACGAGCTTTCACGCGGCGGCCAAGTGTACTTCCTGCACGACAAGGTGAAGAACATCGAGTTCATGGCCGGCATGATCCGCAAGCTCGTGCCCGGGGCGCGCGTGGGTGTTGGCCATGGTCAACTTGAAGGCCACAAGCTTGAAGAGGTCATGCTCGACTTCATCGAAGGCAACAGCGACGTGCTGGTGTGTACCACCATCGTAGAGAACGGCCTTGACATCCCGAACGCCAACACGATCATTGTGAACGAGGCACAGAACTTCGGACTGAGCGATCTGCACCAATTGCGCGGCCGTGTGGGGCGTAGCAACAAGAAGGCGTACTGCTACCTGCTCGCACCGAGCCCGCATCTCCTGCCTGACCTCTCGCGCAAGCGCCTGCAGGCCATTGAGCAGTTCAGTGACCTGGGCAGCGGTATCCACATCGCCATGAAGGACCTCGACATCCGTGGCGCGGGCGACCTGCTCGGTGCGGAGCAGAGCGGGTTCATCAACGACATTGGCTTCGAGACCTACCACAAGATCCTGGAAGAGGCCGTGCGCGAACTGAAGTCCGAACACTTCGCGGAGCTCTTCGAGGACCGGCAGCTCTCACGCGGTGGTACGCGCGACCAAAGCGACGACTGCATCATCGAGACCGACCTCACAATGCTCATCCCGAACAGCTACGTGAGCGAGACCGCCGAACGCCTAGCACTCTACCGCAAGCTCGACGACATCAAGGACGAACCCGAACTACAGAAGTTCACCACCGAGGTCACCGACCGTTTCGGCCCCATCCCCGATCAAGTGAAAGAGCTGATGGAAGCGATCCGCCTGCGCTGGCTGGGCCAACAGTTGGGCTTGGAGAAGATGGTACTGAAGAAAGGCACCCTTATTGGCACGTTCATCGCGGATCAAAAACATCCCTTTTTCGCAGGGGACACGTTCCACTCTGTTCTACGTGCCGTGCAGACGCAACCGAGAAGGTTCAAAGTGTACGAGAAGGGAGGAACGTTGCGTGTGAGCGTGCAGGATGTGAAGAACGTACAGGTGGCGAAGGCGGCGTTGGAGGGGGTGATGAAAGTTACCGTGAACGGATGAACAGTGACCCTGCTCCTTCTGGAAGCGCGACCTTCGTCCCCGAATACCAACGGTGCTCGCATCATGAAGGCAGCGGTCTACACATCGTACGGAGGACCGCAGGTCTTGCGGATCGAGAACATTGAGAAACCTTCCCCAAAGACCAACGAGCTCCTTATCTGGGAGCAGGCCACCGCGGTGAACTCGGGTGACAGCCGACTGCGGCGCGCCGACCCTTGGGCTGTCCGGCTACTGTTCGGTT
Organism: Flavobacteriales bacterium; assembly: GCA_046596155.1. Classification (GTDB taxonomy): domain Bacteria; phylum Bacteroidota; class Bacteroidia; order Flavobacteriales_F; family PHOS-HE28; genus PHOS-HE28. Next base: position 3,800 of record JBKJNF010000153.1, on the reverse strand, counting down.
TGTTCAAGCCGCGACTGAAAGTCTTGGGCGGCGTGTTCGCTGGAGAGGTCGATGCTATCGGCAGTAGCGTCACCCGTTTCAAGGTCGGCGATAAGGTCTTTGGGATGACCGGCATGCGCATGGGAACCTATGCCGAGTATGTCCGTGTGCCGGAGAGCGGGGCCATCGCGCTGATGCCTAAGAACCTTCGTCCCATCGAGGCCGCCACCATTCCCTTCGGCGGGAATACGGCCCTGTATTTCCTCCGGAAAGCGGAGATCGCCAAAGCGCAGAAGGTGTTGGTCTATGGTGCATCCGGCGCGGTCGGGTCGGCCGCGGTGCAGTTGGCAAAGCACTTCGGCGCAAATGTCACTGGCGTATGCAGCGCAACACACATGGAACTGGTGATGTCGCTGGGAGCAGACCACGTGATCGACTACACCAAGGAGGATATGAGTACGCATGGCGAGGTATACGATGTGGTGTATGAGACGGTGAACAAGCTCTCCGTATCCACATGCATCAAGCTGCTCAACAGCTCGGGCAAATTGATCCTGGGAGCGGCCATGATGTCGGAGATGCTCCAAGCGCGCTGGGCGACAAGGACCGGCGATCGCAAGATGATATCCGGCGTCGTGGACGAGACAGCGGAGAACATCGCTTTCCTCAAGGAGCTGATAGAGCAAGGAGAACTGAAACCGGTGATCGATCGAACGTATCCGTTGGAGCGGATAGTTGAGGCGCATACGTATGTGGACGCTGGGCACAAAGCCGGGAATGTCGCCATCGGCGTGACTGACAAGTGAAGCGGCGTTGGAGGGAGTAGATGGCGTTACGGCAAGGTCCCAGCAAGCCGATCACGCACCCTCGATAATGGTCGACCATCTCAGACTCTTGTCTATTCGAATGAAACGAAGCACAACCATACTCCCATCCGCTCTAGGGGCGCTTATGCTCCTCGGTGGCGTTGCGCACTTCCTAAAACCGGAACTCTACGCGCCGTTCATTCCGGATGCACTGCCCCTTCGTTTGGTCAACTACTTGGTCGGCGTGCTGGAGCTATCGCTGGGCGTTGGTGTCTTCGTCCCTCGCTATCGATCCTCGGCGACGTTGGGCATCTTCATCCTGATGATCTTGTTCCTGCCGTTGCATGTGGTGGATGTCTTCCGGGATGATCCGGCCATTGGCAGCAAGCTCATTGCGTTTGTGAGGCTCCCTCTTCAATTCGTGCTTATTGGTTGGGCGTGGCTTGTCCATACGCGCGCTCTAATTGCCCCTGCTGGCAGATCTTCAATATGATGCATTCGAGGCACATGCTAGAGCTATTTCCTTCAGGTCACTAACCCTAAACGCGCGATAGCTGCATCTCACGGTAGATCACGGAGCTCCGTGTTTCTCCCCTCCCTCCAACTCCTCGATCCTCCTCCTCGCCAGATCCAACCGAACCCGGTAGTTCTTAGCGACGAGCATGTTGGTGATGAACTGCTCCATGCGGTGGTGCAGCGGAATGAGCAACCCTGGCAAACGTTATCCTTCCGTGATCAGGACGTGATAAGCCCAAGGAACCTTTGATCCGAGCCTCAAACGGATCACCAACCTTACAGATCAAAGACCATGAAAAAAGTAACATCCTCCCTTATGCTGCTCACGCTAGGCGTGGTCACATTAACGAGCTGTCAGAAAGACTTGCTTTCAGGAACATCGATCACTGGCGACACCGCAGATGAAAGCGACTTCGGGGCCAAATCATTGGGCGGCGGAGCCGTGTTCATCATGGACAACGGCACAAGCGGCAACAACATTCTGGCCTTCGGTCGCGCTGCGGACGGACAATTGACGAGCGCGGGAAGCTTTGCAACCGGCGGTCTCGGAACAGGAACAGGGCTCGGCAATCAAGGCGCGCTGGTCCGCGACGAGAACCACTTGTTCGCCTGCAACCCAGGTAGCGATCAGATCACGGTATTCAACATCAACGGTAGCAACTTGACCCAGATACAGGTTGTGTCTTCCCATGGCACAAGGCCTGTTAGTGTTACCGTACACGAAGACCATGTGTATGTGCTTAACGCAGGTGGCACAGGGAGCATCGCCGGGTTCCACATGGGCGGGAATGGACAGCTGTCCTATCTGCCGGGTTCGACCCAGCCACTCAGCAGCAGCATGGCAGGGGCCGCGCAGATCCAGTTCAACAATTCAGGGCAGCAACTCGTGGTCACGGAGAAGGCCACCAACATCATAGACACCTACCCTGTCAGCACAAATGGGATCGCTGGTGCTGGGACCGCACATCCTTCCGTGGGGAACACACCGTTCGGTTTCGCGTTCGGGCATAACAATACCCTGATCGTATCTGACGCGTTCGGAGGCATGGCCGGACAAAGTGCGTTGAGTTCTTACACGCTGTCCAACTCAGGAAACCTTGCTCTCGCTACCGGACCCGTAGGCAACGGGCAAACGGCTGCGTGCTGGGTGGCCGTTACCAACAACGGAAAATTGTGCTACACAACCAACACGGCCGCAGCGAATATTTCCGGATACAGGGTCAGCAACACCGGAGCATTGACGTTGATCAATAGCAGCGGCATATCAGCGACGACAGGCGACGGACCTATCGACCTATCGCTCAGTAACAATTCCAAATTCGTTTACTCGCTGAATAGTGGAGGACATTCCATCAGCATGTTCCGCGTGAACAACGATGGCAGCCTTGCATCCATTGGCCCGGACATCACGGGGTTACCGGTTGGTGCGAATGGCATGGCAGCGCAGTAACGGCCGTTGACGGAGCGAGCTCTAAGTATCCCCATGAAAGGGGCAGCGCTAGCGCTGCCCCTTTCATGTTCCATGTACTCTGGAACCGACTCGGTTGCAAGGCTGATGAGCCAGACTACTGCACGAGTGGCATGCTCAGAGGCCTATGGCCTTTCCGTCCTTAGTCCACCCTCCAACTCCTCGATCGTCCTCCTCGCTGCCTCCAACCTTACCCGGTTGTTCTTGCTCACCAGCATGTTTGTGATCAGCTTCTCCATGCGGTGGTGCAGTGGAATGAGCAACCCGGCGATCGCGGCCATGGCCAAGAGCATCAGGATCGGTGAATGGTTCGTGATGCGATCAAGGAACGGATGCAACAGCAGGTTGATGAACTCGAAGAATAGCAGGAGCGCAATGAGCGAGAGGTTCTTGATGGTCTTGGCACCCACCACCGCCGTGCGGCTGAAAATGAGCAGGAAGATGCCCAGCGTGATGACGATGAGCGCAATGATCCCGAACTGGATGTTGCGGGAGCGTGCGGCGACTTCTTCCGCACGAAGCTTGGCGTCCTCGCGGTCCTTCAATTCCTGCGTGAACAACTGGTTCTGTAACTGGCTCTTGTTCTGCAGGCTCGCAAGCGAGTCGTTGTAAGCAAGGGCGAGCTTCGAGTACACCAGCGCGCTATCGGTCATGCCAATCGCGGCAAAGGCATCGGACAAGGCCGCCGTGGACCTCACCATGAGCCGCGGTTGCCGCACGTCCTCCGTAGCCTCGAACCCCTTGCGCGCCCAGACCAACGCCTCTGCCGAGCGGCCCTGCCCGATGAGCAGCTTCGCGTACCCGGTCGAAGCGCCGATAAGTGGCTCCGGCAATCCGGCTGAATCCGCTGCGGCCAAGGCCCGCTTGAAGTATGGCTCGGCAAGGTCGTTCTCGTCGCGCGCGGCATGCACGATGGCCAGCACCAGCTGGTAATTGGCATAACCGTACGGATCCGTTCCAGGCTCCTTCAGAACATCGGCCTTGCGCGCATAGTAGAGCGCCGAGTCCAGATCGCCGCGATCCAAATAGCA
>JBKJNF010000288.1:0-2866 GCA_046596155.1 Flavobacteriales bacterium | reverse complement strand
CTTCCACGCACCAGCCCTCACGCACTGTTCACCCTTGCCACTAGCACATAGCTCCAACGGCCAGGGGAGATAGCTCATGTACTTGGCAGTGTTGCTTCCGCAGCGGTACTTCACCATCCCCGACACGTCTGGGCGAAGCGTCGGTCGGCTCCGCCGACATCCCCTTCCTTAGGGAGGAAGGGGGAGCTCAGGTTGATCAACTCACAGCTTGCCTTGTAGAACTAACCCATTGCATGCGGAACTTACCAACCGCGCGCTAGTTCCTTCGTTCGCGATCTGTTCCTCCGTTCCATCATGAGCCCCACGCTTCTCCTATCCATCGTCTTCGGTTACTTCCTAGTGCTGCTGGCCATTGCGTGGTATACCAGTCGTGGGGCTGGAGAGCACGCCTTCTTCAGTGGCGACAAGAAGAGCCTATGGTACGTTGTGGCGTTCGGCATGATCGGCACCTCGCTCAGCGGCGTCACCTTCATCAGCGTTCCGGGCGGTGTGGCGGCGAAACACTGGGGCTACTTGCAAGTGGTGTTCGGTTATGTGATCGGCTATTGGGTGGTGGCGGGCGTGCTGCTGCCGCTGTACTACAAGCTGCAGCTCACCAGCATCTACGGCTACCTGCGGCAGCGATTCGGCGAAGTGACCTATCGCACCGGCGCCTCCTTCTTCATCCTCAGCCGCACATTGGGCGCCACCATCCGGATCTACCTCGTGCTCCACGTGCTACACCTCTTCGTACTGGCCGACCTTGGCGTGCCCTTCTGGCTGAGCAGCGCCGTGGTGCTGCTGATGATAGTTCTATACACACTGAAGGGAGGCGTGAAGACCATTGTATGGACGGACACGCTGCAAACGCTGTTCATGCTGGCGGCGCTGGTGGGCACGGTGATCTTCATCACGCAGCAGGACGGCATGGCGGAATGGAGCAAGGAACTATCGGCCAGCGGCATGCTGCAGGTGTTCAACACCGACTGGCGCAGCGATGGTTTTTTCCTCAAGCAGATCCTGAGCGGCATCTTCATAACCATCGCCATGACGGGGCTGGACCAGGAGATGATGCAGAAGAACCTGAGCGTGCGCACCCTGGGCGGGGCGCAGAAGAATATGCGCGTGTTCAGCGTGATCCTTCTCGGCGTGAACCTGTTGTTCCTGCTGTTGGGTGCGCTCTTGTACCTGCACGTGCAACATACCGGGCTTACAGCACCTGCCCGCGGCGATGATCTTTTCCCCACACTGGCGCTGCAGTATTTCCCGCCGTGGCTGGGACTGCTCTTCATAATCGGCCTTATCAGCGCATTATTCCCCAGCGCCGATGGTGCACTTACGGCGCTCACCGCGAGCACCTGCTTGGACCTGATCGGCACGCATGACCGCGGCTGGGCCGAAGCGAAGCAAAGGCAGGTGCGCCAGCGCGTACACCTTGGGTTCGCGGCCGTGTTCATGGCCTGTATCATGTTCTTTGCCTGGCTGGACAGCGGTACAGTGCTCGATACGCTGCTGAAGATCGCTGGCTATACCTATGGGCCATTGCTTGGGCTCTTCACCTTCGGCATCGTTTCCCGTCGTGTTCCGCAGGACAAAATGGTCCCGCTGGTGTGCTTATTAGCACCGGTGATCACATATGTGCTGGCCACCTTCAGTACCACGCTGTTCTTCGGCTATCAGATGGGCTTCGAAGTGCTACTGGTGAACGCTGCGCTCACGACCCTGGGCCTCGCATTGGTGTCCGAGAGGGTAGGGGCTCCGGCTTGATCGACCTTCTCAGGCAGCTTTTTCGTCGCAACTCGCGTCTACCTATCGGACAGGCATTCCCACGAGCACTTGTCCGTTGGTTTTGGTTTTGCACGAAGGCCTAGGTCCGGTTGGATCCGGGCCTTCGCGCATTACGGCCGCGCGGGGTTCAGCGACCGAAGAACTTGCCGATAGGCCCGATGATCTCTGCGTGGATGGCACCGTTGCTGGCTACGATCTCTTCGCCGAACAACCACATGCCACCGTTGCGGAAGTCCGTGGTGTTGCCGCCAGCTTCCTTCACGAGCAGTCCACCCGCCGCCACATCCCACGGGTTCAGACCGTATTCATAAAAGGCTTCGAACCTTCCACAGGCCACATAGGCCAGATCCGCCGCGGCGCTACCTAGGCGCCGTATGCCGCGACTGGTGTGCATCAGGGCCTTCAGTAGGTCCATATACTCGGCCTCTCGGCCAAAGTCGTCGTACGGAAAGCCCGTTGCGAGCAAGCTTTCGGAGAGCGTGACACGGGAGGAAACACGGATCTTCTTTCCATTGAGCTTAGCGCCGCCGCCTTTCCACGCGCTGAAGCATTCATCACGCGTGACCTCCAGCACCACACCCACCAGCACGTCAAGTCCATCGGCCAGTGCGATGCTGATGCAGTAGCACGGAATGCCGTGGACGAAATTCGTGGTGCCATCGAGCGGGTCGATGATCCAGTTGAGGCCTTCCTTGCGTTCGCCCGTGCCCTCCTCGGCAATGAAGCCCGCTTCAGGAACAAGCTTGCCCAAGCCATCGACCAAGCGCTGTTCTGCGCCCTTGTCCACGTAGCTCACCAGGTTGTTCGGGCTCTTGCTTTCCACGTTGGCTTCGGTGAAGCGCGCAGCTTCGAGGCGTATGAAAACGGCCACCTCACGGCAGAGGTCGGACACCCGCTCGGTGAGCGCGTGCAGGTCCGGCTGTGCGATGGTGCTCACGTGGTGCGTTCCGTTTGAATTTCAGGGATCGTCGTTGCTGTGCGATCCAGCCACCACCACAACACAGCGCCGCCTACCACCAACACGGAGCTGATCACTTCGGCCTGTGTCCAGGTGCCCAACCAGGGCTCATTCACACGGATCTTTTCAATAAGGAAGCGC
>JBKJNF010000173.1:0-3531 GCA_046596155.1 Flavobacteriales bacterium | reverse complement strand
ATCTACGAAGGCACGCGCACCAGCAGCGTGGACAGTCTGGTGACCGATGTGAAGATGCTGGTCGGTGAGGAGCGACACCGCGCACGCCTGGAGCGGGAGGCTGCGGAGGCGAAGCGTTGAACAATTCTCCCGCGTTCGGGGTTCCTTTTTGTGTGCTAGCATGGCCCAGCCCTACCCACCCGCCCAGTTGGCCGTTCCGGAGAAGACCGCGAAACGCGCTATCTGGGCCTTCTCCATCGTCGTGTTCCTGGCTGTGGTGATCCTCAACCGCGTGCAGGTGACAGTGCCTAGCGGCTTCGATGCCCATGTCTTTGCCCGGATCAATGCAGTGATCAATTCCGCAGTGAGCGTGCTGCTTCTGGTGGGTCTGTTCAGTGCGAAGGCTGGTAATTGGAGCCTCCATCGGCGGGTGATGCTGAGCGCGATCGTACTTTCCGTGCTGTTCCTCGTGTCCTACATCCTCCATCACCTCTTCACAGGCGAAACGCAATTTGGTGGCACGGGCGCGATCAAGGTCGTCTACTACGTGATCCTCGCCACCCACATTCTGCTGGCCGCTGGTTCGCTGCCCTTCATCCTGTTCACTGCCTATCGCTCGCTTTCGGCTCACTATGCGGCGCATCGTAAGCTGGCGCGCCGCGTATGGCCTATTTGGTTCTATGTGAGCTTCACAGGGGTCGTTGTGTACTTGATGATCTCCCCGTACTACTGAGCTAACTTTGCACCATGAAGCGCTGGCTGCCATTAGTCCTACTCTTCCTGCTGCTTTGCCTGCCGTCCGACCTGCTGGCCCAAGGTTGCGCTATGTGCAAGGCCACGGTGGAAAGCGAGCAGGCGAACGGCAATGTGTTCGGTGGTCAACAAGGGATAGGTGCGGGACTGAACAAAGGCATCATCATGTTGATGGTGGTTCCATACGTGCTTCTTTTCCTGTTCTTCCGCAAGAAGATCGTAAGTTTCGTGAAGGAGTTCGCCATCGCTCAAGGGTGATTGGGGCGCTTATATTTGCAGCGCGTTCTTTCCATCCCGGCGTTGTGCCGGGACGCTTATCAAGAAAGGCTGAGGGATATGGCCCTGTGAAGCCTTGACAACCGCCCGGAGTTCCCATCCCCGGAAAGGTGCCAATTCCATCTCCGATGCATCGGAGAAAAGATGAGCCGCGATCAGGTACTGTTGCACATACGGTGCATTCACAGCCTCATCCGGTCCTTCGGATGGGGTTTTTATTTGCCCACTGCCTTGCTCCGCTGAGCGGGTGTAGGTGGGTATGACCTGATCGAAAGAAGATGAAGACCATCGAACAACTTGCCAGCGAAAGGATCCTGATCTTGGACGGTGCCATGGGCACCATGATCCAGCAGTTGGGTCTTACTGAGGAGGACTTCCACCCGAGGGGAATGGAACAGCACGAGATCCTGCTCAAGGGTAATAATGAGCTCCTTTCACTGTCCCGCCCCGAGGCCATCAAGCGCATACACGAGCAATACCTGGATGCCGGTGCCGACATCGTAGAAACGAACACCTTCAGTGCCACCACCATCGCGCAAGCGGAACACAAGTGCGAACACCTGGTGCGTGATATGAACCTGGCCTCAGCGCGGCTTGCCCGCGAGGCGTGCGATGCCTCCACGAAGAAGGATCCGACCAAGCCCCGCTTCGTTGCCGGTGCTCTCGGTCCCACCAACAAGACCGCATCACTTTCTCCCGACGTGAACGACCCCGGCTACCGCGCCGTGCACTTTGATGATCTGGTGGTCGCTTACATGGAGCAGGTCGAGGCGCTGTTGGAAGGCGGCGTTGATGTCCTGATCGTGGAGACCATCTTCGACACGCTCAATGCGAAGGCCGCGTTCTACGCCATCGAGGAGGTCTTCGACAAGGTGGGCCGACGTGTGCCCCTGATGTGCAGTGTGACCATCACCGATGCAAGTGGACGCACGCTGAGCGGACAGACCGTGGAGGCGTTCATGATCAGTATGGGCCATGTGGAGCTGTTCAGCATCGGCCTGAACTGTGCCCTCGGTGCAGCGCAGATGCGGCCTTACCTCCAGGTGCTCTCCGAACTAGCTATCTGTCGGGTAAGCGTATATCCGAACGCCGGCCTACCCGACCAATTCGGCGAATATCGCGAAACACCGGACGTTACCGCAAAGCTGGTAGGTGAGTTCATGCGTGATGGCCTTGTGAACATCGCAGGTGGCTGCTGCGGCACAACGCCGGAGCACATTGCAGCCCTGGCGAAAGAGGCCACCAAGCATGCAGCCCGGAAATTGCCCGTTCTCGCATGAGCACCCCGACCTACTCCGGCCTTGAGCCGCTCCGCATATTCCAAGGGAGCAACTTCGTGAACATCGGCGAACGCACCAACGTCACGGGCAGTGCCGCTTTCCGCAAGCTGATCAAGGACGGGAAGTACGATGAGGCCGTTACCGTCGCCCGCCAGCAGGTGGAGAACGGTGCACAGGTGATCGACGTGAATATGGACGAGGGTCTGATCGATGGCGTTCAGGCCATGCGCAAGTTGCTGAACCTGATCTCCGCCGAACCGGACATCGCCCGTGTGCCCGTGATGGTGGACTCCTCAAAGTTCACCGTCATCGAGGCGGGCCTGAAGTGCCTGCAGGGGAAGGGCATCGCGAACAGCATCAGCCTGAAGGAAGGTGAGACCGAGTTCCTGCGACAGGCCAGGATCATCAAGCGATTGGGCGCCGCAACTGTGGTGATGTGCTTTGATGAGCAAGGGCAGGCCGACAACTTCGAGCGCCGGATCTCCATCGCCGAACGCGCCTATCGCCTGCTCACGGAGAAGGCCGGATTCGCGCCGCACGATATCATCATCGACCCCAACATCCTGACGGTGGCCACGGGCATGAGCGAACATGACCACTACGCGGTGGATTTCATCCGTGCGGTGGCCTGGATCAAGAAACACCTGCCCGGCGCGCTTACCAGTGGCGGTGTGAGCAACGTGAGCTTCAGCTTCCGTGGCAATGAGCCCGTGCGCGAGGCCATCCACACGGCCTTCCTCTACCATGCGATCAAGGCGGGCCTTGACATGGGCATTGTGAACGCCGGGCAGGTCGGCGTATACGACGACATTCCGAAGGACCTGCTGGAACATGTGGAGGATGTACTCCTGGCTCGCCGATCCGATGCCACGGAGCGCATGGTGGCCTTCGCCGAGCAGTTCAAAGGAGCACCTTCAGCAGAAGTCGTGGCACAACGCGCGGCATGGCGCGAAGGCTCCGTGGAAGAGCGGTTGAAGCACGCACTTGTGCATGGCATCACGGACTTCATCGATGTGGATACTGAGGAGGCCCGTGCTTCGTTGCAAGATCCCGTGCTGGTGATCGAAGGCCCGTTGATGGCCGGTATGAACGTGGTGGGGGATCTGTTCGGTGCGGGCAAGATGTTCCTTCCTCAAGTGGTGAAGAGTGCGCGCGTGATGAAACGCGCCGTCGCCTACCTCGAGCCGTACCTGCTGGAGAAAAAGAAGTCGCTGCCGCTGGCCGAACAAGGTGGCGGAGCGAA
>JBKJNF010000073.1:0-5546 GCA_046596155.1 Flavobacteriales bacterium | reverse complement strand
TGTGGTGAGCAGCATCGCATAGATCGCGTCGCTGATGACCAAACAGGCCGCATTCGCATCCGTGAATTGCGGGTTGAAGTGGTAACCCAGTGCTTCAAAGAAGGCCTTCGACCGGTCGAGGTCCTTCACATGCATGTTCACGAAGATCTGTGTGGCCATTGAGAGTGATGTTAGTGATCTGTTATTCGCGGGTCCGTTGTTCAGCTGATCACCCAGTTCAACTCCGTGCGGTATTCGCTGGGATCTTTTACTTCGTTCGGATTGTTCAGGTAGCTCTCCCAGAACCGGCCCATCTCACCATACCCCTGCTCCCGCACCCACTTTTGCAGGGTAGACCATGCCTGGGCCAATCCCTCGTAGGGTCCTTGGTAAAACGCGCGCACCACCTTCTCTGCCGGAAAAAGACCGTTCACCACACGCCCGGTGGGCGTGATGTCCTTGCCGACGGGAAAACCCAATTCGAAATCGAACGTGTCCGAAGGGCGGCGATGATGGTAGGAGAACATCGGACCGGCCGGTGCAACGCCCTGATAGGCCAACGCCTTAAGGATCTCCTGAATGGCGGGGTCCATGTACTTCGGCATGTCGCGACCAGAGATAAGCAGGTGGATCACGGCCGTGTGCTGCGGTTTGGTGACAACGACGTTCGGTGTGGAGATCATGGCGTTATGCGCTGTATCGTTTGATCCAACAGAAGCATGCAGTTCATCCATTGGCTAGGTAGGCAGCGAGCTTATCGAGCGCGCCGTTCCATCCGTGTTCCATGGCCACATGGCTTGCATCAAAAGTGGCCTGTTCCTCCGCCGTGGCGTTGAATGGCGACCAGGTTATGGTCATGTTCGTACGGCCCCCGCCCATATCCTCGAAGGCCACCGTGCTGAGCACTTCGCGCGGCCAGGTGTCGCTGAGCGGATGTGCGGTGATGCCTCCGTCAGCATCGGAGAACGACTGAATGCACACCAGCTTGGTGGGAGCTTGGATCGCGCGGTAGGTCAGCTTGCCCCACATCTCCATCCCCTCGGATGAGCGTTGGCAATAGTGGTATACGCCTCCGGGCCTGAACTCCATCCGTTCCACCTGCGTGGTAAAGCCTTCCGGGCTCGACCACTTCGTCATGCGCTCAGGCTCTGCATTGCACTTCCATACAACGTCGCGAGGCGCGTCAAATACCCGTGAAATGGTAAAGGGGGGCCCAACGTTGGTCAGCTGTGTTCGCGTCATGATCCCGCGATAATAGCACCGGACATGGCATCGATCACAAGCAGCCGTTCCTACGCCATTACCTCTTCGCCCGTGGTCAACCAATGCACAGCTTCTTCCATGGTCTGGAAATTGCCGATGGGATACGATACCGTTGGGAGCACTGTTCGCATAAAGCGGTTCACGGTGGCCCGGTTGAAGAAATCAAGGCTTTGTATCACGGCAGCCCGCTCCAGCCCCGCTTTGGCCATGCGCGGCGCCCAATCGTTCACTAGCCATAGCTCATCCTCATGCAGGATCGGACCTCGGCGCCGCTGATCCGTGAGGAAGTACTTGAGCTTATGGCGATGGATCCATTCAACGGCCAAGTTCAAGGTGGCGCGGTAGGTTCCACTGGCCGCGTAGTTCTTCCACCGAATAGTGATCAACCCAGTGGTCGGGTCGGCTTGGACATTCACATACGGAGCATCGTGTTCCAGTTTATCGATGGCTTCGTCCATGCTTGTGAAGTTAATCCGGAAGATCGGACCAAATACGCTTGTTGCTACTTTTCACCGGAGGCCTATCACGCGCCCATTCGTCCTTCAAACCACTCTTCCAACTATATTGCCTTCGCTCCGTCCACACGTAACACTTCGATGCTGATCGCCCAGGTTCCCATCTGCCTCTTGCGCTTCATCCACCGCTTTGCGGAATAGGGCACGTTCACCTCCTCCACATGATGCACTACGAAACGCTGCCTTTTGTACGCCCCCGTTCAGCAGCACGATCCGCGCGGAGCGTTTCACTCGCCTTTCTGTTCCTGTTGGGCGTCGGCATCCTCTTCGCGCAGGACCCACACCCGCTGGATCACGGCTACAACATGCTGGTGAAGGGCTACGAACTGGAGCAGGCGGACAATACGGCGGGCGCGATCGAAGGCTACGCCACGGTTCACCGAAGTGACAGTTCCTACGAGCGTGTGCTGCTGCGCCATGTGGCGGCTCTGTTGAAATTGGAACGGCATGCGGACGCTCTTCCGCTTGCCGAGGCGGGCATGGCGCTGGATGGTGAACACCAGCACCGGTTCCTGATCAACAAAGGGCTTTCACTGTATGGCCTGAAGCGCTTTGATGAGGCCATCACCACCTACGATGAAGGGATCCGCCGTTACCCCGGAAACTTCAAGATCCGTCACCTACGGGCGCTCACGCTGCAGGAAAAAGGTGACCTCCCCGGTGCACTGAAGGCGCTGGAGGAGACCGCCGTGCTATTCCCCACACAACAAGAGGTCCATTTGAGCCTCGCATCCATGGCGCAGGAGGAAGGGGCCACCAGCCAGGCTGCGCTCTCCCTGTTCATGGCCATGCTTGTGCGTTGGGGCGATGAACGCAGCGACCAAGCACTTGGCTATGCGGATGAGGTGCTGGCCGGTAACATGGAAGCTCATCCCAAAGGCCTGGATGTGCGCAAGGGCGACGATTTCAGCGAGATCGATCTGCTCCTAGCCAATCGCGTTGCCATGAATAAGGCTTACAAGGTGCAACCCGATCTGACCTATCCCTTCGTACGACAAGGCCACCTGCTGCTGTCCCAACTTGGGAGCATGCCCAAGGGCACCGGTTTCTGGTCCACGTACTATGTGCCCATTTTCACGCGCCTGATGGATGAGCGCAACTTCGAGGGCTTTGTGTACCACTGCCTCGGAAGCAGCAAGGATGCCAAGGTGCGTGCGATCTCCGTCAAGAAGAAAAGTTCGGTGGAAGCGTTCCGCGCCAAGCTCTTTCCGTGGATCACGGAATTCTTCGCTACGTTCCCGGATAGCCTGGGTAATGCCCTGCAGCCTGTGCATCATGCATGGAACGACGATGCCAACTTGCAGGCCAAGGGCGAGGGCGACATCAACCGGAGCGAACACACTGGACAATGGATGTTCTACCATGACAATGGCGCCGTTTCATCACACGGCTCGTTCGATGCCGATCACAAACAGACCGGCACATGGACGATTTATTTCGACAACGGCAAGGTCCAGCGCATTCAGGATTGGTCCGCTGGCGAGCAGAACGGCCTGCATCGCTCGTGGTATCGCAATGGGGCGATGAAGGACAGCGTCTACGTGAAGAACGGAAAGGCGGAAGGGTCCTACTCGGAATTCGCGAACACAGGTGCATTGCTAACGCGCAAGACCTGCGTGAGCGGCGATATCACCGGGCCCGCCGCCGTGTTCCACACCTGTGGCACCAAGGAATACGACACACAACTGAAGCTCGACAAGGCGAACGGCCACATCCAAGGCATGTATCCCGACGGCAAGGCCTCGTTCAGCGGGGATTTCAAGGACAATATGCGCGATGGGGTCATCCTTGACCAATACCACAATGGGAAGAACGAGTCCAGCATCACCTATACCGAGGGTGTGCGGAATGGCCCGTACACCGAGTGGTACATCACTGGACAGAAGCGCTCCGAGGGTACCTATGCCAAGGGTAACTATGTGGGCAAGCGCACCACCTGGAGCATCAATGGCAACCTGAGCAGTGAAGAGAATTACGATGCGGATGGTCGCGCTGAAGGTGTGCGCAAGGACTACACCCTGGAGGGTGTGCTGGAGACGGAACTGGAATACAAGAACGGACTGCTCATCCGCTACCGCTACTTCGATCGCAGCGGCAAAGTGCTCTCCGAGTCCAAGCGGGCCAAGGGTCGTTTCCAGTTCGTGGGATATACGCCGGACGGCACCAAACGCATGGAGGGAACCTACCTCGATGAAGGCGCCAAGGACGGACGCTGGACCTGGTACTACCCTGATGGCACAGTGAAGAGCGAGGAGAACCTCAAGGCCGGCGATCTGGACGGCACCCAGCGTAACTTCCACCTTAATGGCGCACTCTCCTCAGAGTTCCGCTACATCCCTGGGAAAGGCGAGACCGGGCCATACACCGAGAAACGGAAGGACGGCTCCATAGTGACGGAGGGGTACATGGAGGATGGACATGTGAGCGGTGAACAGTGGCAGTACCACTCCAATGGAAAGCCATCGGAACATGAGTACTTCGCGAACGGCAAGTTGAGCGGATGGCAAGCGTATTTCGACGAGGACGGCGTTCTGCGCACCGAAGAGCTTGTGGAGGACGGCGTGCTGCGGGAACTCGTCCAGTTCAACGGCCAGGGCAAGGAATTCAACCACATCCACTTGGGCACGGGTCCTTTTTTACTCGAAACCAAGTATGAGAACGGAAAGGTGGCAGCGCGCACGCAGTATGTCAATGGTGTACGGCATGGAAGCTCCACCCAATTCCTCCCTGATGGCACAAAGGAGTTCGAGGCCCAGTATGTGAACGATCAGGAGAACGGCACTTGGAAGACCTGGCACCCAACTGGCAAACTTCGCTGGGAGCGTACCTACGACATGGGCCATATGACAGGCACGAGCAAGATCTATACGCTCGACGGAAAGTTGGAGAGCGAAGAGACCTATGCGGACGGCATGAGCACGGGCTACAAGCTGTACTTCCCGAACGGCAAGGTCGCCATCGACCGCGGGCGTCGTTTCGATGAGAACCATGGACCCACACGCAGCTATGAGCCGGGTGGCGAGCTGCAGCTGGTGCGCTATTTCAGCGATGGCCGCATGACCGGATACAGCTACAATGGCCCCGATGGCAAGCTGGTGGATACCATTCCATTGAGAGAAGGCGTTGTGAAGTTGCGGCCCAAGTTCACGAACGGCACCCTGAGCCGCGAGATGGATTACAGGAACAACGACATCGATGGGGTTTACAAGGAATACATGCCCAATGGCAAAGTGCTGGAGGAAAGCATCTACGTATGTGGCGATCGCAATGGCAAACAGACCGAGTACTTCGCCGACGGCAAGCCTGCGAGCGTATCGAACTGGAAGAACGATGCGCGCGAAGGCGAACAACTTGACTACTGGGACAATGGTCTGGTGATGGACCGCAGCAACTGGAAAGAAGGTGAGTTGAACGGCGAGCGCACCTTGTATGACCGCACCGGAAAGACCATCCTGGTGATCCAATACCGCTCCGGCCGTGCGCAGGAAATGCGCAAACCCTGAACAACATGTACCTCACAACCCGCTCAGGTTCACTCCTCCTCGCATCGGTGACGTGCCTTGCGTTAACGGCCCAGGTGCCGCAGGAAATGCTCGCCAAGTATGGCCAGCATTGGAAGGACCAAGCCGGCGTATTCATCAAGCTGAACACCACCATCCGCATCAAGCATACGGCCGAAGGCATCGTGGCCACCCGTACCGTGGAACAAGAGCGCTTAGCGCTGAAAGCCCCGGCCAGTCAAGGGGACATCGAAGAAGTGGGCTACAGCAAACTGGTGCCGCTGGACAA
>JBKJNF010000330.1:0-7167 GCA_046596155.1 Flavobacteriales bacterium | reverse complement strand
TGACAGAAGGCTCGGGCTTTGAGTTTTCTGTATTGTATGACTATCAAACGCTGGCTAGTAAATACACGTATACGGGTTTTTCTGGAAGCTCAGTTTCAATTAATCAAAAATTCGGATCCGTGCGCTTGAGCGTTGGATTTCTTTTCTAGCCTTGCGATCGGGCAAGGTGGTGTTAATAATCATCCGCGCGGAGCACAAGGGCTGATAACTCCTACCTCTACGAAGGCCTTGCTTCGTGAGCGGGGCCTTTGCATTCATGGGCGACCGCCCAAGTTCGAAGCTTCTCTGGAAGATGCGTCGAACACATACCTGAATCCATGTAAGGCGCCAGCCGTCGTCGGGAAACCCTTTCCGCCGATCCCAAGTTGCACCTCGGCAAATGCACACCCCCATGTGAAGTTCCATTCCCCACCAAAGCCTGCCCGCAACATGAAGGCCAGTGTGCTATACGTTATATGTCGAAGGGGGCGGGACACTCACATCGCTCGTCGTTTTTGGGACTTACGGCGACCACAGGAAGGTGTGGTCCGCAGATTCGCGGCTTGAGCTGGTGTGCACTGCGGCCGTGTTCCGGGACCTTAGAAAAATGGAAAGGGCACCTCTACGGTGCCTTTCCTAAACGGATCTGGCGTTCTAGTGGAACCAGTGACGCACGCCGAAGTTCACGAAGAGGAACGAAGGCAGGTTCACCTGCACGTCCTGACCGTTGGCCTGGTTGGCGCTCAGGTTAATGCCACCTTCCAGAAAGATATTCCCGAAGTCAAAGCCCTTGTCGTAGCCCAACGCCGCGCGGATACCGAATTGGCCCACAGTGGAACTGGTTTCTGAGATCGCTTCATCATAGAGCGTTTTATCATAGGCGCTTACATCGTAGTTCACCTTCGCCGAGGTGAAACCTAGGCCAAGCAGACCATACAGGCCACCGTCCTCAGCATCTCCACGCCCGAAGTACTTCTGCCCGTCCAGCCAAAAATTCAATAGGGAGATCTTTTCCTTGTATAATACCTCTTTGCTCTGGGGTGTGGTCCCACTGCTCAGGGCATTTACGGTGGTGGTGTAACTCGTGGTCTTTGGCAACCCGAAGTTCACCGATAGTCGTAGGGGATAGTCCTCGTGCACCAAGATCGAGCCATTGATGCCCACGCCAATGAAGCTCGGTCCACCTTTAGCATACTTGCTCCAGTTGCCTTGCCCACCGATGGCGAATTGTGCCGACGCGGCTCCGCTGATGGCTGCGACTACCGCACAGATGATGAACTTCTTCATAATTGGTTGTTTTGGTCCGCGGCCAATGTAGGGGATAGGCGGCTAGGGGTCTGGATCAGGCACATCCGCCGATCGAATGAAAGGCGAGTAAAGTGAAGAGTGCTTTAGCTGTTTCCGATCAATGCCTTAGTTTTGAGACCCACGAACCAACCCAAACCAAACCGTCATGAAAAAGAATATACTCGTCATCTGTGCGCTGGCCATTGGCACATGTGCCATGGCGCAAACCTCCATTGGGGCCAAGGTCGGCTTGAACTATACGATCATTTCAACGAGCTATGATCCTGAGCCCGATCCGAAGCCGGACAATGCTTCTGGTATTGGATTCCATCTCGGAGCCTATGCAGAGATCGGACTGTCCGATAACATCGCTGTGCGTCCGGAACTCCTCTTTTCCACACATGGCGTGCAGCAAAATTCAACGCAAACGACCTCCTTCACTTTCGGCGGCACCACCACGACGACTGAAACGAAGAGCGACGACAATCAGACGCTCAGCTATTTGGAGATACCCATCCTTCTGGCTATTAAGGCGAATGACCACATCGGCCTGCACGTCGGTCCCGGTTTTGGACTGTTGATGGGCGGTAAGTTAAAATCCACCGGTTCTTCCACCTCCACCACCACTGACGGTGGGTCAACGTCCACTTCCACCAGTGATTTTGATGTCTCGGTGAGTGGTTCCGATGTGACCGATGGCCTGAACAAATTGGAGATCGCACTTGTAGTGGGCGCCGCCTATGAGACCGATGGTGGGCTCAACTTCGGGCTTCGCTTCTGGCGTGGGCTGAATACGCTGAACAAGGAGACCGATTTCGGCGGAAGCACGGTGAAATCTTACACCAACATGCTCCAATTCTCGGTTGGATATACCTTCGTGAAGGACTGAACCCTCAGTGACCAAATGTTCGGAAAGGCGGCCTATTCAGGTCGCCTTTCCCTTTCTGACCCCACGCTGACACCCGAAAAGCCATCTTTGGCCCCGTGTTGAAGAACGACCTGATCCTCCGTGCAGCCAGAGGTGAATACGTGGAGCGCACGCCTGTGTGGCTCATGCGCCAAGCCGGCCGCATCTTGAAGGAGTACCGTGCGGTGCGTGAGAAGGCGGGTGACTTCCGCACACTCGTTCAAACGCCCGAAATGGCCGCCGAGGTCACTATCCAGCCCGTGGATATCCTCGGGGTGGATGCGGCCATCATCTTCAGCGACATCCTGGTTGTGCCCGATGCCATGGGCCTGGCCTATGTAATGGACGAGGGAAAAGGACCGCGCTTCCCGAACACGGTGCGTTCCATGGCCGAAATGAGCGTGCTGTCGAAGCCGGATGTGAGCGATCGCCTTTCGTATGTGGCCGAGGCCATCCGCCTCACAAAGCAGGGCCTTGGCGGCCGGGTGCCGCTCATCGGCTTCGCTGGGGCCCCGTGGACCATTTTCTGCTACATGACCGAGGGCAAGGGCAGCAAGACCTTCAGTGTGGCACGGCGTTCGCTCTTCGCGGATCCGGCCTTCGCCCACGCCCTCATGGACCGCATCACCGACACCACTATCGACTACCTGAAACTGCAAGTGCAGGCCGGGGCCGACCTGGTCCAGGTGTTCGATTCGTGGGCCGGTGTGATGGATCGCGAGACCTATCGCACCTTCGCCATCCCGCAGCTGCGCCGAATATGCGAGGCGATCACCGAGGTGCCCCTCACCCTCTTCGCCAAGGATGCCTGGTTCGCCACCGCCGACATTGCCGCGCTGCCCTGCAACACCGTGGGTCTCGATTGGGCGCAGGACCCCGCTTGGGTCCGCTCAGTGGCTGGCGAGCAACGTACGCTGCAAGGCAATCTGGATCCATGTGTGCTTTACGCCGACAAAGCCACCGTTCAGCGCGAGACCCGTCGCATGCTGCGGGCTTTTGGTCCTCACAGGCACATCGCTAACTTGGGCCACGGCGTTTACCCGGATACTCCGGTGGACAACGTGCGCCACTTCGTAGACACCGTGAAAGAACACCAACATCGCTCTGCATGAACTTCCGCAACGTTTCCTTGGTCTCCCTCCTTTTTTCAACCCTTGTGGCCAGCGCCCAAGAGGTCCCCGATAGTTTGAACATGGTGGAGAACGGCGGCTTCGAGGTGCTTGATGGCAAGCTGAAACGCCTCGGCTTCATCGACGTGGCCAAAGGCTGGACGAGCCCCACGAACAAGAAGGCCGACCTCTTCAGCGAGACCGTCCTCAACTCCCCGGTAAGCGTACCGCACAACGATCGCGGCGATCAAAGTGCCCTCAACGGACAGAACTACGCGGGCCTGAACTGGTGGAGCTATATGAACAAGGATACCAGGTCCTACCTACAGACCAAGTTGAAGAAGACCCTGAGGAAGGACCAGAAATACTGCGTGCGCTACTACACCACGCTCAGCGATCTTAGCAAATACACAACGGATCAACAGGGTGCCTACCTGTCCAAGATGTTGGTGAAGAAGGATGACGAGGGAAGTCTGACCTACGCAGCGCAAGTGCCCACGCTGAAGACCAAGATGTACGATGATATGTTCAGCTGGCAGGGTGTGTGCGGCGTGTACGACGCGAAGGGGGATGAAACTTACCTGTTGATCGGCAACTTCGCCGCCAACGAGAAGACCAACAGCGGGAAGGCCAAGCGCCCTCGTGGCGAAACACGCATCCAATCCAACAATGCGTATTACTACATCGACGATGTCGCGGTATTCCCCATCAAACTGATGAGCGAATGCACCTGCACCCAGTTGGACAAGGCGTCGAGTGAGTTCATCTTCAGCCGCAAAGGGACCGTGAACAAGACACTCAAACCAGTCCAGCAGGTGGACGCCGCCGTTGTGTACTTCAAGCGCTTCAACAAACAGATCGATGGTGCCATGGATGTTCAGGTGGCCGAGCTGATCGAGCTGATGAAGGCGAACGTGGACATCCGTATCCGCCTTGTAGGCCACGCAGATGCCATTGAGGCCGACCGCGTGCGCATGCGCCCCGACCTTACTGACCTGGACAAGGAGCGCGCCGAGAGCGTGAAGGCTGCGTTGGTGGAGGCCGGCATTGATGCCACACGCATCAATGTAGCCGGACAGAAGGCCGAAAGTCCTGCCGATGGCGGCGATGACGAAGTGGCCTTGGCCAAGAACCGACGCGTGGAGGTGGAGGTGGAGCAATAAGTCCGTAAGCGACGTGAACAACGGCCCCCGACCGCGTCGGGGGCCGTTCCATTTCTACCCCTACATTGCCCCAATGGTGAAGAGCGATACGCGCATCATTCGCGCCTGGACGATGTACGATTGGGCCAATTCGGCCTACTCGCTCACCATCACCTCCGCCATCTTCCCGGCCTTCTACGTGGGGATGACCATTGATGAGGCCGGTAACGACCTGGTGCTTGCCAAGTATGGCATCCGTGCCGCTTCGGCCTACCCATGGACGCTCTCCGCTGGCTTCCTGATCATCGCTCTCATCGCGCCCATCCTGTCCGGCATTGCGGACCATCGCGGGAACAAGAAGGCCTTTTTGAAGCTCTTCTGTTACTTCGGGTCCGCTAGTTGCATCGGCCTCGCGTTCTTCTCCCTTAGCACCTTCTGGGTCGGGCTGACCTTGGTGGCCTTGGCTAGCATCGGCTTTAGCGGAAGCTTGGTGTTCTATGATGCCTTTCTGCCGGAGATCGCGGAACCGGCCGATCATGACAAGGTGAGCGCGCGGGGCTACACCATGGGCTACATCGGCAGTGTGCTGCTTCTGATCCTGAACCTGGTGATGGTGACGCGTGCCGATCTGTTCGGCATTCCGGAGAGCATCCAGCTTCCCGAATGGCTCGGGGGCCAGCACTTGGGGGGCATCGCCGCGCGCATCAGCTTCATCACGGTGGGCCTCTGGTGGGCCGGCTGGGCGCAGATCCCGTTCAGGCGCTTGCCGAACGGCCATCGCTCCAGCGACCAGATCAACGTGTTCACTAGCGGCTACAGGGAATTGCGGAAGACCTGGGAGCAAATGCGCCATACCCGCCGGCTGAAACGCTTCCTGCTGGCCTTCTTCGTACTGAACATGGGCGTGCAAACGGTGATGTACCTGGCCGCCAACTTCGCCAAGCAGGAAGTGAAACAGCTGGATGCAAGCGGTGCAGAGGTGCCCATCAGTGATCAGTCGCTCATTCTTTCCATCCTCATCATCCAGCTAGTGGCCATTGCGGGTGCGCTCATTTTCGTGCAGCTCAGCAAACGCTTCGGCAACGTGCGGGCCCTGATGATCGCCGCTGTGGTTTGGATCGGCGCATGCATCTTCGCCTACACGCTGCACTGGACCTCGCAGTTCTACCTGCTGGCTGGGGTGGTGGGTCTGGTGATGGGCGGCAGCCAGTCCCTATCGCGCAGCACCTACGCCAAGTTCCTGCCTGAAACGGATGATCATGCCAGCTACTTTAGCTTTTACGACGTTAGCTATTACTTAGGCACCGTTCTGGGCACGGCCATGTACGGCATCGTCTATGCGCTCACCGCCGACCTGCGCTTTACCGTGATGGGCATCGGTTCCATCTTCGTTATGGGCCTGTTGCTCTTATTGCGCGTGCCCAAAGAGGAGGTAGTGCTACAGGCAAGCGCCTGATGGCGAACTTCGCGCTCGATGAACGACCAGAAGACCTGGGATGTGGTGATCGTGGGAGGTGGCATCGTGGGTGCTGCCACCATGTACAAACTGCAGACCCGTTTCCCCGCCAAGCGGATCCTGCTCCTCGAAAAGGAACCGCACCTCGCCGACCACCAGACCGGCAACAACAGCGGCGTGATCCACAGCGGTATCTACTACAAACCGGGTAGCTATAAGGCGAAGACCTGTGTGCAGGGTCGGCGTGAACTGGTGGCCTTCGCCAAGCAACACGGTATTGCGCACGATATCTGTGGAAAGATCATCGTGGCCATGGAGCCCGATGAAGTGCCGCGTCTGGATAACATCTGGGAGCGTGGCCAACAGAACGGTATCGAGGACATGGAACGTATCGACGCCGATCGCATCCGCGAGATCGAACCCCACTGCACCGGCCTCGCCGGCATCCGGATCGGCTGCACCGGCATCATCGACTTCCGGGCCACCACGAACAAGCTGGCCGAACTGGCGCGCACGCTGAATCCCGCCAGCGAAGTGCACACCGGCGAAGAGGTGCTCCGTACGAAGGAGACCGGCGGCGTCAGTGAGGTGCTTACGAACAAGACCATCTATCGCTCGCGCGTGGTGATCTTCTGTGGCGGTCTACAGAGCGACCGACTAGCCAAAATGGACGGTGCATCACTACCCGAGCGCATCGTGGGCTTCCGCGGCGACTACTACGAACTCACACCGCAGGCGAAGCACAAGGTGAAGCACCTGATCTATCCTGTACCCGATCCCCGATTCCCTTTTTTGGGCGTGCACTTCACGCGCATGACGGACGGCAGCATCGAGTGTGGTCCGAATGCCGTGTTCACCTTTAAACGCGAAGGCTACGGCAAGACCGACTTCAGCCTCGCGGACACTTGGGACGCGCTCACCTACGGCGGCACATGGAAGCTCTTCTTCAAGAACTGGCGCTACGGACTGGATGAGTACCGCCGCGCGTTCAGCAAGAAGCTTTTCCTGAAAACACTGCGCCGCTTGATCCCGTCGCTCACCATGGACGACATCCATCCCGGCAGAGCCGGCGTGCGCGCCATGTTGCTGGGCACCGATGGCGAAATGGTCGACGACTTCCGCATTGAGCGCCGCGGTCAGCACATTCATGTGCTCAACGCCCCATCACCAGCCGCCACGGCCTGCCTCGCGATCGGCGAGGAGATCGTGAACATGTCGGTGAAGGAGGGCGTGCTCTGAAATCCGCTTTCGCGAGGAGGCTCTGCGACGAAGCGATCTGTAATTGCC
>JBKJNF010000115.1:0-4271 GCA_046596155.1 Flavobacteriales bacterium | reverse complement strand
ATACCGGTTTCTTCAAGC
Organism: Flavobacteriales bacterium; assembly: GCA_046596155.1. Classification (GTDB taxonomy): domain Bacteria; phylum Bacteroidota; class Bacteroidia; order Flavobacteriales_F; family PHOS-HE28; genus PHOS-HE28. Next base: position 4,253 of record JBKJNF010000115.1, on the reverse strand, counting down.
TCGACGGCGGCGCCATGTTCGGCGTGGTGCCCAAAACGCTCTGGAGCAAAAGCCATCCACCCGACGAAAAGAACCTGTGCACGTGGGCCATGCGCTGCTTGCTGGTGGAGAATGAAGGCCGCCTCATCCTCATCGACAACGGCATCGGCGACAAACAGGATGCCCGCTTCTTCGGCCATTACGACCTGCACGGTGATGCCACGCTGGATGGCTCGCTGAAAAAACTCGGCTTCTCGAAGGACGACATCACTGATGTGTTCCTCACGCATCTGCACTTCGACCATTGCGGCGGCAGCATCGTGCAGCAGGGTGAAGGCTTCGCGCCCGCCTTCAAGAACGCCACCTACTGGAGCAATAAGTACCACTGGGAATGGGCCACGAAACCCAATCCACGGGAGAAGGCCAGCTTCCTCAAGGAGAACATCCTGCCCATCCAGGAAAGCGGGCAGTTGAAATTCGTGGACTTCAACCGCACCGACGCCACGGAGAACACCTACATCAAGGAGCTGTTCCCCGGCTTCGATGTGCTGCTGGTGAACGGGCACACCGACGCCATGATGATCCCGCATATCCAGTACAGGGGACGCACGATCTGCTACATGGCCGACCTGCTGCCCAGTGTTCACCACGTTCCCCTGCCTTGGGTGATGGCCTACGACACCCGCCCGCTCATCACCATGCAGGAAAAAGCGCCCTTCCTTGAACGCGCAGCGGATGGGCAATTCGTTCTCTTCTTCGAGCACGACAGTGTGAACGAATGCGGTGTGCTGGAGCGCACCGAGAAAGGCGTGAGACTGAAAGAGGCCATGCCACTCAGCGCGATCTGAGCCATGTGCTACACGGTATCCCAGCTCACCAAGCGCGAAGTGGCCTACGCGAAACGTGCGGCCACCGATGAGGCGGAGATCAAGCGGCTCGAAAAGGAACTGCGCGAGCTGAGCATGCCTCCACTTTTCCACGTCAGCGGATTCGCACATCCGGACCTGTTGTGCTTCACCAACGCCGATGGTCCGCACTTCACTCCCATGCGCTGGGGCCTGATCCCCTCGTGGGTGAAGGATGCCGCACAAGCCGCGCAGATCAGCAAGCAGACCTTGAACGCACGAGGCGGGTCGATCTTCGAGAAGCCCTCGTTCCGCCATGCCGCTGCTAGGAACAGATGCATGGTGTTGGTGGACGGATTCTTCGAGTTCCATCACCTGGGCAAGCGCACATTCCCTTTCCATATCCGCATGAAGAGCGGCGAGCCTATGGCCCTGGGAGGACTGTATGAACATTGGCATGGGCCCGAAGGCATCGCCTTGACCACCGTAACCATCGTGACCACTGAGGCGAATGCGCTCATGCGCCACATCCACAACAACCCCAAGACTGAAGGACCGCGCATGCCCTTCATTGTGCCGCGCGGTGCAGATGAAGTATGGCTGGGACCGAACGCGGACAAGGATCAGATCGCCAGCTTGATCCAGCCATACGATGAAGCGGAGTTGGAAGCGTACACCGTGCCACCGCTATTGGGAATACAGGCCATCGGCAACGTGCAGGACGCGGTGGAGCCTTTTAGTTATCCCGAGCTGGGACTGTTCCAGTGATCACCAAAGTCGCAGTCCGAATACGCTGATCGTGTTGTACGGCATGCCGATGTGGATGCCGGACGGACGCATTTCCACCGGAAAGACCTCCAGGTTGGAGCATACGCCGTGGCGCGCCTTGCCCGTGGCCGGATCGAAGTGGAAGCGATGCCGTGGACAAACGAGTTGTCCATCATCGAACCAGGCGCCCTCGAACGTGCTGCCTTGATGCGGACAGAGATCAGCGACAGCGAACAGTGCACCCCTCGTCCGCACAAACCGGACATCACGCTTGCCCATGGATACTCGGACGGATGCACCTTCACCCAGTGCCTGAACGCGGGCATCATCCACGCGCTTCCACCGGATCCCTTCCACGATCTTCACTCAGCGAACATACGCGCCTTGCACGCGCACATCATGCACGCGCAGGCCATGCAATGAACACCAATGCCGTATGAAGCTCCGCTGGCGCGACGGAACGGAAGGCGCCAGGATGAAGCCTTCCCGAGGTGCCAGTGTGGTCTGCAACGCTTCCATGTCAAAGCGGCCCTTGCCATCCAACACCACGGCTCGAGGTGGAAAGGACCGTACAGATGGCTTCGGATCCGTGGCGTGAACGATGAGCACATCATCCGGGGTGCTACCGATGACCTGCGGTATACTGTCGACCCGCTGGACCAGTGACGCACCAAAGGCGCGTGCGTGGGCCTCCACCTTCCGTTCGAGCCATTCATCGGTGGTGTCCCGAACCACCGTCATTGAACGACCATGCACCCAGGCACAGGCCAGATGCTCACGGTCATCATAAACCACGAACTGTTCCTGCCCATTCGTCCTTCGGGCAGTGTAACCCCAACTGATCAATAACACCAAGAGCACTCCCAACAGCGCACGCAGTGTCCATTTCCACCGCTCGAAAAGCCACGCAGCCGTCAATATCACCAAGGCATAGAGCAACACGCATTGGAACGCATCGATACGGATGGACGGATAGGCGCCGGGCAGATATGCGAAGAAGTCGGAGACCAGTCCGAGCAGCAAGAGCAAGCCCTTCATGGCTCCCGTGATCAGTGGGCCCACCACGGGCACCGCGTGCAGAAGCAACAGAAGAACTCCGCCGTACACGCCTAGTGAAACCAGTCCCACGATGATCAGGTTGGCCGGCAGGAACCACACAGGAAAGGCCTTGAACCAATAGAGGGCCAACGGCGTGGTAAAGGCCTGCGCAGCGATGCTCACGGCGAACAGGGACCAGAAATAATGGAGGATGATGTTCGGTGCCGCCCAGGCCCACATGATCGGCTTGTAGAACAAGGAGATCCCCAACACCGCCAGGAATGACAACTGGAAACTGAGCTGCCACAACATCAACGGATCCCATAGCAACAGCAGGAAGGCCGCGGCGGCCAGACTGTTCACAGGCTGCGATCGCCACGGCGTCATGTCGGCGATGAGCACAAGGCTGAAAGTGGCCGTGGCCCGCAGGACACTGGGCGAAAAACCCGTGATGCCCGCATAGACCCACAGCATGATGAGGATCACCACGGAGCGGAACACCCGCCACCGCAGGCGCTCTCCCAGCCAGCCCAAGCCGACAAGCAGCGCGCCGTAGATCAAGGCCACGTGACTTCCGCTGACCGCCAGCACGTGCATAGTGCCGCTCCGCGAAAAGGCCGTTTTCTGGTCGCGGTCCAATTCATCGCGTATGCCCAGTAGGATGGCCTTCACCATTCCCCGCTCCCGCTGTGGCAGGTCAGAGGCTTTCAGCCATGCCACGATGTGACCACGCAGATCAGCGATCAACGACAGGGCTCCCATGCTACGTGAAAACACGGTCCATTTGCCCTTCGCTGCGAAACATTCGTGGTACGCCCCGTAGCTTCTGGCCCAGAGGCCTTGATCAAATCCGCCCGGGTCGGGTACGCGGTCAATGGTATCAACGCGACTGCTAAGGACCAAGATCGCCCCAGCCTCTGGTTCCGGCTGTAGGCTATCCTTCATCAACGTGATCAACACCCGGCCTTGCGCAGGCGTCCAGCGCCCATCCATATGGACCGCCTGCACATCAGCCCAACAACGCGTGGTGCGTTCCGTTGTGCCGATCAGCTCGAACACACGCATCTTGGATCCATCCATCGCCGTGCACACGCGCCCCAAGGAGTTGGCCCGGTGGACCGGTGAGCGCACCACCTGCCAAGCCATGCCGAAGAGGAGCAGCACAACTGACAGGGTCGCTCCGCTCAACCAGCGCATGCGATAGGATGGCGCCTTTCGCGTCATCATGATCCAAATAAGGGTCGTCAGAAGCGCTAACGCCACAGGTATGACCGGCGGCGAGTTCAGCACATCACCCAGCAACAGGCCCGCCACAAAGGGCAGCGCGATGCGCAACATGGGCGCACGTTTCACAGCACTATGGAAGCCAGCTCTTATGGACATGACGTGAACGCAAATCGCGAACACGGCAGGACCCTTGGGAGCAAGCAAGGACCGACCGCGGGGAGTGCTGCGAATCTAATCAGGTCCGCCGATCACAGTACCTGTAGCACGATGCACTTCAGGTACAACGTTTCCGGTATGGCCCAGTGGTAGGGATGGTCGGGCGGCTGGGTGCCGGAGTACACCTCGCGCACCTCGCGGTACGCATCGCGCGCGGCACTGGCCACCATGTCGCGGAAA
>JBKJNF010000347.1:0-2878 GCA_046596155.1 Flavobacteriales bacterium | reverse complement strand
GCTCTTGATCTTCGCGAAGCGTTCACCGGGGTTCCGTGGAAGATCGCCGTGGAGGATGACGGCAAGAGCTTCCTGAAGCTGGCCATCAAGGTGAAGAAAAAGATCGTGGCGGATGGCTTGGCGGATGATGCCTTCGATGTATCCAACGTAGGTGAACATCTTGATGCTTCGTCCTTCCACGAAAAGATGGAGCAAGGCGCATTGGTCATCGACATGCGCAACAACTACGAGAGCGCGATCGGGTTTTTCGAAGGGGCATACCTGCCGAAGGCGCATACGTTCAGGGGGGCCATCGATGAGGTGCTCTCGGAATTCGAGGACAAGAAGGAGAAGCCCGTGTTGTTGTACTGCACCGGCGGCATCCGCTGCGAAAAGGCGAGCTCGTATTTGAAGCACAACGGATTCACGAACGTGGGCCAATTGCACGGCGGCATCATCGACTACGCGCGACAGATCAAGGCGCAAGGACTGGCGAGCAAGTTCAAGGGCCAGAACTTCGTCTTCGATGAGCGCCTCGCAGAACGCATCACCGATGATGTGGTGAGCACCTGCATGCAGTGCGGCACAAAGAGCGACCGCATCAGCAACTGCCGCGAGGTGACCTGCAACATGCTGCTCGTGCAGTGCGAAGCGTGTGCGGCCCAGTACGCCGAATGCTGTTCACCGAGCTGCCGCGAGATCTACCTGCTTCCCGAAGCAGTCCAACGCACATGGCGCAAAGGCCGCAGCACGCGCAGCACCAAGACCAAGGCTATCAATGACCCTGAAGGCTTGCGCCAAAGGATCCGCGAGGAAGAGGAACTGCTCGCGCTGAACGGAACGCTTCACCCGGACGTGATGAATGTCATCTCCAAAGCCACGTAAGGGCCGGAAATTTCCGGCCCCGACCATCCTATAACCCATGCCCTTCTACCACGCCCTCGGCAACATCCCGCACAAGCGGCACACCCAGCACAAGAGCCCTGAAGGCGCGTTCTACTACGAACAGCTCTTCGGCACGGTCGGCTTCGATGGCATGAGCTCCTTACTCTACCATATACACCGCCCCACGCAGGTCAAGGAGATCGTGGGCGCGAAAGACATAACGCCCAAGATCGTGATCGAAAAGAACATGCGCGCGTTGCGTTTGCATGGTTTCAATGTGGCGCCGGTGGCCGATCACTTGGAGAGCCGCAAGCCGATCCTGGTCAACAGCGATCTGCAGATCATCCTCTCTGCGCCCACCGCGAAAACCGTCGACTACTTCTACAAGAACGCCGACTGCGATGAGCTGATCTTCATCCACAAGGGCAGCGGCAAACTGCGCACCTTCCTCGGCAGCATCGACTTCGCGTACGGAGACTACTTGCTGATCCCGCGCGGCATGATCTACACGCTGGAGTTCGACAGCGCGGACAACCGCCACTTCATCGTTGAGAGCCACCACCCGCTCTACACGCCAAAGCGCTACCGCAACTGGTTCGGGCAGCTGCTGGAGAGCTCGCCCTACTGCGAGCGTGACATCCGTCGTCCGCAGAACTTGGAGACGCACGACGCGAAGGGCGACTTCCGCATGCTGATCAAGAAGCAGGGCATGCTGCACGAGATGATCTACGCCACGCATCCGTTCGACGTGGTGGGCTGGGACGGCTACAACTACCCCTACGCCTTCAGCATCCACGATTTCGAACCGATCACCGGCCGCGTACACCAGCCGCCACCCGTCCACCAGACCTTCGAGACCAAGGCCTTTGTGGTGTGCAGCTTCTGCCCGCGTTTGTACGACTATCACCCGCTGAGCATTCCCGCGCCGTACAACCACAGCAACATCGACAGCGATGAGGTGCTGTACTACGTGGATGGCGATTTCATGAGCCGCAACGACGTGGCCGCTGGGTACATCAGCTTGCATCCTGCGGGCATACCGCACGGGCCGCACCCCGGAGCCATGGAACGCAGCATTGGCAAGACCCAGACCGATGAACTCGCCGTGATGGTGGACACCTTCAAGCCGCTGCAGATCACTGAAGAGGCGTTGAAGATCGACGACGGGAAGTACTACAAGAGTTGGTTGGAGTGAACGCAAATAGCACTTGTCACGCCGAGCGGAGTCGAGGTAAGGGCGTGCCGGTTCGAAGACTCACCGTCGCGCTTTCCGCTTGTACTCCTCGCTCCTTCGTCGCTGCGGGGTACCCGCTCCAATCGCTCACGCAAGAAGCCGCGGTGAGATCGACGTTTCTGTTTGCTCTGGCCTGCTCGATGGTGGGATCTGTTTTCGGCCAATCGACAGAAGGTAAGCCGACTATACCACTAGGTGAATCGGTTCTAATCAGCATCACATCTGTAGACACCACATTCTCCGATAGCTACACCATTTACCAAGCCGAGTACAAGAGCGACTCCACGGTAAAATTTGGATTCTGGACACGACGCGATGAAGCCCGAATGGCTCCTGGACCGGCCACAGTGATGCTTTGCCGAGTGATCCAGATGAAGGAGGTGCAAGCGGATGAAAGCGTGATCGGATAAAGGGGGTGTGCGTTTTACAACGGCCTATACGTCTACGATGAAAACAAAGTGGTCCGTCGGTTCAACTTTAGCGAGTATGCTCCAAGCCTATTCTTGAGATTGTGCAACACTGATGCTACCGGGGTGAACGAGCATTGAGGAAGGGGCGCATTGGGCCAAGGGGCACGCCCAAGAAAATGACCGAACTTCGCTCTCCCGATGAATCGGGACGAAGACGCATGCGATTGGATGAACAGGCATTGGCGCAATTGCCGGAGTACTTCGCCGGGCAACCGGTGAAGCAGGCCTACCTGTACGGCTCCTTCGCGCGGGGTGTCGCCGATGAGCGCAGCGATGTGGACATCCTGGTTGAACTGGACCACAGTCGACC
>JBKJNF010000131.1:0-23569 GCA_046596155.1 Flavobacteriales bacterium | reverse complement strand
CTGGGTGGGCGGCTTTGAGGAAGTGGAGTTCCGCATGCGCGTGAAAAAGTGAATGGAACGCTCTGAGTTCGACCGAGACCAGTTCGCCGAAGCCTATCCTTTGGGGATCGAGCGATCTTGGTGGCATATAGCGCGAAATCGGATCATCGCGGATGCATTCCAGCGCCATCTCACGAAGAATATGCGCATACTGGAGGTGGGCTGTGGTACAGGGATCGTTACGGAGCACTTGCGCATGGCGGGATGGAATGTCGCGGGTGTGGACCTTGGCATTCCGCGATCCGGCATTCACGTTCCCCAGCACTTACGCTTAGGTATCAATGCCCTGGCACTTCCAGCGGAGGAAAGAAGCGCCTTCGGCGCACTGGCACTCTTCGACGTCATCGAGCACATCGCCGATGCGCCGTCATTCCTTCGTGAACTTCTCGCCGCATTCCCGAACGTCACGCGGGTCATCATAACGGTGCCAGCACGGAAGGAGCTCTGGACAAGCTTTGATGAGCACTACGGTCACTTCCGCCGATATGACCGGCCCATGTTGCGGAATGAACTTGCCATCGCTGGACTGGTCCCAGCAGAGGTGGGTTACTTCTTCCACGGCGTATACCCTGCCATCGTGATGAACAACCTGATCCGCGGGCGTAAGAGGAACCTCCGTTTCCGTGCGCCGGCGCAAGGGCTAGCGTCCACTTTGAATGCGGTGATCGCATCCGTATTTGCGATGGAGACACGGATCCTCCCGTCGTCGTGGGTGGGATCTTCCATCATCGGGGTCGCGCGCCGGGTCTGAACGAACTTTAGGCGCAGTAGGACCAACACATGTGCGGCATCGCCGGCTTCCAAGGTAAAGGCACGCTAGAGGATGCGCGCAGGATGATCGCGCGCATCGCTTACCGTGGACCCGACCTGCAGGATGCCAGAATGATCAACGATACTGGTCTGGCCCATGCCAGGCTCAGCATCATCGATCTCTCGCACGGTGCCGACCAACCCATGCGGGATGATAGTGGCCGGCTCACCATCGTCTTCAATGGCGAGATCTACAATTTCAAAGGACTGCGCGAGGAGCTGTTGCGCAGCGGCCGCCACGTGTTCAGTACATCGGGCGATACTGAAGTGTTGCTCCACCTCTATCGTGAGCACGGCTCGGCTATGCTGCCGATGCTGAACGGCATGTTCGCCTTCGCAATACACGATGAGCGAAGTGGCGAGGTGTTCCTGGCCCGCGACCGCATGGGCAAGAAGCCCTTGCATTACGCCGAATGCAACGGCACGTTCGTGTTCGGCAGCGAACTGAAGGCTGTGCTCGCGCACCCGGAAGTGAATGACGGGATCGATCTTGTTTCCCTCAACCAGTACCTCACGTTCGAATATGTTCCAACCCCGCGCAGCATCATCCATGATGTGCGGAAACTGGAGCCCGGCCATTGCCTGCTGGTGAAAAATGGTCGCATCATCAGCGATCGCAATTACTGGAACATCGATCTGACGAAACGAACGATCAGCGAAGCACAAGCCATAACACGGCTGGACGATACCCTGCAAAAAGCCACCGAGCGCCGATTGATGAGCGATGTACCCTTGGGCGTGTTCCTGAGCGGTGGTATTGATAGCAGCGCGGTGGCCTATTACGCGCAGAAAAGCTCAAGCACGCGGATCAACACGTTCAGCATCGGGTTCGACGAGGCGAGCTATGATGAAAGCGACCATGCCCGACTGGTCGCTGAGCACATCGGCAGCAATCACCACGTGGAGATCCTGCACCAACGCGACAGCCTAGATCTGATCCCGGACCTGTATGCGAAGCTCGATGAGCCCTTCGCCGACGCATCCCTCATTCCCACCCATCTGCTCAGCCGCTTCGCCCGCAAACATGTGACCGTTTGCTTAGGCGGTGATGGAAGCGATGAACTGCTGGCCGGCTATCCCACCTTCGGCGCAGACCGATTCCGCAAACTGTTCTCAGCGCTGCCCCATGCTGCCCTCGGAGCGATGAGTGGGCTGGCACATTTACTGCCCGCCAGCGACAAGAACATCTCCTTCGACTTCAAGGTGAAGCAGTTCCTACGCGGCTTCGAACTGGATGCCCGACATGTGAACACACTCTGGTTGGGCAGTTTCACGCCGAAGGAGAAGCGCGCCCTGTTGAGTGCGGATGCGCGGGCGTCACTGAGGGATGCGCATGGCCTGGAACCCATCAATGACCTCCTGCACAACTCACCCTGGGCCGATGGCGGCCTGAACGAAGTGATCTATGTATTCCTGCGCTCCTATCTGCTTGATGACATTCTCTTTAAGGTGGATAGGGCCAGCATGTACACGTCCCTGGAGGTGCGTGCACCGTTCATGGACGTCGAGGTTGTCGAGTTCATCAACTCCCTGCCTGACCGTTACAAGCGACAAGGCTTCAATGGCAAGTATCTTCTGAAGCAGGTGATGCGCGGCAAACTTCCGGACGCCATCATCGACCGACCCAAGAAAGGCTTCGGTATTCCGCTCAGCTCCTGGTTGCGCAAGGAACTCCGCCCACTGTGTGAAAGCCTGCTCTCGCCCGAGCGCATCCGCAGAGAGGGCACCTTTGATCACCGTTATGTGGACCGTTTGAAACAAGAACATATGTCCGGGCGCGCAAACCACCGCAAGTTATTGTGGACCCTGATGGTGTATCACCTTTGGCTGGATCAGCGGCATTCGTAGTCCTCGGCGCACCATCTTCGCAGGCATGTGGTGGCGCTGGCTCCTAGAACGCAGGATGTGGTGGTGGCTTTTTGCAGCGCTTCTGATCCGCGGTGCCTACTTCTGGCTCTTCCTGCACGAACACGGGCTGCACGGTGCTTGGTATGGCTGGGGTTCCGAGAATGGCGATACCCCCGGCTATTTTGAACCTGTCGATTCCTACCTCACTGGCAACGCTTACCGGCCCGACTTCCGCATGCCGGGCTATGGGCTGCCTTACCTGCTCTTCCGATGGTACACCACCCCCCAAGGCGCGGGGACAGCCCTGCTCTTTCTACAGTGTCTGCTGGGCGCAGGGAGTGTCCTGGTCCTGGCCCGATGTATCGGGCTTCTCGGGGCTTCACGGCGAGCGCAGGATCTGACCTGCCTCGCATTCGCCCTGTTCGGTCGCATTGCGGTGTACGATGTGCACTGGTTCACGGAGAGCCTGTGCATCAGCGCCATGATCTTCGGCGTGCACGGCTGGCTTGCTGGCTTGCGGGGTGGGCACTGGAGCGTCTTTCTTTGGGCAGGCGCGTGGATGGCATGGGCTGTGTTCCTGCGTCCGGTCCAAGCGCTGTGGATCACGCTCCTAGCGATTGGTGTGGTCCTGCTATTTACCACCGACCTGCGTCGAAAGGCAGCGATGGTCGCCCTGTTCCTCCTTCCCGTCCTTCTCGCCGACGGATCTTGGATCCGACGCAACTGGATCATGCATCGCGAATTCGCACCCTTGAGCCGGGGCGTCGTAATGCCGGAGCTGGCGGGCTCACAGATGTATCCCATGATGCGCTTCATGCAGGCCATCGGCGCCAACTATTTGCACTGGGACCCATCTGCATCCATTCGCTGGTTCAACATGCGTGAGGGTCCTTTAGGTGCGCAGGGGAAACGCCAGGATAAGGACGTCCGCTTGCCGCGCTTTGCGATCACCCGGTCCATAACTACGGACTCTCTAAAGGTGTTAGCAAGTGATATGGCCCGCTACAGCGAAAGCACATTGGCGGAGGACGACCGAAAGCGGCTGCTCCGGACCATCACTAAACGCTGCGATCAATACATCTACTTATACCGGTCGGAGCGTCCCTTGCAATACCACGTATTGGCACCGCTGCGGATGACCGGACTCTTCTTTCATCGCGCTGGACTTGCCGGGCTCTTCGCCGATCCACCACATGCACCGGGGGGGTGGGTAAAGCCGTTGGAATTGCTTGATCGGGTCATGCATTGGACCGTACTGATCGGCGGATTGCTCGCCGCCTTTTGGTCGATCGGGAGGTGGCGGGTCGATCGAACACGGGCTTGGCTGGCCATATTGACGGTGACCGCGGTGCTTATTATTCCTTTGGTCATGCGGCTGTGCGAGGGACGGTACTTGGTGCCGATGTATCCCTGGCTGCTGGTATTGCTCATTCTCGCATTAGGTCAACGGCGAGTCTTGGGAATGTCGACCGCATGAACCTTCTGGCGCGATGTGTGTACAGCCTCACGTCTCCCTGACTGCGGCCACCGTGCTGTAATTTACACCCTTCGATCCCACCATCATGATCCGTCCCCGCACCTTCGTCGTTATTCTGCCATTGCTCGCCATCACTGTTCTTCACGCCAAGGAACAGGAGGTGGCTTCCCGCATCACAGGTGCCAAGGTCTTCCTGAGCGGCGCTCAGGTTTCGCGTAACGCCTCAGCCAGCATTCCGGTGGGTAGCACAACGCTGATCTTCAACGGCCTCAGCCAGTCCATCGACCCTCAGAGCATCCAGGTCACCGGGAAGGGTGGCTACAGCATACTCAGTGTGAATCATCGCATGAACTATCTCAGCGAAAGCCCGAAGAAGAAGGAGATCGATGATCTCGAAAAGCAGATCAAGAAACTGGAGCACGACTGGAACATCGAGAACGGTGAGCAGCAGGTGTGGGTGAACGAGGAGCAGCTCCTGCTGAAGAACAGCACTGTGGGCGGGCAACAGAACGGACTTACTGCTGCTCAATTGCTTGCCGTGAACGATTACGTGCGGGAGCGCATGAAAGCCATCAAGCTCGGTTGGCTTCTGCAACAAGAAAAGCTGGCCGAGATCGGCAAAGAGGCCGACAAGCTCCGCGCGCAACTGGCCCAGTATCAGCAGGAGTCGCCGCAACCCACGAGCGAGATCGTGGTGGAGATCGACGCCCCTGTCGATGTGGCCGCGAGTTTCACGTTGACCTATTTCGTCGGCAACGCCGGCTGGACCCCGGCCTATGACCTGCGTGCGAAGAACACAAGCACGCCGATCGAACTGTTGATGAAAGCGCAGGTGGTGAACAACACCGGCGAGGATTGGAACAAGGTGGACCTCGCTTTGAGCAGCGGGAATCCAACGCTCGGCGGCACCATGCCGCAATTGCAGGCGTGGGTGTTGCAACAACCCTACACATTACAAACCATGGCCCCCGGCCGCACCAGGGCCAGCCGTGCGTATAATGACGTACCCGCTCCAGCGCCGTCAACCATGGCGGATGGGGAAAGTATGACGCTGAAATACGCCGAGATGCCAGCGCAGCTCGAGGTATCCAACACCGTGGTCTACAACACCACTACGATCGAGTTTGCCATCGATGCACCGTTCAGCGTGCCTTCCGATGGCATGGCGCATACGGTGGCCGTAAAGACGCATAGCGTAGCTGCACTTTATAAACACTACACGACACCCAAATTGGACAAAGATGCCTTCCTCTATGCGCGCACCACGGGCTGGGAGGACCTGAACCTACTACCCGGCCAGGCCAATGTGTTCTTCGAGGGCACCTATGTTGGCCAAAGCTTCCTCAACATCCAAAGCACTGCGGATACGCTGGATATTTCCCTTGGTCGCGACAAAGGCGTGGTGGTGGAACGTATCCGCCGCAAGAGCACCAATGACAGGTCCGTTATCAGCGGGAAGCGTACCATCATGGTGGGCTTCGACATCAACGTGCGCAACACAAAAGGCTCCGCGATCGACATCGATGTGCGCGACCAGCACCCGCTCAGCCCACGCAGTGAGATCGAGGTGAAGCTCGAGGAAAAGGGCGATGCCGTTGAGAACGAGCAGACCGGCCAACTCACGTGGAACGTCACCGTGGAACCGAAGAGTACGAAAAAGCTCGGCTTCGCGTATACCGTGAAGCACCCGAAGGACCTGCCGGTGGTGGTAGAGTGACCTCGATCGTTACATTTCACACCTCGTACTGTACCCCTCACGATAGCCGCAAGCGTGAGGGGTGCATGTTTTTTCATGACGTAGGAACTTCCAAGGATATCTGCACGTATGGCCAAGAAACAGATCCGCAATGACGCTGTTCAGGAGCGGGACTTCTTCGCCGACGTGATGGACGTGGTGCGCCTGATCCCGAAAGGTCGCGTGACGAGCTACGGCGCGATCGCCAGGTATCTGGGGGCGGCGCGCTCGGCACGCATCGTGGGCTATTGCATGAATAACAGCCATGTTGTGCATCCGCCCGTACCTGCGCACCGCGTGGTGAACAGCAGTGGCCTGCTCACGGGCAAGCACCATTTCGCCACGCCCACGCGCATGGCCGCCCTGCTGCGGAAGGAGGGAGTGAAGGTGAAGGATGACCAAGTGGTCCACTTCGAGGAACGGTTTTGGGATCCCGGAATGGAAGTCGCCCCTTGACCTAGGATGGCCCGACACGTGGCGAACGTTGTGTTCATCAAGAGCCTAACCACTTTTGGGTATTTTGAAGGGCAGGTGGTCCACGACCCGAATGATGGCTTGCACCGAGCCTTATATTCAACCTGAAATCCTCCTAGGCCATGGTGGTAACTAAGATCTTCGAGAATGAGAATGCCTCCGTCGAGATCCTTCAGGAGCAACTCTTGGTACGATTGACGTGGAAAGGAAATGCGTCAGGCCCAGCCTATCGAGAACCGCTGCTGAAAGTGATCCAGGCGGCGAAGGCCAATGGACTCCTTCTGCTGTTGAACGATAACCGCCGCATGGGTGCCGTCTTCTTTGGCGATCAGGTCTGGACGAACGCCGAGGCGTTGCCATTGCTCGTGGATTCCGGCATTTCACGCATCGCCAATATTAGCAGCAGGGACGGCATCAATATGATCTCCGCTGACCAGCTCGTGAATACGGTGGCCAATGAAACCTCGGTCAGCATTGCTTTTTTTGACAATCTGTCCATGGCCATGTTATGGCTGTTGGACAATGCAGAAGCCGATGTGAAGAACTACGTGGAGCGCGAACGCCTCTCCACGCTTCACGATTACAAGGTCCTGGATACGGAGGCACAGACTTCCTATGACGACATCACGAAGATCGCCTCGTTCATCACCCAAACACCCATTGCGCTGATCAGTCTGATCGACAGCAAACGGCAGTGGTTCAAATCGCGTGTGGGATTGGAGCCGCCAGAGACCGCCCGAGACATCTCCTTCTGCACCCATGCTATTCAAACGCCTGATGTAACGTTCATTGTTAAGGATGCTACTGAAGACCCGCGTTTCGCCACCAACCCATTGGTGACCGGTGACCCCAACATCCGCTTTTATGCCGGTGCTCCACTGGTGACCCCCGAGGGGTTCGCCATGGGCACCCTGTGCGTGATCGACCGCAAACCAAGGGAACTGGATAATGCTCAATTGGAGGCGCTGAAGGCCTTGGCGCGGATGGTCGTGATGCAACTGGAATACCGTCGTCTCGCCCTTGACCTGAAGAACACCCGCGAGGACCTTGAGCTGTATCTCGGCCACTTAAAAGGCCACCAGCGCCATCTAGAGAATATCATGGACCGCCAGATCGAATCCCTCTTGCCCGCTTCGACCTTGATCGCCAAGAAGGTCCTCGATCGTCGGACCAAGGTAGATGCAGCCGACCATCGCAGCCGTGCGCAACTGAACGGATCTTAACGACGATCCGCTAGCCGACCATCCACGATGGTCGGCTAGCCGCCTCGGGGTATTTCGTATCGCGGATGGCGATAGGCCCACTGTGCATTTCATCGGTGTTGCAGCTGATCGCAGTTGTCGTAGTGCCGCGTCATGTGCTTTGCTCCACTACCTTCTGATCCAAGCAGTGAAGTGGGTCCAGTAAAAACCTCCCTCCACCTCTGACCGTAGACATCCGCACTCCGTATGCTCCATCCTGCCTGACGATGAAGTATGGACCAAGGACGAGTACATGCCGCAGATACTACGGATGGGTGTGGAACGGCCCACGAACATCCTGAGCTAGGACTTCTTCAGACCGAATATGGTTTCCCCATATAAACGTCGGCTCGGCCTCGAAAACCAAGCCTTAGCTCTTATCGCCGATGGTCGCATTGGAATGATCGCACATTACTAGGGGCCACCCTTCCGGCCGTAGCTACTTTTGACGTCGTATACCGCCCATGCCCATCACCCAGGAAGCCATTGCCGCCGCGCTCAGCCGTGTGGTCGAGCCCGATCTGAAGAAGGACATCATAGAGCTTGACCTCGTGCGCGAGGTCGTTATCGATGAGAACACCGTGCATGTGAACGTTGAAGTGAGCAACCCCGCCATGCATAGTCGCAAGCGCATGGAGGAAGCTGTCACCTTTCAACTGCAACAGGCGCTCGGCAAAGATGTCCATGTTGTGGTGAACGTGAGCCCGCTTAGCGGCGATCGTGCCAATGTGCGCAAAGTGCTGCCCAAGGTGAAGCACATTGTGGCGATCGCCTCCGGCAAGGGTGGCGTGGGAAAAAGCACGGTGACCGCCAACCTTGCGGCCGGGCTAGCCATGCGCGGCTTCAGCGTAGGCCTGGTGGATGCCGACATCCACGGCCCTAGCATGCCGCTGATGTTTGATGTCCTGCACGAGAAGCCGACAGTGCGCAAAGAGGGCGAAAAGAACCTCATCGTTCCGGTGGAGAGCTATGGCGTAAAGCTGCTCAGCATCGGCTTCTTCGCCGATCCCGTTCAGGCCATCGCCTGGCGCGGTCCCATGGCCAGCAAGGCATTGGAACAACTCTTCAAGGACGCCGATTGGGGCGAATTGGACGTGATGCTCGTGGACCTTCCGCCCGGAACTGGCGACATCCACCTCTCCCTGGTTCAGGCCATCCCACTCACTGGCGCGATCATCGTAAGCACCCCGCAGCCCGTGGCTGTGGCCGATGCCCGCAAGGGTGTTGGCTTTTTCCAACTACCCAGTGTGAATGTGCCCGTTCTTGGCATCGTGGAGAACATGGCTTGGTTCACACCCGCCGAACTCCCCAATAACAAGTACTACATTTTCGGTCAAGGCGGTGCTCGTCTCTTAGCTGATGAACTGAAGGTCCCCTTCCTCGCCGAGGTGCCCCTCGTGCAGAGCATCCGCGAGGCCGCGGATGTTGGTCGGCCGGCCGTACTGCAGGGTGACACCCCCGCCGCCAATGCCTTCCAGCCATTGGTGGAGGCCGTGGTGCGGATTCTCGCCACCACGAACGCGCCCGGTGCCAAGGCCGTAGCTTCACACACCCACCTATGAAGCTCACCCGCGATCAACGCACGGCCATCGCCATTCGCGCCGAAGAGGCGCTGAAGGACCTGCGCCCCTTCTTGGAAGCTGATGGCGGTGATATCTCTTTGGAAGAGATCACCCCTGACGGCATAGCCCGCGTGCGTTTGCACGGTGCCTGCATGGCCTGCTCAATGAGCCCCATGACCATGAAGGCCGGTGTGGAGGAGGCCATTCGACGCGCAGCTCCAGAGGTCATCGCAGTGGAGGCCGTCAACATGGGCGCCATCGCCTGAAGAAGGAACATTCGTCTTCATCACGTGTTCTTCCGAGCAGCCCTCAGGCTTCAATGCCAGGGTCGCGGGGCTCCGTACCTTTGCGGCGCATTTGAAAGATGAGCACCACCCTGCACAAAAAGACCGTTGAGACACGCGCGAACGTGGTGATCCTCTTCGCCGGCGACAGCGGTGATGGCATCCAGCTCACCGGCAGCCAGTTCACCGACACGAACGCGCTGTTCGGAAACGATGTCAGCACCTTTCCGAATTTCCCGGCTGAGATCCGTGCGCCTCAAGGCACCCTTGCGGGGGTTAGCGGCTATCAGTTGCACTTCGGCAGCGTGGAGATCTTTACCCCCGGCGATCAATGCGATGTGTTGGTGGTGATGAATGCCGCCGCGCTGAAGGCCAACCTCAACAAACTCAAGAAAGGCGGTACCATCATCGCCAATAGCGACGGGTTCGACAAAAAGAACCTGCGCCTCGCCGGTTACATTGATGAAGCGGATCCATTGACGGACGGCTCGCTGGCGAACTTCCACCTGCATAGTGTTGACGTGACCAAGCTCACGCGCACCGCACTCGAGGGCATCACCCTCGGGATGAAGGAGAAGGACCGCTGCAAGAACATGTTTGTACTCGGCTTCATCAACTGGATGTATAGCCGGGAGAACGCACTCACCGAAGGCTTCTTGAAGAGGAAGTTCGGGAAGAAGCCTGAGTTGCTTGAGGCGAACATGAAGGCCCTGGTTGCCGGCCTCAATTACGGTGAGACCAGCGAGACCTTTACTACTCGTTTTGAGGTAAAGGCCGCACCGATGCCGAAGGGTACTTACCGCAGCATCACTGGCAACCAAGGCACTGCACTGGGGCTCATCGCTGGTGCGCAGAAAGCGAAGCTGGACCTGTTCTACGGCAGCTATCCGATCACACCGGCGAGCGACATTCTCCATGAGCTCAGCCGCCATAAGAACTTCGGCGTGCTCACATTCCAAGCGGAGGATGAGATCGCCGCCATCAGTTCGGCGATCGGGGCAAGCTACGGTGGTGCCCTCGGCATTACCGCGAGCAGCGGCCCGGGCATTGCGCTGAAGACCGAGGCGATGGGCCTCGCCTTCATGTTGGAGATACCGCTGGTGATCGTGAACGTGCAACGAGGAGGGCCGAGCACGGGACTTCCTACAAAGACCGAACAGGCCGACCTCTGGCAAGCCGTACATGGCCGCAACGGCGAAGCCCCGATCCCCGTGATCGCCGCTAGCACACCGATCGACTGTTTCGATATGGCCTTCGAAGCTGTGCAGATCGCCGTTGAGCATATGACACCGGTGATCCTGCTTACCGATGGTTACATCGCGAATGGATCTGAACCATGGCGCTTTCCTTCGTCGAAGGATCTGCCGGAGATCACCCCGAACTACATTAAAGCACCGAACGACGGTGACAAGTTCCTGCCCTACTTACGTGATGAGCGTGGCGTGCGTCCGTGGGCCTTGCCAGGACAGGCCGGTCTACAACACCGCATCGGTGGTATCGAGAAGCAGGACAAGACGGGTAATATCAGCTACGACCCCGCGAACCATGAGAAGATGGTGAGTTTGCGCGCGGACAAGGTCGCACGCATTGCGGATCGCTTCAAGCCCATTCGGCTGGACAGCGGCCCGGCCGAAGGTGAACTGCTGGTCGTAGGCTGGGGGTCGACATACGGAGCGATCCGCACAGCAGCGCTTCAACTTCAGCAGGAAGGACTTAGCATTGCGCATGTACACATCCGCCATCTCTTCCCCTTCAACAAAGGCCTAGGACCCCTGCTGAAGAAGTACAAGAAAGTGCTGGTGCCCGAAATGAACAGTGGTCAATTGCGCCAGATGCTGCGCGCAGAATTCCTCGTGGACGCGCAAGGCCTGAACAAGATCCAAGGCATGCCGTTCACAAGCGAGGAGATCAAGACGGCCGCTCTTAATATGTTGCACGCAAGAGCACGACGAACGGATCCATCGCAGCACCGGAGAAGATCGACTTCGCCAGCGACCAAGAGATCCGCTGGTGCCCGGGCTGTGGCGACTACAGCATCCTGAAGCAGGTCCAGACCCTGCTGGAACAAAGCGGCAAGAAGAAGGAGGACGTGGTGTTCATCAGCGGCATCGGCTGCTCGTCGCGTTTTCCCTACTATCTTGACACGTATGGCCTGCACGGTATACATGGTCGCGCTCCGGCCATCGTCAGCGGTCTGCGGAGCGTACGACCAGAACTCACTGTGTGGATGATCACGGGCGATGGTGATGCATTGAGCATCGGTGGCAACCACATCATCCACCTGCTGCGCCGCAACGTAGATGTGAACGTGTTGCTCTTCAATAACGAGATCTACGGCCTCACGAAAGGCCAGTATTCGCCGACCAGTCCGGAAGGCGCGGTAACGCGCAGCACGC
The DNA here is from genome assembly GCA_046596155.1 of Flavobacteriales bacterium. Taxonomy (GTDB): domain Bacteria; phylum Bacteroidota; class Bacteroidia; order Flavobacteriales_F; family PHOS-HE28; genus PHOS-HE28. Next base: position 11,703 of record JBKJNF010000131.1, on the reverse strand, counting down.
CGATGGGTAGCACGGACCATCCCTTCAATCCACTCGCCTTAGTAAAGGGCGCCGATGGCACCTTCATCGCCCGCAGCATGGACCGTGATCCGAAGCACATGCGCGAAGTGCTCGCCCGAGCGGATGCACATCGTGGCACATCCCTCGTGGAGATCTACCAGAACTGTAACGTGTTCAACGACGGCGCATTCGAGGTCTTCACCGAGAAGGCCAACAAGCCACTGAACACCATTTTCGTGGAACAGGGCAAGCCGCTTGTCTTCGCTAATGGCACCCGCGGTATAAAGCTCAACGGGATGACACCCGTGATCGTGGACACCTACGCTGGTGGCACCAGCCTAGATGATCTATGGATACACGATGAGCGTGATCCATTCAAAGCGAGCATCCTCGTGCGCCTATTCGATGACCCCCGCTTGGAGGACGCGATGCCGCGGCCCTTTGGCGTGTTCTACGTGAACGAACGGCCAACACATGAGGAAAAATTGATCTCCCAAGTGAAACTGGCAAAGGAGAAAAAGGGGCTCGGCGATCTGGATGCCTTGCTCAAGGGCGAGCATACATGGACGATCGGCTGAACTGGCCGCTTTGTTGGCTTATGGGTCAAGTAGCCGACTGTCATTCTTGTGAACGAGCGCGCTATCGCGGTGCGGCAGTTCTTTATAGCGGCGCAAACTTCCTGGCCCAAGAAGAGGATATCGTGGCCACAACGAGGTGATCGTCCACGCGTCGGATCCAGGTGATGTTATTGTCGGCCGGCATCTCAAGATCGAGCGACCACGTTTCGCCAAGGTCCGTGGATACGTAGAGGCGCTCTTCCTTGCAGGCATACAGTCGTCCAAGGCCGTCCAGGAGAATGCACTTGGGCGCACCGACCTCGGCCGGGGTTTGCACCAGTTCGCTGGTCTCCCAGCCATCCGTGGTGCGGAACAGTTCACCAGGGCCGACCAGAGGCCCCCGGGTCGCAATACCGACGAGCGCATCATCCTGCGCTATCAATGAAAAGCCTTCATCGGATACCGACTGCCACGATGTTCCGCCGTCCGTGGTGGTCAGGATACCCGCAACGCCCGTGGCGAACCCGTGCTGATCATCGGTGAACACCATGCCTTTGATCTGGCCGAGAGCCGCGCTCGCAGAGGACCAACTGGTGCCGAGGTTCTCGCTCATGTAGGTCTGTGTATCGCCGTAACGGAAAAGACGTGACGTGGCACCCGCACGTGCGAAGCCACCGCCGTTCCCTCCTCCATTCCCCGCTGCGCTCCAGCTCTGACCTCCGTTGATGCTTCTATACCAGCTCGTGGTGGGGCTCCATATAGACCCGTGCAAGCACGCGAAGTATCCCACCTGTTCATCGACGAACCTGGGCGACCCGAACAGGACGAACTCGTCGGCACCAACGCTGCCCGAGAGTAGCGAGCTTGTTGTCCATGTGTCGCCCATGTCGCTGGTGATCATATAGCTCGACGAGTACGAGGTGGCTGGGAAGATGCCGTTCGCATTGGTCTCCCACCGGATCGCGTGGAGCGATGAAGGACCTGAACCCAGAAGGACCTGTGGAGTGCTGTGCGCCTTGCGTGTCCAGCCGTGGTTCGTGAGCCCGTCCGATACGGGGGTAGGCGGCGCGGGATCATCCTTCTTGCATGCCGAAATGACGAACATGCAAAGTGCGACAATGACTGCAGCATCTTTCTGTATGTTGATCGTTCGCGTTGGCATGGGTTCTTGGATATGAAAGGTAATGGTCGATGAAGTGGGTTCAGAACGCCACACCAATGGACAACCCACAGCTTAGCGCGATCGGAGTTTGCCTGCCCAGCAACACATGGCTGTAGAAGTAGCGCCGGGGGTCGTCGTAAGCACTATTGCCCGCAGCACCTTGCACGGCGTAGCCGACCCCGACCCAGGTATCAAGGGTAACCCCATCACCTAAGAGGCGTTGTTTGCCGAAGATCACGTTGAAGGCCACGTTGGTGTACGTGATGTGCGCTCGACGGGCCGCAACGGAGCCGGTAGACCCGCCGTAGTTCACTTCATTTTTTGATGACACGGTGAAAGTGTTGAAGAGGATCTCAGGCTTCACATACCGGCCGTGCAAAGGGTGGTTAAGCTTCATTCCGCGCACGACGTGATCGGGGCGGGAGATGAACTTGATACCACCGGCGACCATCATGCCCGTAGCTTCGTGGTCAATTTTCGAGTTGCCAACGCCGATATAGCTGGCGCGCAGTTCAGCGTTCATCCCTGGCTTCAGCACCTGCTCATACCCGATGGTTAAATGATCGAAAGCCAGAGAGAGGAGTTCCATCTTCACCACATGCTTCTTTTTGAGCACCTCCTCTGAGTACTCCACGCCAAGGCTCCGGTCCTGGAAGGCGAGCACGCGTCCATCGTGCATCTTGATCCGGGCCACGTCCTTCTTCTCCACCACCAACCGCACGGCATCGCTGGGTTCGTGGTACGTGATGTCGTCCAGGCCGATCTCCTCCACCGTGGCTGCTACAATGTGACCGCTGCGGAAGAATAGGGTGTCCTGGGCCAGGACAGAGGGGGCCGCTCCACAGATCAAAGCGATGGTCGTCAGGAGGGTGGTGGGCTTTTTCATGGCGTTGGTGGTGTTTGCTGGCACGAAACAAGGCCGATCCGGAGGCGACAGGCTGGCGATAAATGCAGGCCCTATCAGGACATTTCGCGATCAGCCACAATGCACACCTGCGGGATCACCGGCAAGTGACGGGCGCCTTCAAAGCGCCTATCCAAGGCACCGATCGGCAATAGTCGCAATAGTCCCCCGCCGCTTTACGGATAATTGCCGATCTTGGTGTTCATGGATGCCGTGGACCTTCAGCAAGCCCTTTTCAAACAGGTCAAGGAGTGCCTGCCCCCGCACCTTTCCCTGCCGGAAGAACTAGCTTCCCTGTTGGGGATCAGCGCCGACAGCGCTTATCGCAGGATCCGTGGCGAGAAGCCTTTGGACATCGGTGAGCTAGGGATGATCTCCAAGCACTTCAGCATTTCCTTGGATGCCTTGTTGGGGCAGCAGAACGGGAACTTCGTGTTCCAAGGGCGCTTCGTGGGTCAGGGTGATTTCACCTTGGCCAACTGGCTCACCAGCTTGAACCTCCAACTAGAGCAGGTTGCCGAAGGGAGGGAAAAAGCCGAGTTCATCTTCCAAGCGAAGGACATTCCGCTTTTCCATCACTTTCAGGTGCCAGAACTCGCCCAGTTCAAGCTCTCATTCTGGCGGCGCACGATCCTGCAGGACGCGGGCGCCCAGGTCGGCCGTTTCGATCTCGCCGAGCGAGACACTGATCTGCTCGCGCTCGGCCGCAAAACCTTTCTCACTTACATGCGGATGCCCAGCACGGAGATCTGGAACGCGGAAAGCCTGAACGGCACCATGCGGCAGATCGCCTTCTACCGTGATGCCGGGGTCTTTGCTCGCGAGTCCGATGCGCAGCTGCTGTTCGACAAACTCACTGAGCTATTGGACCACTTGCAGCAACAGGCCGAAGCGGGCGTGAAGTTCGCCTTGGGCGAAACACCTGCGCAGGGCACTGCCGCTTTCCGGGTGTTCGTGAACGAGGTCATGATCGGCGACAACCTGATCTATTCGGACAACGGCCGTACACCTGTGGTCTTCGTCAACCATGGCGTCATCAACTACATCGCCACCACGGACAAGACGTTCACCATGGCTACGCACCGGAGCTTGCAGAACATCATGCGCAGATCGATGCTCATCAGTGGCACCGGCGAGAAGGAGCGCAATCGCTTCTTCCGGTCGATGCGCGAAGAGGTTGAGCGACACCGTCATTGACCGAATGAGCAGGCTATACATCCCTTCCATCGCCTTGGCCCTCGGTTGTCTTTCGTCGTTGGTCGGCCTAGCCCAAACATTCGCCCTCGACCAGTTCGACCAGCTCTTCCGGCCGCTGGTCCGGATGGAAGCCCGCTGTCTGCCTGCCGTCGGCTTGTAGAAAATACCGGCACATTTTTTCGCCGGTCGATCATGTTTGCAAACGGACTAGCGCTCTGCAGCTTATGGGATGGCGAGGTGTGATCTCGCTGGCAGGGGGACCTGTCACCAACTTACGATCTCGGTAGGCACCTCCTGGAGAGCAAGAAAATCAGCCTCCGGGGACGCAATGATCAATTGCGGACGTGCGGCGGGATGTTGCACACCGGGATGGGCACCATTTTATGGTGGTTGGCCGCGCGGCGCTGGTCAAAGATCCCGAGCACATGTAGTTGGCGTGCGTTCAGCTCGGCCTTGTTCGCATCACCACCGCCATGGCGGAATTCCATGGCCCATTCAAGCTCTGGATAGCTAGCGCCGATCTGGTCCTCATCACTGCGATCGTCACCGAAAAGCCCGTCGGTGGGTTTGGCCTTCATGATGCTGTCCACAATGCCAAGTGCAGCGGCCACCTCATACACCTCGGTCTTCATCAGGTCAGCGATCGGCGACAGGTCCACGCCGCCATCACCGTATTTGGTGAAGAAGCCCACGCCGAAGTCCTCCACCTTGTTCCCCGTTCCGGCTACCACATACCGGTGCAGGCCTGCGAAGTAGTACAAGGTGGCCATGCGCAAGCGGGCACGTGTGTTGGCGAGTGCCAGATCTGTTGCGAGTTTGTCGGGGTGCGAAGGGAGTGCTGCTATCAAGGAATCGAACACGGGTGTAAGCTGCACCACTTCAATGCTGACATTCGGATGGCTGCCGCGAAGTGCCGCAATATGCTCTTGCGCCCGTTCCACCTGCGAAAAAGCTTGGTAGATGGGTATTTCCACGCAGAGCGTGGGCAGGTCTGTGCGCGCACACAGGGCACTTGTGACCGCACTGTCGATGCCGCCGCTTACGCCCACCACGAATCCCTTTTGCCCGTTCTGCTCGCAGTAGGTGCGCAACCAATCGGTAATGTGTGCAATGACCTTATCCGTATTCATGCAGGTTGAAATAGGAAGCCCCGCCCCATCGGGCAGGGCTCCACGTATGGAAGATGTATGTCCTAGAACAAGGCACCCACGGTAAGCTCGAAGTAATGCAACTTGGCTTTGGGCTGTTCGGACTCGACCCCGTCCACGGTAACCTTGTCCTTGAACACCTTGGTGAACCCGTTGCTGTATTTAATGCCCAGCAAGGCGGACGTGTTGCCGCTGAAGTTGTATTCGAGGCCGCCACCGACCCCCAAGGCGATCCGCAGTGGGTTCATGTATTTGTTGTTGTCCTCAAAATCGCTGTCGTTGAACTTGCCCTTGGACGCCGTCAAAACACCGATATCAACCCCGATCTGGCCGAAGTAGGTCATGTATCCGATCTCGTTCGTTTTCAGTTTGATCGAGATGGGCAGTTCAACGTACTGCAACTTGCTCTCCCCCTTGAAAGTGGCCGTGGAAATAGCACCAGTGCTGTCCGTGACGGTAACCGTTTGGCTCGTCTTGAAGCCGACATTGTTCAGAAAAACTCCCGTGCTGAAGAAGTAGTTGGCATTGGAACCTAATTGCACGTCACCAAGCAACCCGAAGCGAAAGCCCAAGCGCGACCCATCGCTATCGTAGCCTTTCACATCCGTGGCGATCCAGCCCATGTTCGGGCAAACCTCGAGCCCCAGCCGGAATTTTTTCGTGTCCTGTGCGTTCGTGCTCATGCCCGCCATAATGGCCAGCACGGTAAGAGCGGATGCCTTCTTCATAGTTTCGCGTGCGTTTTAACGAATGGTCAAAAGTAAGCTGCTCCTCCTTCCCGCCAACTGCGCCTTTTTAACAGCGGTGGTTCTTTTGTCGGCCTGCGGCGGCGATCGGCACCCACGGAAAGGACAAGCGGACCTTGAACTGAAGCTGGAACGACTGGACCAGGACCTGTTCCACGGAGCCCGCGATACATCCACGAATTTCAATCTAAAGCTCTACGCCCAGTACGGCAGCTTCTACAAGGACTACGTTGAACGCGTGCTGCAGGCAGCACCCATCGATGATCCGCGTCTATCCATCGCCCTCACACGCTTTGTGATGGATCCCGACTGGAGCAGCATTCAGCAACGCGCCGACAGCGTTTTCGGGGACATGGAACCGGAACGTGCGGAGTTCGAGCTGGCCTTCGAGCGGCTCAAAACCGAATTCCCCGACAGTTTGGTGCCGCGCATCGTCATCTTCAACAGTGGCTTCAATTACGGCGTGATCCCCACGGACAGTGTGCTGGGTATCGGCGTGGAATGGTTCGTGGGGAAGGACAGCCCAGTGGTGCAGTACCTGGCACCCGAAGCCTTCCCGCAGTATGTCAAGGACCGAATGCGGCCGGAGCTGATGGTACCCAGCGCGATCAAAGCCTGGTTACAGGTGCACTACACCATGGACGTGCGCGGCGAAGACCTCCTCACGAATCTGGTGGAGATCGGCAAGGTGATGTACCTGCTCGATGAGCTGTTGCCCGAGATCAACCCCGCGCTGAAGTTCGCTTATACCGATGCACAGCTCAAATGGTGCGAGGACAATGAATTCAATATGTGGAAGGAACTCGTGGCCAAACAGCAATTGTACAGCAAGAAGAACGAGGACATCGACCGCATGCTGAACGATGGTCCGTTCACCAATGGCCTTCCGCATGAGAGCCCTGGCCACCTTGGCGAATGGATCGGCTACCGATTGGTGAAGAGCTACATGGACGATCACAGCGACCTCACTACCGCCGAACTGTTCAGAAAGACCGATCCGCGTAGCGTGTTGAAGAGCTATAAACCGAGATGAACAGGACTGTCCGACGTCTTATGTCCGATGCAGGTGCCGAACCGGCACGAGCCGCATAAGACATGAGACATAAGACAGTCCATAATTCCACACCATGCCAAAGACCTCACAGATCCGTTTCACCGTTACGCTCGATGAGAACCAGGTGCCCGACCGCATTGATTGGGAGGCCGAGGACGGCCAGGTGAAGAGCGAGTGCAAGGCCACGCTGATCAGCCTGTGGGATGCCCGCGAGAACAACACCCTGCGCATAGATCTGTGGACAAAGGAGATGACCACGGACGAGATGAAAGCCTTCTACCACCAGAGCATCATGACCATGGCGGATACGTTCGAACGTGCCACCGGCGAAGGGAAAATGGCGGCGCAGTTCCGTGACTTCGGGCACTACTTCGCGGAGCACATGCTGCCTGATCTGAAGAAGTCGTGAATTCGTTCGTCCTAAGTCGGGAGTCTTGATGCGTTTACCGGACCAACGTCTCAACTAACTCACGCCCTCCCCCCCCACTGTGCATTCACCCCGTGAATGAACTCGAGGATCTCCTCGCGTCCCTTTTTCGTTTCCGATGAGGTGATGAACATCGTGGGTAGCTGATCCCAGGTCTTCTTCAGCGTGCGTTTGAGCGACGCGATGTTGCTGATCAACGACGGCTGTTTCAGCTTGTCGCTCTTGGTGAAGACGATCACGAAGGAGATCTCCTTTTCGCCGAGCCATTTGATCATGCCAAGGTCGTTCTTCTGCGGCTCCAGGCGGCCATCGACCAGCACGAACACGCACTGGAGGTTCTCGCGTTCCAGCAGATAGTTGTCGATCATCGTTCGCCACGCCGCGCGTTCATTCAAGCTCACCTTGGCGAACCCATAGCCCGGCAGATCGGCCAGCAGCCATGAATTGTCCACCTTGAAGTGCTCTACGTTCCGCGTCTTGCCGGGTGTGTTGCTCACACGTGCCAGCTTGTTGATGCCCACCAGCATGTTCACTAGTGAGCTCTTGCCCACGTTGCTCCGCCCGATGAAGGCATACTCCGGTAGCGTTGGCTTGGGCCAATGCTTGGGCTCTCGTCCGCTGCCGAGGTGCTCTGCAATGAGGTTTTCCATGTGACAGGTCTGAACCGCGAAAGTCAACAGTGAAAGCGGTCGTAATTCTGCGTTGCTACGATCTTTCGGTATTCAACGTCTTCACCAGCCAATTGTCCACGATCACGTTGAAACCGTCGGGATGCTCCATCATGGCCGCATGCCCGCACGCGTCGATCCAGAACAGGTCGCTGTGCGGAATGAGGGAATGGAACTCCTCGGCCACATGCGGAGGCGTGATGGTATCCTGCTTTCCCCAGATGAGGCAGACCGGCATCTTCAAGTTGGGCAGGTCCTTGGCCATGTTGTGGCGGATGGCGCTCTTCGCAAGCGACAGGATGCGAATGAGCTTGGCCTTGTCGTTCACCGTCACATAGCACTCCTCCACCAGCGCATCCGTAGCGAACCCAGGGTCATGGAAGGTCAATGCGATCTTGGCGCGCAAGTATTCCTTGTCCTCGCGCCGCGGAAAACTTCCCCCGAAGGCATTCTCATACAGTCCACTGCTGCCCGTAAGAATGAGCGTGCGGACCTTTTCGGAATGTTGCGTGCAGTAGATCAGTGCTACGTGCCCACCCAATGAGTTGCCCAGCAGGTTGATCTCCTGCAGGCCCAAATGCAGAACGAAGCGATCCAGGAAGTCGGCCAATGCGGGCACGTTGGTATTGAGCATCGGCAAGGTGTACAGCGGCAGCATCGGCATCAGCACACGATAATTCCGACCGAAATGCAAGATCGGTCCCTCGAAGTTGCTCAGTGCCCCGAACAGTCCGTGCAGAAAGAGCAACGGCGGCCCTTCACCGACATCGATGTACTTGAACTCTCCTTCCTCCTTCAACTGGGGTTGCATGTGTCTCATCCCGACCTTGTCGGGGGGCGTTGTGACCAAATGTAGGAGTCTGGGCAGGAAGAAATGGTGACCACCCCGCTAAGGTCCCAAGAGGGTATACTTTGCACACCGTGCCCCTTATTCGTTCCATCCTGATCCTGGCCTATGCATTTTGCATAGCCTGCCTATCCGCGCAGCCCGTGCTGCAACAGGCCCGCATCGGAATGCTTAACGGAGAAGTTGATCGAACACTCCTCCTCCTGCGACAGGAACTCGACAAGGAGACGTCCAACACGCGCTACCGAGCCCGTCTGCTGGAAAGTCTCGGTGAGCAATACCACCGCCTTAGCGACATCGGTGAAGCGAAAGCCCAATGGGATGATGCGCTGCGGATACGACAACAGCTCTTCGGGGACTCATCCGCCGAAGCTGCTGTGGGCTACGCTTACCAAGCACGCTACCACAACTACATGGCTGATCCGCAAACCGACCACCGAACACTCGCTTGGCGGGATGCGGACCGTGCCAGGCTACTTATCCGTAGGCACAAGAGAGATGTTACGGCATACGAACGCGTTGTCATCCTGCGAGAAGTCGGCTACGCGTACAAAGTCGCATTTGGCTTCGGTGATGCGGACAAACACCAAGTGCTTTCGCGCTCACGCGAACTATTTCACGAAGCACTCCGATCCGCCACCGCCGCGAGAGACACGATCTGGATCGCACAGATCACCCACGACATCGGGAACACGTTCAATGACGAGGCCGGTTACTACGGTTCAACCATCGCACCGGCGCTTCTGCAAGCGTTTGTGGACAGTGCGCTTACCAACTATCAGCGATCCATCGTGCTCATGCAGGCCATCGGCATGGGAACCTCTGAAGCCGTAATGATGGACCATTTCACAACCGCGCTTTTGTTGAAAAGCGCTTACGGCAGGGACGGTATCCCAGCTGCCACCGCCGCCTACGACCGGGCATTGCGCACCATGCTGAGGCAGGCCGGACATCCCGCTGATGTGGATCCCTTGCTGTATGATCCCCGCATCGTCAACAAGGCGCAGATGGTGGAACTCTACTACCTGCGCTCGACCGCGATCGCGGGATATCCGGATAGTCCCGATGTGCAGCAGCTCCGGAGGGCGTTGGCCTCCATCGAAGCGGCAGTCCCTTATTGGCAAGCCATGCTGCACGAATACCGCAGCCGCGACCTGCACAAGGTGACCGGCAGCTACAGCCATTTCCCCTTCCACATCGGCACTCGAATGCTCTTGGACCTTTACCGCGCAACCGGTGATAGCAGCCTCCTGCTGAAGGCCATCGATTGGTATGACCTCAACTGCGACGCCAGCGAACAACGGGACATGCTGAAAGCCGGAGCGGTCGGTACGAACGCCGGAACGCGATCGGCATTCACCGGATCACCAAGTCTTCCGGACGGCGTTACCTGCATTGCGTTCCACGAGCATTACTCGCTCAGCATCCTATGCATCGACCACCGAGGACCGCGCATCTTGAACGCCGCACTGAACGATGCCCGATCGTTCAACGCACGCGCTGCCGCTCACGCGTTGCGAACCGAAATGGAACGCAATGATCCGCGGGCCTATCGTAAGAACGCCTTCGCGATCTACCAAGCCACGCTCGGAGCCGCTCTTGACCAGAACGACGATCGCGAGCTCGTGATCGTACCCGGTGAGGCGCTGGCAGGGATCCCCTTCGAAGCACTGGTGACAGACACGCTCGGCGAGGCCAGTTGGGCGAACATGCACTACCTGATGGACAGGTGTTCCGTTCGCAATGCGCGCACCATCCATGAAGCACTGGAAAAACCGACCGGCCCCTTCCATACGCCGATGCGCTTGGCCATTTCAAAAGCCATGGATGCTTCCGCCTTGCCGTTCTCTGAAGCGCTCGTGACATCGATGCATGCACAGGATCCTGACAAGCCCTTGTTCCAAGGTGTAACCCGACAGGACCTGTTCGACCTGTTGAACGGCGAAGCGCCCTTTCACCTCGCCTCGCACGCGGTTTCACCCAAAGGCGCGGATGAACTTCCATACCTGCTCCTTGATGATGGCCCGTTGTCCATTCGCGATATCGATAGCCTCGGATGCGCAGCACCGCTCGTGATATTGAGCACCTGCTCCGGTGGTGAAGGCCGCATCTACCGTGGCCAAGGTGCGATCAGCTTGGGCAATGCCTTCCTGCGCGGCGGTGCGGATGCGGTGGTACAAACGCTGTGGCCCGTGGATGACCAAGCGACGAGCGAAGTGCTCGGGCTGATGTACGCTGGCATGGATGACGGCCTGAGTGTGAGTGACGCACTGTGCGAAGCGAAACGCACGTTCGTGAAGAAGCACGCTGATGATGCGCTTAGCGATCCCTTCTATTGGAGCGGGATCATCGTTACGGGCAAGGAGGTCCGGACCTCACTTCCGAATAGGAACCGGTTCTGGTGGACGGGCGGCTCAGCTGTGTTCCTGCTGACGATCGGCGCATGGCGCTACAAACGATCCAAGCGGGCTAGGAGCTCACCTGCCCTGCCGCCCAGCTGAGCATCGTTGGTGGACACGACCTGTTGCAGAAGCGCGCGTGTCATTCCCACATCACCCTTGCCCAATGCGCACAACGCGCTCCGGTACAAAGCCCGCGCTTCGAAGATCGACCCCTTTGGAACGTGTCTGAACTCAGCGATAGACCTGTGGCAACCCTGCATCCGCTCCAGCACCACACCGTTGAAATACAGGAGCGTGTCATTCCCTGGATCCCTTGACAGTGCCCTTTCCAAAAGCTGGGCCGCTGTGCCAAAGTCGTTCTGCTTGTAAGCGTTCATGATCGCGTCCATGGTGCGTGGTGAAGCCCCCATCAGCACCGGCAATCCCGGTTCGGCGATCGCGAAGTCCTCCGCCAACCGTTGCGGTGTTTCACCCGGGACCAACCACCACGCGAAGCCCGCCAACAAGATCAAGGCCGCCGCGGCCAACCACCACTTGCGCGTACTGGTTCGTCCTGTTGAAGCATCCAGTTCCGCATCGGCGTTGCGCAAC
>JBKJNF010000219.1:0-11657 GCA_046596155.1 Flavobacteriales bacterium | reverse complement strand
CAAAAGGGCCTTTACCGCGGCTTGGGCGGCCTTCCGCCAGGATGTCTGACCTTCGCAACATGGCAGCCGTCCGGAGCATTAACGTCACCAAGGCCTTCGTTCCTCCACTGGAGGAGTACGTCGCCCAGCTCCGCCGCGTTTGGGAAACGGGCCAATTGACCAATCAAGGCCCAGCGGCGTTGGAACTGGAGGGCCTCATTGCGAAGGAACTGGATGTGTCACATTGCATTTTAATGGCCAATGGCACACTGGCCATCCAGCTTGCCATCCGAGCATTAGGGGTCAAGGGCCGCGTGATCACCACTCCGTACTCGTATGTCGCCACACTGAGCTCGATCCTGTGGGAACACTGTGAGCCGGTGTTCGTGGACATCGACCCGAACACGACCTGTGTCGATGTGAACGCTGTGGAGAAGGAGCTGAAGCAAGGTGCATCGGCCGTGCTGGCCACGCACGTCTACGGCATTCCGTGTGCTGTCGAGCACCTGGCGGAACTGGGGCATCGCTATGGCGCCAAGGTGATCTACGACGGGGCGCATGCCTTCGGTGCCACCTACAAGGGAAAAAGCCTCTTATCCTTTGGAGACATGGCCACCTGCAGTTTTCACGCCACCAAGCTCTTTCACACGGGTGAAGGCGGTTGCGTGATCGCGCACAATGAGAAGGACGCTGCGCAGCTCCGCCTTCTGCGCAGTTTCGGACACATCGGCGACGACCATTTCCAACTCGGCATCAATGCCAAGAACAGCGAATTGAACGCAGCCATGGGGCTCACGGTGCTTCCGTATCTCGGCCAGCTCATTCAGGAGCGAGGTTCGGTGGTCGCTTTGTATGATCGCCTGCTAGCCTCCGCACCCCTGACCCGTCCGACCCCCCCAGTGGGCGCCATTACCAATCACGCCTACTATCCGGTGCTCTTCCGGGACCATTCATCGATGCTTCGCGTGAAAGCGGCCTTGGAAGCGGAGCGGGTGTTCCCTCGACGCTATTTCCATCCTTCCCTGGACACCCTGCCCTATGTCCATGCCGTGGCGTGCCCCAAAAGCCGTTCCGTTGCGGAACGTGTCCTCTGCCTGCCTCTGTATCCGGATCTGGCCGCGTCGGATGTCGAACGGATCGCAGGGCTTGTGCTGCACTCCGCATAACGGACAGGACGTACCAGCCTTCGCACGGCGTCACCTTGTTAGCGCGTTCATTGATCAACGGGCACCCCTCTTCAAGTGCCTGAACCAACTGTGGCTTGCCTAGCCCGCGCAGGGCCCGGCTACCGCCCCAAGGCCTATATTCGCGGCCTCGGAAAGGGTACTGGAACAGACGTAGAAATGACCGTAGCAGACATCATCAAGGAAGTGTTCATGCCCCGGGGGAAAGAACTTCCTCCCGAGACCGTCATCATGGACATGCCGGAGTGGGATTCCCTCACCCACATGAGCTTCATCATGCGGTTGGAGACAGAATTCAATGTGCTGTTCTCGGGAGATCAGATCGCGGCCATGCGCACGATCGCGGATGTGGAGAAAACCCTGGCCGCGCAGCTGGTCGCCGGCGCATGAAGCTGGAAGGTGCCAACGTGCTGGTGGCCGGTGCTGGTGGCAGCCTTGGCCGTCTGTTGGTGAATGACCTGGCCCCCCTCTGCGGTAGGATCATCGCGATCGACCGGCAGGTCAGCGAGCCACCTGCACACGCCAATGTTCATGCGGAAGAGTTGGACCTCACGGATCCGGAGGCCATCAAGCAGGCGTTCGATCGGTGGTCGGGCACAGTTGGCCACATCGATGCCGTGGTGAACTTGGCTGGTCGGATCCACAGCGAGCCCCTGTTCAACATGATGAAGCGGCCGGACCCGCGCCATGACCTTCAAAGCTGGCGCGAGACGGTTGCGAGCAACCTGGACAGTGCATTCCTGTTAGGACGAGAAGCCGTTTCGCGCATGGCACTGGCCCGCAAGCCGGGCGTATTGATCAACTTCAGCAGCATTGCCGCACAAGGCAACGTGGGGCAAAGTGCCTATGCTGCGGCAAAGGCGGCCTTGGAAGCTTTGACGGTTACCTGGAGCAAGGAACTCGGGGTGTTCGGCATCCGCGTTTGCGCCGTGGCCCCGGGTTTCATCGACACCCACAGCACGCGCGAGGCCTTGTCGCAATCCATGGTGGACCAATGGACCAAGCAGGTCCCCTTGCGCCGGCTGGGAACAGCCTCTGAGGTCTCGCACGCCGTGCGCTTCATACTTGAGAACGACTACTACAATGGCCAGGTCCTTCACCTGGACGGCGGCTTGCGCGTATGACCGCCATGAAGGATAGCACACTTTACGGTTGTGTGAACCTGGGGATGGCTTTCGAGCGGGTCAGCAAGGCCCGGGCAAGCCATACGGCGCTGGCTTACGTGGACGGAACGCGGATCTCGTATGCCGAGCTTAACGACCGCGTGGAACGCATAGCGGCCGGACTGCGGCAACTTGGCTTGAAGGCGCGTGAGGTCGTGGCCCTGTTCAACCACAAGTCGGTGGATGGTATCGCTGCTATCCTTGCGTGCAACAAACTCGGACTTCTCTACACGAACATCGACCCGGCGAGTCCGCCCGATCGTTGCGTTCGCATCCTCGATCGCTGCATGCCGTCGATCATCTTGGTCGATGAGCCTTCTGTTGACGCCATGCGGGTGGTCAGCGGACCACACGCTGATAAGCTGGTCACGCTAAAAGAAGTCGCCAGTGTCAACCCGTCCGATCTTCCCATAATGGGTGCCGACATCACCGGTTCGGACGGGGCTTACATCATGTTCACCAGCGGCTCCACGGGCTTTCCGAAGGGCGCGGTGATCACGCACCAGAACCTGCTGAACTTTATCGCTTGGGGTCGCCACAGCATCGGGATCACCGAAGCGGACACGCTCACCAATGTGAACCCGATCTACTTCGATAATTCAGTGTGCGACCTCTATGTGGCGCTTTACAACGGCGCCACGCTTTGCCCTTTCACCACCGATAAGGTAAAGGATGCTCGTGCCCTTGTGAAGAGCGTTGAGGCGCTTAATTGCACCATGTGGTTCAGTGTGCCAAGCATGCTGGTGTACATGCTCACCATGCGTGCCATTGACAGGACGTCGATGCCCGCGATGAAGCGGATCATGTTCGGCGGCGAAGGATTTCCCAAGGCCAAATTGAAGGAACTGCACGCTCTGCTCGGCGACCGTGTGAAGCTGATCAACGCTTACGGCCCAACAGAATGCACCTGCATTTGTTCAGCCTATGATATCACGGCGAAAGATCTCTCAGAGATGGATGAACTGGCCCCGTTGGGTCACCTCGCTCCGGACTTCTCCTACCACATCGAGCCGCTCGAGGCGGCCGAGCCCAGACTCGGCGAACTCTTCCTTGGCGGACCGAATGTGGGCAGTGGCTACTACAACGATCCGGAGCGCACGGCGAAGGCTTTTGTGCAGGACCCTGCATCGCCGCACTACCGTAAGATCATGTATCGTACCGGCGACCTTGTGCATCTCGGCGGGGACGGTCTGCTGCGCTTCAAGGGGCGCGTGGACAATCAGATCAAGCACATGGGATACCGCATCGAACTGGAGGAGGTGGAGGCCGCCTTCAGCGCCATCCCCGCAGTGCATGAAGTGGGCGTGATCTACAAGACCCTGGCCTCGGGCGAAGCGGGAAGCATTCTCGCCTACGTGAACGCCGAAGTGGATGTCACCCCGGAAAGTCTGGCGCTGAAGCTAACCGCCTCGCTGCCCACTTATATGCGTCCGCGCCTCATCTTCGTGCAACACACGCCGCTACCCAAGAACAGCAACGGCAAGATCGACCGGCAGGCGTTAAAAGCATTGGCAACATGAGCATTAAACCCATTGTCCTCTTCGGCACCGGCAAGATCGCCGAGGTGGTGCACCACTTCATGGTGCATGAGGCGGGCATCAGCGTGGCCGCATTCACCGTGGATGCCGCCTACGTTGGCGATGGGAAGAAAGAAGGACGGCCCGTGGTCGACTTCAACGACGTGGAGAAGCAATTCCCCCCGGACAAGTTCGACCTGTTCGTTGCGCTCGGCTACCATGACATGAATGCGCTGCGGGCGAAGAAGATCGGGGAAGCCAAGGCCAAGGGTTTTGCCCTGCCCTCCTTCATCCACCCACAGAGCGGCCTGCCGAAGGGCACGACTATCGGCGAGAATTGTTTCATCATGCGCGATGTTCACATCCATCCGAAGGTGACCATCGGCAACGATGTGTTCGTGTGGAGCGGCGCGATCATCGGGCATCACACCGTTCTGGGTGATCACGGATGGTTCACAAGCGGCGCCAATATCGCCGGTGCATGCACGATCGCCGATCACTGCTTTTTCGCGATCAACTCCACCGTCTCCCACGGTGTGCGGATCGGCCGCCGCTGCTTCATCGGCGCTAACGCACTTGTCACAAAGGATATGGCGGACGAACAGGTGATCATCGCGCAGAACGACAAGCCGATCCGCCTCAACACGGACCAGTTCCTGCGCATCAGCGCCTTTTCCAACATCTGAACCACACGCTCATGGCCAACGACGGGCACCGGTACGCCACCTTCGAATCGATGAAATATGACGCGCTTCGCGGCCCCTATCGGGAAGGGGTGAAGGCGGTGAAGGACATGGGCTACACGATCGATGACCTGCTGGAGCACTTCCCGGCGTTCGTTGGGCACTTCAGCATCGCCCGCCTCCTCACGCACTATGAACTTTATCGTCGGACCCTGGAAGTGGCAGGCCACATTGCCGAGGTGGGCGTATACAAAGGCGCTGGTTCGTTGCTCTTCGGAAAGCTGGTACGGCTTTTCGAACCCAGCGGCATGACCATGGTGCACGGCTTTGACTGGTTCGAGGGCATGGCCACTACGGAAGAGGAGAAATACGTGGACAGCGGATCCTATACGGAGAGCCACCAGCGCGTTCTGGACCTGGTGAAGGCACAGGGCATTGATAACATCGTGAAGATCCACAAGTTGGATGTGACCAAAGACCTCCTGCCATTCTTCGAGGAACATCCGTCAATGCAGTTCAAATTGGTGTTCCTCGACGCCGGCATCTACGAGGTGACGAAGGCGAGCATCGAAGCGTTCTGGCCGCGGATCACCCCGGGAGGGATCATCGTGCTGGACCAGTTCAATCACGAGCTTTCACCAGGGGAAACACGGGCTGTGAAGGATGTCCTGCCCAATGCCAAGGTGCGCACCCTGCCTTGGGGCTGGATGCCGACCGCATACATTGTGAAGGAGTGATCTGTTGACATGCAGCATGTCCCTCCTGCGCTGTGGACGGAAGTGACCCGATGGCACCGGGAGGAGCTGAATGACTTCATCCTTCCTCGATGCGTGCTGGAAGGCCTGCAGGGCGGTGATGTGATCGCGGGCGCCGATGGCCCCAGGAAATGGGCGCTCGTGATCAACAAGGTTGGCTTCACACAATGCGTCGGTGCCATCGACCCCGACGAACTAGCGGAAGGTTTGATCCAACCTAATGGACCGCTCGCGGGTCGATACATCCTGTGGTATGATGCACCCAGCCGGGTTGCAAAGCGCCTCCGCGATACGGGGTTGAAGGGCTTCCAGGAGCGTCCACGCATCCGCTATGCACCCTGGTCTGGGGAGCGCATGGCGTTGTCCGCAATGGTGGACGACAAGCATCACGATCTGCGTATTGCCCCGTTGACGGCCGAAATGTTGCCGGCGTGTGATGTATTCGAATTGAAACTTTCCACACGTTTCTGGGCTTCCGAGCAGGACCTGTTACAACATGCGGGCGGCATCGTCGTGCTCGATGATGAACAGCCTGTGGCCATCTGCTATGCGGGGGGGGTGGCCGGTGGCGAGGCGGAGCTCGACGTAATGACCGTGCCCGATCATCGCGGAAAAGGCGCTGGGAAACTGGCCTGCGCGGCGTTCATCCTGGGAATGGAGGAGCGGGGAACGCGGGTGGTGTGGGATGCGTTCACTGCGAACATCGCCAGTTTACGAACGGCACAGGCGCTCGGGTTCCGGGAACGTAAGCGCTATGCACTCACCTCATTCCAGCTCCAGGCGCCATGAAATGGACGAAGCTTGGCCGCGTGTTCACGCCAGAGGGATCCGCGGGGTGGATCACCAGTCATGCACAGATCCCGACGGCCTTGGTGCTGCCGGACCGGATCCGCGTATACTTCGCCACGCGACCGGGGCCGGGATCGAGCGTCACCACCTTCCTCGACGTTGATCGGAAGGACCCCACCCGCGTTCTGGGGGTGCACCACGCACCTGTACTCACTGCCGGAGCGCCGGGGGCATTCGATGAGCACGGGATCATGCCGAGTTGCGTGCTGGAGAACAATGGCAAGGTCTGGTTGTACATCGGCGGATGGAGCCGCAGGCACAGCATACCGTACAGCAACTGGACAGGCATTGCGGTGAGTGAGGATTCAGGAATGACCTTTCAACGTCTGTTCCCCGGCCCTGTGGTGGACCGTACGCCTCATGAAATACTTTCCGCTACGGCGGTCAACATTCTTCGCCGTGGCGCCGATTGGCATATGTGGTATGCCTCCGGCGTCCGATGGGTGGAGTGCAACGGGCGTTTGGAGGAAGTCTACCGGTTGCGCTACGGCCATTCGTTGAACGGCACGGACTGGAAGCGCACCAACGAGGAATTGATCCCCTGGCAACGTGACCAGGAGCCCACACACAGACCAAGCGTGGTGGAGCGCAACGGCATTTGGCATATGTGGTTCAGCCATCGCGGCATTACGGACTTCAGGGGAGGTACGGATGCCTACAGGTTGGGGTACGCCCGAAGCACGGATGGCCAAGTGTGGGCAAGGGACGATGCTTCTGCCGGCTTGGACGTGACCCCTGGCGCGTGGGATGCGGAGATGATCGCATACCCCTATATCGTTGAAGTGGATGACCGACTGTTGATGTTCTATAACGGCAATGGTTTCGGCCAGTCGGGCTTCGGCGTAGCGGAATTACCGCTGAGCGCATTGACATGAGCATGTCAACCCAGCTGCTCAAAGTATTCATGGTCACTTACAACCATGAGGCCTTCGTGCGTGAAGCCGTGGAAAGCGTGATGATGCAGCGCACCGATGTCGCGGTCCTGTTGGTGATCGGTGAGGACAAGAGCACGGACGGAACACGGGCGATCGTACAGGAACTGGCCCTTCGATACCCTGATCGCATCAAACTCATCCTGCACGAAACGAACCTAGGGGCGGCGAAAACAGGATTCGACGTTTGGGAGGAATGCCTAGCGGACAGCACGTTCGTCGCGATCATCGAAGGGGATGATGTTTGGACGGATCCGCTGAAGCTACAGAAACAGGTGGATGTCCTTCGCGCAGATGCTTCGGTGAGCATGTGTTTCCATAACGCATGGAACCAACAGCCCGATGGTTCGCGCAGCGACTATGTCCGCGCGTGGCTTGGCACGAAGCCTGTGGAACCGAGATTCAATACGGCCGATATGATCACCTGCAACTTTGTGCCCACCGTAAGCATCTGCCTGCGCAACACACCGCAGCTCCGCTTGTTGGAACGCCTTAAGAACAGGCCATTCCTCGACTATACGATAAACGTGGTACTCGCCGAACTGGGTACGCTGGCCTACATCGATGAGATCATGGGGATCCGCCGCATGCACGCGGGTGGTATGATGAGCATGCAAGCGCAACAGTACAAGATCGACTACAACCTGGGGCTGCTCCCACACTTGGATGCTTTAACGGGTGGCCGGTTCCGGGCCCGTTTGGCACAACGCAGGAAGGAACTTCTGGATACGGGGTTCCAAGTGGCCATCGCTGCCAAGGACCGGGATCTGGTGCGGGCACGTTGGGAACGGATCTGGCGGGAGCGTCGCGAAGCTGGCTATGGACCGCGTGAGCTAGCAAGGAATTTCGTAGTGACCTACCTGCCCGGGATCGCCGCCGTCTTTGCAAGAATGCGAGCAGGGAGTTAAGCGCACGCGACGGAAGCTGACCTCGGAAAGGATCTTCGTTCGTGGCCATTCGCCGTCGGCCGAAGAACGTTGGACGATCTGTTCGGCCCGGTATGGCGAAGCGCGAACTTTTGGAAGCCGGGATCATGCATCTTTGGAACCATGGACGTGCTCATCATTGGCGAAGGACCGTACGCGCGGACCGTGATCGATCTGATCCATTTGATCGGAACGCACAAGGTTGCAGGCACCATTTCAGTGGACAGGAATGCCACCTCCACGATGCACGTTAGCATGATCGGCCAATTCGATCATTTCGACGAACTGATCACCGGCACGGGTGCGCGCCATGTTCTGGTGGCCATTGAGGACGTTGGCACGCGGATGAACATCACCCAGCGCATTGCGCGGATGGCCCCGCACGTAGAGTTCATATCCATTGTTCATCCCTTGGCGATCGTTGGCTCGGCCGTAATTATCGGTGCTGGCAGCGTGATCATGGCGGGTGCCCACATTGATACGGGATCCACGATCGGCGAACACAATCTGATCAGTGCCAACGTGAGCATTGGTGCCGAGAGCGTGTTGGGCAATTTCGTCAGCATCGGCCCCGGTGCCGGCCTTGGTCATGGTTGCCATGTAGGCAGCGGCAGTGCCATCGGTAGCAACGCCGCGCTGGTCAACAAGATCATCATCGGAACCCATTGCGTGGTGGGGCCTTGCGCAGCGGTGATCGAGAACGTGCCGGACCTGCACGTTGCGGCCGGCACGCCAGCCCGCACCATCCGGACCCGGCTAGTGGGCGAACGCTATCCCTGAGCATTGCGCACATTTGCGGGGCGCGAACATCCGGCCCACCTTGGGGCGGACCTCATTCCATGGGCGACCACAACCCCTACCTTGACCTTCCGCTGAACGCGGATACGCAGGACCTCTACTTGGTCCGCACAAGCATCCGGCAGGCGCTGCGCTCGCAATTGCCCCGCTTTCACGGCACGTTCCTCGACATCGGCTGTGGTGTTCAGCCGTACCGTGGCCTGCTTACATCGGCACCTTCCAGGGTTGAACGCTATATCGGCATGGACCTGGCGTCGAACATGGTGAGCACCTACAGGGCCGTACCGCCCGACATGGAATGGAACGGCACGCACATGCCGCTGGCCGATGCCAGTGTGCAAAGCGCCATGGCCACCGAGGTGTTGGAGCACTGCCCCGATCCAGCCGCCGTCCTCCGCGAAGCCTATCGTGTACTCGCACCCGGCGGGATCCTCTTCTTCACCGTGCCCTTCCTATGGCCCTTGCATGACGTGCCGTACGACGAATATCGTTACACACCGTTCGCGCTGGATCGCATTGTCAGGAGCGCGGGCTTTTCGGACGTGATCATTAAGCCGCTTGGGGGCTGGGATGCAAGCCTGGCGCAGATGATCGGGTTGTGGACGATGCGCCGCCCCATGCCTGAATGGAAACGCAAGGTGATGAAGCACCTCACCCTGCCGTTCGTGAGGTACCTGATCAAGCACGACCACGTTCCCGACCCACGGAGCAGCCCGATGATCACTGGTCTCATGGGAACGGCCATCAAGCCTGCCGCATGACCAGCACACCGCGCTTGTGTATAGTGTCGCCCAACCGGAACGTGTGGAGCGAGACCTTCATCGCCAACCACATCGCGCATCTCCCCGGAGTTGAATTGGTCCTCACCGATGGCCACCTGCCCAAACGTGATATCGATGGCGCTCCACTCGTGCACCCCACCCTGCTCAAACGCGTTGTGCAACGCATCGCGCGCAAAGCGCAGGATGATGTGCTACGCAACGCCGTTACCAGCCGTCTCCGCAAGGCGCGGATCGATGTGGTTCTTGCGGAATACGGCCCTACCGGCGAAGCCATGCTCCCCATATGCGGACGGCTGCGGATCCCCCTCGTGGTGCACTTCCACGGGATCGACGCGTTCCATGTGAAGTTGCTGAAGGAAAACTTTCGGTATGCGGCCATCATCCGGGAAGCTGCGGCGATCGTGGTGGTGAGCAGAGAGATGGAGCAGCAACTGCTGTCATTAGGCTGCCCCAGGGAACGGCTGCACTACAACTGTTATGGCATTGATGTGGAGCAATTCAACCAGGCCTTGCCGCAACGCTCGGCCAAGTGCTTCCTAAGCGTCGGTCGTTTCGTGGACAAGAAGGCCCCGCACCTCACCATCGCCGCCTTCCATCAGGCCTGGCAAGAGGATCCGGAACTAAGGTTAACGATGGCGGGTGACGGCCCTTTACGCGAGAGCACTGTATCGCTGGCCAAGGCACTCGGTGTGGAGGCAGCCGTGGAATTCCCCGGCGTCATTACCCAGGACCAGGTAGCGTTGCAATTGCAACAGGCACGCGCATTCGTGCAACACAGCGTCATCACCGCGGACAATGATCACGAAGGCACCCCCTTGAGCATCCTGGAGGCCATGGCCAGTGGTGTACCCGTTGTTGCTACACGGCATGCAGGTATCCCTGACGCTGTGGAGGACGGCGTCAGCGGCCTGCTCTGCGCGGAACAGGATGTTCGAACGATGGCCATGAACCTGGTGCGCCTCGCGTCCGATCCATCCTTGGCCGGGACCTTAGGGCAAGCCGGGCGAAAGAAGGCCGAGCGCGACTTCCGTTTGCAGGACAGCCTGAACAGGTTGCACACCATCATTTGCGGAACACGGCGCGGTTGAAGCATGCGCATCGCCTATGTGACCCACTACCCGGAGCTGTACGGGGCCAACCGAAGCCTTCTGGACCTGATGCTGGAATTGCGCAGGCGCGGTGAAGTGGAGCCATTCGTGCTGCTTCCACGCGCAGGTCCCCTTTCGGAGCGGCTTGCCAAAGAAGGCATCACCCACGCGGTGATCCCTTGGCAACCGTGGATGAGCGAGCGCCATTACATGGGTCGCATCCATCATCGGGTGAAACAGTACCTAGGCTACGAGCGGGCTGCGCGGGAACGCACCAAGCACAACCAGCGCCTCATGCCTGCCATCCTGGAGACGCTTCGGCACTGGAAGGTGGATGCCATCCATGTGAACAGCGCTGCAGTCGGCATCGTTCCGGGGCTGCAACAGGCCCATCAGGTCCCGTTCATCTGGCACATCCGTGAGCTGCCCGAGGACCAATACCTCCTGCACATTGACCACGGACGCCGAGCGTATGGGCGCCACTTGCGAACCGCAGACCAGCTCATCGCTATAAGCCATGCTGTTCGCATGGACATCGCCCGTTATGCGGGATCAAGCGCACGACCAACGGTGATCTACAATGGTGTGCTCAGGCTCGACGATTATCGCACACTGGCAGCGCGCAGCGAGGAACGATGGCGGTCCTCCACTCCATTCACTTTCCTACTCGCCGGGCTGATCCACCCAAGCAAGGGTCAGGAGGAGGCCATTCGCGCCATGGCGATCGTGTGCGAACGCCATACCGCCACGCGCTTGGTGATCGCCGGGGACGGAAAGGCCGAACACCTGATGAAGTTGATCACGGAGCTCGGTCTTGGCTCCCATGTGGAGCTCCGTGGATTCGTTCAGGACCTGCGGCCGCTGTTCCTGAGCTGCCACACCCTGCTGATGTGCAGCAGGAACGAGGCGATGGGACGGGTGACGGTGGAGGCCATGGGCAGCGGGCTGCCCGTGATCGGCCATGCAAGTGGTGGGACCCCGGAGCTGTTGGAGGACCGGCG
>JBKJNF010000169.1:0-6608 GCA_046596155.1 Flavobacteriales bacterium | reverse complement strand
CTGGCCAAAGCGGAGCGGGGCGCCTTTAAGCGCACGTATTTCGTGAACGAGGCCAAGAAGCTGAAGAAGTTCGAACCTGTGCTGGCGGAGGCTCACCAGATACTCGCGATCTCCCCGAATGACGTGCAGCATTTTGCCCGTCACTTCAAACATGTGAAGCACATCCCCGCCTTCCATCCGAGTGAGAAGGTGGAGGTGCCCGCTGGCCTGGGCGATTTCTGCCTGTACCACGGAGCGCTCAGCGTTCCGGAGAACGATCAAGCGGCCATGTGGCTGGTGAAGGAGGTCTTTGCAGGCCTACCGATCCCCTTGGTGATCGCGGGCAGTGGTGCCAGCACCGAATTGCGGAGTGCCGTGGCGAAGAGCAACAACGTGAAACTGCGCGAGAACATCCCCACGGACGAGATCACGGCGCTGGTGAAAGCCGCGCAAGTGAATGTGCTGCCCACCTTCCAGGCCACCGGCATCAAGCTGAAACTGTTGCTCTGCCTGTTCCAAGGACGGCATGTGGTCTGCAACTCTCCCATGGTGAAGGAGACCGGCTTGGAAGATCTTTGCCATGTGCACGACGACCCCGAACGCATGCGCCTCAGCATTCAGGCATGCATGGCGCAGCCAGCGGACGGAGCGATGATCGAGAAGCGCACCACCGTGCTGGAACATCGCTTCAGCAACCAGCGGAACGCCGAGGCGATCAAGAAGTTGATCAAGTAGACCGATCAACGGTCACCGCTGAAGAACGCGCAGCAGTTCACAAGCATTCTCCGCGTTCGGGGGCCGCTGGGGCTCTTTCGCTCAGCTGGCGGCCGTAGCGCTCAGCTCCAGCAGCTTCCCCTCCTCGCAGCGAACCACACGGGCATTCAGCTTCTTCATGTGCGTGTAATCGTGCGTGGCCATGATCACACTGCTGCCGCCCTGGCTGATGGTGAAGAGCAAGTCGAGGATCTCCTCGGTGGTCTCGGGGTCCAGGTTCCCCGTGGGCTCGTCGGCGATGATCAATTCGGGATGGTTCACCAAGGCACGGGCGATGCTCACGCGCTGCTGCTCCCCACCGCTTAGCTCATGCGGCATCTTGTAGCCTTTGTTGCCCAGGCCCACCTGCACCAGCACTTCCTGCACGCGTTCGGTGATCGCCTTGGTCTCTTTCCAGCCCGTGCTCCTCATCACGAACACTAGGTTATCCATCACGTTCCGATCACTCAACAGCTGGAAGTCCTGGAATACGATGCCCAGCTTACGGCGCAGAAAGGGTACTTCTTTGCGTTTCAGCTTCCGTAGGTCGAAGCCGCAGACGTGTCCTTCGCCATGCGTCAGCGCCAGATCGCCGTACAAGGTGCGCATCAAGCTGCTCTTACCACTGCCCGTGCGACCGATGAGGTAGAGGAACTCGCCCTTGTGCACGGTGAAGTCCACGTTGTTAAGCACCAGGTTCTCCCGTTGGAAGATCCGGACGTCGTTGAGCTCGATGATGGGGGAGGTGGTGGTCATGTTCGTTAGGTTAAGGCATCAGGCTTCAGCACATGACAGCCTTGGGCCAGCGAAGGAGGGTGCGCAGGCCGACGCCAAAGGAAGAAATTCGCAAGAGCACTTCGACGTTGTAGTTGGCAGAATGATCGCCATCACGTGAACACTCACGCGTGGATAAGTACACCCCCGAACGACCGACGCCCCCCGACCGTCCCGGCAACTTTGATCCCCTGATGATGCACCTTTCCCAAGTTGTCCCCATCCGCTTCCTCGTCGCGTTGGGGCTCGCTGCCGTCCTGCTCCCTGCAGCAGCGCAACGACCAGCCCATTTCGAGCATGCCGACGCTGATCTCGTGCGGGCCCACGAGCTCTTCGACATGGGCAAGTATGGCGCCGCGCAGTTCACCTGCGACCGTGTGGTGGACCGGATCCGCGACGCGAACGATCCCAGCCGCATCGAGGCCGAATTCTACAGCGCCATCTGCGCCGTGCGCCTTTATCACAACGACGCCAGCAACCGCCTTCTCGGCTTCATCGACGCACATCCTGAGAGCTTCCATGTGCCGGCCATAAACCTCGAGCTTTTCCGCCATTTCTTCAACCAGAAACGGTGGGACGATGCACTGGCTTATGCGGCCAAAGTGGATCCCAACTCATTCGGCGATACGGACCGCGAGGAGTTCCACTTCAAGCGCGGCTATGCCCAGTTCCAGCAGGACCATTACGACCCGGCATTGGCCGACTTCTCCAAGGTGAAGGACGGCACCGGCCCCTATGCCACGTCCGCCACGTACTACACTGCGCACATCCACTACACCCGCAAGAACTACGAGACCGCTCTCGCGGGATTCGAAAAGCTGAAGACCGACGAGGCCTTCGGACGTGTGGTGCCCTATTACATCGCGCAGATCCAGTTCCTGCAAGGGCATTATGACGCGCTGTTGGAATACACCAAACCGCTGCTGGCCGATCCCGACGGTACCAAGCGCACTGGCGACATCAACCGGCTGGCGGGTGAGGCCTATTACCGCACCGGCCAGTATAAGGAAGCGCAGCCTTACCTCGAGAAAAGCGTGCAACGTGGTGGCCTTGAACGCGGTGATAGGTACATCGCCGGGTATGTCTTCTATAAGAACGGGGCGTTCAAGAAGGCGCTCGATCAATTCAATTTGGTGGCCAGCCCAGGCAACCAACCCATTGAGGATAGCCTCGCGCAACTCGCGGCCTATCACATGGCGGACTGCTACCTGCAGTTGAACGAGAAGAACTACGCCCGCACGGCGTTCAAGCGCGCCTATGACCTGGCCAAGGACCCCAAGGTCACGGAGGATGCGCTTTTCAACTATGCCAAGCTGGCCTATGAACTGAGCTTCGATCCGTATAACGAGGCCATCCTCGCCTTGCGCGACTATCTCAAGGCCTTCCCGAATTCGCCGCGGCATGATGAGGCGCAACAGTTCCTGCTGAACGTGTTCCTGAAAACCAAGAACTACGAGTCGGCCTTGGAGGCGCTGGACGCGATCAAGAGCAAGGACATTCGCCTGCAGGAAGTGTATCAGGAACTGGCCTTCAACCGGGGTGTAGAGCTATACGAAGGCCACAAGTTCAAGGATGCGGCGCAGTTCTTCGAGCGTAGTTTGAACTATCCGGTAGACAAGGCCACGAATGCCAAGGCGCACTTCTGGCAGGGCGAGAGCTATTATGCTCAGGAGGAATACAGGGATGCGCTGAAGAAGTACGACGACCTGC
The DNA here is from genome assembly GCA_046596155.1 of Flavobacteriales bacterium. Lineage (GTDB taxonomy): Bacteria > Bacteroidota > Bacteroidia > Flavobacteriales_F > PHOS-HE28 > PHOS-HE28. The sequence continues at coordinate 3,392 of JBKJNF010000169.1, read as the reverse complement.
GCAACAGCAGCGGAGCCTACGCCACCACCCTGTACGAGCAGGCGAGCTACAGCATGGGCTATTCGTACTTCCGCCTGAAGCAATACGACGAGGCGGCCACCTCACTTCGTCGCTTCGTTGGCGCAAGTGGGATCAACAAGGATCAGAAGGCCGACGCGTTGGTACGCATCGGCGATTGCTATTTCGTGAACAAGGACGAGCCCACGGCGATCAAGTGGTACGATGATGCCATGGCCGCAGGCACACCGGCCCGCGACTATGCCCTGTACCAAAAAGGTGTGTGCCAAGGACTGGAAAAACAATACGATGCGAAGATCGCAACACTGAAGAAGCTGCTAGATGAGAAGCCCAACAGCCAGTACGCCGCGGATGCCAAGTTCCAGCTGGCCGAAACCTACATCAACCAAGAGAAGGACGAGCCGGCGCTGAAGTACTACAGGCAGGTGATCGAGCAGCATCCCAACTGTCCGCACATGCAGAAGAGCATGTTGCAGTCCGCCCTCATCCATCGCCGTCAGGGTCAGGTGGACAAGGCCATTGAGGAGTTCAAAGCCGTGATCACGAAGTATCCCACGGTGGACGGAAGTCGCGAAGCGCTCGCCGGATTGGAGAGCATCTACGTGGACCAAGGCAAGGTGGCCGAATATGAAGCTTATGTGCGCACCCTCTCCTTCGTGGATGCAAGCACCTTGGACCTGGATGAAAAATACTACCGAAGTGCTGAACAGCTCTACTTGGCGGAGAAGTGTGACGCGGCGGTCGGTGCATTCCAGGACTACCTAGCAAAATACCCGCGGGGGGCCTTTACGCTGAACGCCATCTTCTTCAGTGCGGACTGCCTCTATCGCTCGAAGAAGGATGCCGAGGCGTTGCCGAAATTCGAAGAAGTGATCGCGCGTGATGCCGGCCAGTACATAGAGGCGTCGCTATTTGCCGCCAGCGACATCCTGTATCGCGACAAGCGTTGGGAAGGTGCCCTTTCGCGCTTCGAGCAGCTCGAGGCCAAGGCTGCGGCACCGCAGAACGTGCTGGCCGCGCAGGTGGGGCAGATGCGCTGCCTGAAGAACCTGGAGCGCACCGATGATGCGGGTAAGGCCGCGGACAAGGTGCTGAAGAACGTAGATGCGAACGCCGATCTGAAACTGGAGGCGGGGCTGGTGGCCGCCATCGGCGCGTTGGCCCGCAACGAACTCGACGGGGCCTTCGCCAAGTTCAAGGCCGTGGCCAAGGACAGCCGCAATGCTACAGGGGCCGAGGCCAAGTACAACATGGCCTATATCAAGCACCTACAGAAGAAATACCGCGAGGCCGAGACCGAAGTGTTCGACCTGCCGAAGAAGTTCCCCAGCTACGACTATTGGAAGGCCAAAGGCTTCATCCTGCTGGGCGATGTTTACGTGCAGCTGGATGACCGCTTCCAAGCGAAGACCACGCTGCAAAGCGTGATCGAGCATTGCACCTATCCCGAATTGGTCGAAGAGGCCCGACGGCGGCTCGCCATCATCGAACAGAGCGAGGTGCCACAACGGGCACCCGAAGGACAGCAGCAACCCGAGATCCCCATGCCCGGTGGTGGCAACAAATGAGCGCGATGAAGAAGCACAGCCTCCTCCTTTCCATACTGGCGCTCAGCGTTACGGTGTCCTCCGCGCAGACCGAAGACAACACGCCTGGCGGTGAGTACTACATCAACAGCGTCTACAACCCGGTCATCGGCTTCGTGCAGAAGATCGACCTGCGGCCCGAGAGCATCGATACTTTATTGCCGGTAACGCCCATGACGTATGTGATGCTTCCTGTGAAGGCTGATGTGCCTGCGCGGGTGGATAGCATCGAGGCTGCCAAGCTCAACATCCAGCTGGCGCAACAGAAGCTGTTCAAAGGGTTTGTGAAGGCCGGCTTTGGCATCTACACCACGCCATTGCTCGAACTGTATTATGACCAGGCCCGGAGCCGCAAGAACTCCTACGGCCTGCACTACCGCCATCTCAGCAGCAACGGTGGCTTGAGCGACGTGGGGCCCAGCGACTACAGCTACAATAATGTGGACGGCTACTATAGCGCCTATCTGCCTCACCACGAGGTGGGGGCGCGCTTCATCTACGACCGCCGCCGAGTGAGCTACTATGGCTACGAACTGACGGACAGCCTGAACAACCTGCAACAACGGCTCGCCCCGCCCGACGATGCTGTAAAGCAGATCTACAACGACATCGGATTTGCTGTGCGCCTCAAGAGCCTGTACAAGGACAGCACCAAGCTGGCGCATGACGTGGGCTTGGAGGTGCATACATACGGGAACCTCACAGGAAGCCGGGAGACCAACCTGAAGCTCAACGCCGAACTCAGCATGGAAATGGGCACGGAGACCTATGGCGGCCATGTCCTGATCGATAACAACGCGTATCGCGCTGTTATCGGAGATGGCCTTGACGATGCGCGTGTTAACGGCACGCTACTCGGCCTCGAACCCTTCGTAAGCACGAAGGGTGACAAATACACCGTGCGTGTCGGGGCTGGCATGTACCTCGATTCACAGGGCAAGACCACCTTCCATTTCTTCCCCCAGGCCTACCTGGATTACAGCCTTTTCGATGATATCCTGGTGCCGTACATCGGCGTGGACGGACATCGGATCCGCAACGGCTTTCGCAGCCTTACGCAGCAGAACCCCTGGCTGGGTGGCGCCCCCAACATCGCGAACAGCAGCTTGATGTACGACATCTATGGCGGCCTGCGCGGTAGCTTCAGCAGCGACATCGGCTTCGATGTGCGCATAAGCAACAGCCGGATGAAGGCCCGGCCGTTGTTCATCAGCGCACCCTACCAGGTGGATAGCATTACCTATGGTGGCCGTTTCGGCGTCGTGTACGACCAGGTGGATCAGTTGGACCTCAGCGGTGAGTTGATCTACAGCCATGACGAGCACCTCGACATCACTGGCCGCATCGATGTCTTCACCTACACCACGGACACGCAAGCGGAGGCGTGGAACCTGCCGCCTTATCAACTGTCCCTGGGTGCGCGGTACGACTTCCGCGACAAGATCCTCCTGAAGCTGGAACTGCAGTTCCTCGGAACCCGGAAGGGTGGTTATATCACTGTTCCGGCCGGGCAAGAGACCTTCGCCGAGGTGTTCCCCACGACCAAGGACCTGGATGGCTACCTGGACATGCACCTGGGGCTGGAGTACCGCTATACGAAGCGATTGAGCGTGTTCCTGGATGCCAGCAACTTGAGCGCCAGCAAATACGAGCGATGGTATGGCTACCCGGTCCAGCGTGCGCTAGTATTGGGTGGGGCCACCTTCGCCTTCTGAGTTCGCTCCCTTCCGCCATCGGCTTGCGATGCCCAGCATCTGCAGGCAGTTCTGAGCCCCTGTCAGGTCGCCG
>JBKJNF010000114.1:0-13023 GCA_046596155.1 Flavobacteriales bacterium | reverse complement strand
CAGCGAACGCCACCCACCGTGCAATACGAGCACCAACAGAAAGCCAAGGACCAGCGCGACCACGGCCGATACGAACGCCTGGATCAGTGGAGGCCGTCCGCTCAGCACCTCCGCGCTCAACATCATCAGTTCGTTCGCGGTGCTCAGCCAGGGGTCATCACCCTTACAGTTCAGTTCCACCCGGCCATCGTCCATCGGATCGAGTGCCGCATGGTTGGTGTACGCGAACAAGCGGATCAACTCCTTTCCTTCCCAGGTCCATGTATCATGTGCACCGATCAGCTCCAAGCGGCTGATACGTAGGAGCAATGTTCGATCTCCGGGGTCGAAACGGAAGGCGTTGAAATGCCGCATCTCAGCTGGGAGCTTAAAGCCAAGCTCCTGCTGATCGGCCGAGCCTCGCACACGCAGGCTCAGCACGCGTTCCGGCGCGAAGCCTTGCCCTTCGTCCAGAAAGACCTGGTAGGTATCCGCTACAGGGACCACCGCGGTGATGACGATACGCGGTTCGCCGTTGCCCACGGGATCCCGCTGCCAGCGCCAGACCACTCCGGCGATCAGCAGTCCGATAAGGGCGGCGACCAGGTGGATCGTGGATATCGGTCGTCCCTTCATCAGAAGCGGAAATAAATGAACGGATCGAAGGTGCGTGTGGCCACCGCCATGGCACAGATCACGAAGAGCAGCAGCAGACCGAAGTCTTGCGAAACGCCGGACAGACGTGATCCGCGTGCCTGCGGTTCCGTGCTTCGCCACCAGCGGATCAGCGTGTCGTAGCCCCCCAGTCCCCCAAAGAGACCGACCGCCAGGGCCAGCGCCACGTCATTCGTCAGGTAGTAGGCGGGATACACCAAGGCCTCATTACCATGCCCTATCGTGAACATGCCCTCGAGGTAGGCCCATGATGTCCCAAGGTCCGGTGCACGGAAGAAGATCCAGGCGACCAATACCACGAACAAGGTATAGGCACGACCCAGCATACGCGGCGAACGGTCCAGCACCCGCCCCCAACCCGTGCGTTCGAGCAGCATGAATGCTCCATGGATCATGCCCCATACCACGAAGTTCCAGCTGGCACCATGCCACAGGCCTGTCAGGAAGAACACGATCAGCAGGTTCGCATAGGTGCGCGCTGGACCGTGCCTGTTACCGCCGAGTGGGATGTACAGGTAATCGCGGAAGAAGTTCGTGAGGCTAATGTGCCAGCGCTTCCAGAACTCACGCAGGCTGGCCGCCATATAGGGCCTGTTGAAGTTCTCCAGGAAATGGAAGCCCAACATGCGGCCCAACCCGATGGCCATGTCGCTATACCCGCTGAAATCGAAATAGATCTGCACGGCATAAGACACCGCGCCCAGCCACGCCACAGCCGGTGTCAGGTCCGCCGAGGGCACTGCGAAGATCGGGTCAGCGATGCGCGCGCACAGGTCGGCGATCAGGATCTTCTTGGCCAGGCCCACGATGAACCTGCGCGCGCCCCATGCGAAGCCTTCAATGTTCATCACCCGGCTCACGAACTGATCGGCCACATCATGGTATCGGATGATAGGACCGGCCACCAGTTGTGGGAAAAACGCGATATACAGGGCAGTGAGCCCCGGAACACGCTGCGCTGGTGCCTTCCTCCGGTAGACATCTACCACATAGCTCAGACTGTGGAAGATGAAGAAGGACACTCCGATGGGTAGATGTACCGGATCGATGTGGGGGGCGGGCTTGCCCAACCAGATGAACACTGGTGTGATCGCCTGTACGATGAACATAGCATACTTGAACCAGATCAGCGTGCCCAGGTCCACCGCAACTGCAACTGCCAGCACCACTTTACGCGAACCGGAGCGATCTAGCAGGATGCCGCAGACATGATTGAACAGGGCCGTGCCGAGCATCAGCAGCACAAAAGCCCCTTCGCCCCATGCATAGAAGAGCAGGCTGGCGATGAGAAGTACCGTGTTCTGCGCGCCCCGATCGCGCACAAGGGCTACCAGTAGCAGCACGATGGGCAGGAACAAGAAAAGGAAGACCGGGGAGCTGAAGACCATCGGGGCCGCCTTGGGCGATCGCAAAATAGCCGGTCATGAACAGGTCAGCATGGAAAGTTCCATGTTAAGCCAGCGTTAACTAATTACGCAACTTGTGTTATCTTGCAACGTAGAACGCGCAACAAAGCACCATGCGTACCCTTCTCCTTCCCTTGGTTCTGGTCATCGGCACGTCACTGTTCGCGCAGGAAAAACCCCTGCAGGAACGTTTCGAGAACGGTCGTTTGAAGTGCACCCGGTTCACTGTGGAAGGCGTTGACCGCTTCATGACCTATTACGTGAGCGGGCGCTTGAAGGAGACGGGCACGTTCCGGCATGGACGGCGCGATGGGGTTTGGGAACAATACGCCGAGAACGGCACCCTATTGGCCCGCGCCTACTTCCGTGATGGCCGCCGCAATGGCACCTGGGAATTCAGGGATGCCAGCAATGAACTGAAGGGCAGGCTCACGTATAACGACGGTCGGCTGGCCCAAAGTGAGCAGTACGATGCGGCACGAGGGTTGGTGGCCAGCCGGAGTTACTGACCGCGGCGCGGTAAGCAGGTACTTCAGCCTTTCCGGAACAGTGCATCCTCCTCTTCGAACGCCTTGAACTCGATGGCATGCCCATCCGGGTCCTCAATGAACAGACTGTGCTGTTCGCCCACTTCCCCTTTCATCACCACATGCGGCTCGATGAAAAAGGTGACACCCACCTTCTTGAACTTGTCCCGCAACTTTTTCCAATCCGCGATCTTCAACACGATGCCCCAGTGTTCACTGGGCACGTTGCTTTTCGGATTGTACACGCGCTTCACGCGCTCCAAGCGAGGCACCTCCTGGATCGTGAGTTGATGACCGAAAAAGTCATAGTCCACCCAATACGTTGAACTGCGCCCTTCCGAACATCCCAGCAAGCCTCCATAGAAGGCCCTGATACGCTTGAGGTCGGTGGTGGCGAAGGCGATGTGGAATTTTCCTTGCAGCATGGTATGAATATAATCGACTGTTCTATACGAAGATCACATCGACAAGTTCGGTCGCTCCTTAGCGGAATTGCACCAGGTTATTGATCCTCTAGCATCATGTCTCCAAGGCCCTCTGTTCCCGGGCCGCATTAACAAGGATCGGCAGGCCCACGGAGTGACGCTCTTGTGCGACCGATCGACCGTCACATTCGACGAACATGGAATATGATCGCCATGAACGATGCGATGTGGACCACTTGACACTTTTGGGGGTGGCTGAAGTGGGTGCGCGGTTACATTCGCCAGGCTCACATGGTACGCATCGCACACATCCCCTCCCTTATACTGGGTATTGTCCTCAGCGCGGCGGCGCATGGACAGAATGATAGCACACAGGCCACCGGAGGTCCTGAAGGTCTTACGCCCTATGAAGGTTATGACCTCTCGTTACCAGAGGATGAGAACGCGGCGGACGTAATGACCTCGGAGGATTCGGTCCGTTCCATTCCGAGTCATCTCCTTTACGGCGAATTCGACACGGATGTGATCTTCGACCGGAAGTCGACCCTGGTCAAAGACACCAGCACGTTATACCTCAGCCATTCCGCCTGCGACAATGCAATGCCGATATGCGGGAGGATCACCTCGGTCTTCGGCCATCGCCACAACCGCATGCATTATGGCGTGGACTTGAAGTTACAGGAAGGCGACCCGGTGCAGTGTGCATTCGATGGCTTGGTGCGGATCTCGCGTTATCATCCACAATTCGGCAACGTGGTGGTGGTGCGCCATGCGAACGGCCTCGAAACGCTATACGGACATCTCAGCGCACGCAATGTGGAAGCAGGGGATGCCGTAGAGGCGGGCCAAGTGATCGGGCTTGGTGGGAATACCGGTCGCAGCACGGGCTCTCATCTACATTTCGAAACACGCTATTTAGGACACCCCATCGATCCGCAGTTGCTCTTCGACCTGTCCGAAGGGACATTGCGAAGCTCCACGTTGCACGTGCATCCCGGCTTGTTCGCCGTGCCGAATAAAGCTGCTTCTTCTGGTCACGTGCATCGCTGGCATGTGGTGCGGCGTGGCGATACGCTTTCGGCCATTGCCCGGCGTTATCGAACTTCGGTGCCCGCCTTGTGCAAGGCCAACCGCATAGGGCGGTCGAGCACGTTGCGGCCAGGCCAGCGCCTCAAGATCTGATCGCGCCGTTCCTCATAGGCCATCTCAAAATAACCCTTTGGGCTACGAAAGGGTCCTTAGCGTACGTATTTCGTCGCAGAAAGCCTTCCGTTACGATCCCTAGGCTCGGTTTCTGCGCCTCGTCTATTGCGCAAAACCCCTCCTGCTCGCTTCCACGAGCAATGTTGAGATAGCTGCTACGCGCTTTTGCCCAACGGCATATCACGCTGGATCGCCCTGTTCAGCGACTCCACAGTATCCTGATTGTAGAAAGGAGAGATCAAGAAAGCTTCGCCGCTCGTCGTGCGAATGAGGACCAGATCGTTCTTGGCATCGGGACGTTGATCCACCAATTGGCGGCCTATGCCGAAGGTTATACTGTTCAGGCCGATGTCCACTGTGCAGAATCGCACGTATCGCTTACGGATCTCCTTCAGCGCTTCAGGGTTCGCTCCTCTGGCCTTGGCACCCTCAACTCTCTGTCGCAGCAGATCGCGCGCGGCCACGCGGTCCAACAAGCTGGCATCACGTATCCTGTCAAAGGAAATGCGCTCCTCCACCCCGGTATTCTTCAGCACCAACTGACCGTTCTCAATGCCATAGGACACTTTACCGGCACGGTCGTTCTTATAGCTCACAATGAAACCCAAGGCTGAGATGCTTAGGGCGGTCCACATGATCCAAAGATGCCCTGTCATTCCTGTCAATGCCGCTGATATGAGCACCAACAAGACAGCTGTAAAGGCCCACACCTTGCTGTTGGTCCACTGCTTTTTTATTTTGAACCGTTTTGTGGGCATTTTCTCGGTTGTCGCACTAAAGGTAATTCTCGACTCGCGTCCATGAAGAGATAACAGGTCCCATCGGCCAAAAGGTCCTTTGGCCCTATACATTCATCCTTCTGCCCACGAACGCATAACGCTCACAACACCGCGCGACAACACGCATGTCGGTGATGGACTGGCAGCAGAGCTTAAAAGCAAAAAAGCGGCTCACGCCGCTTTTTTGTCAGTACCGAAGGCGGGACTCGAACCCGCACAACCTTACGGTCACACGCCCCTGAAACGTGCGCGTCTACCAATTCCGCCACTTCGGTAGGTGGTCTCGCTGGAGAAGCGGGGCGCAAATATAGACGCGGAAGTGTTCCGTCGCATATCAGGTCGAAATGTCGATGACAACCTACCTTGCAGAAGCTCGCTCCATGAACGGATTCCATATCATGCACGACGGCCGACCGGTGCATCTGTTGCAACACGTGCAGGAGATGTTGGCCTTGCGCCCCGACGTGGAGATCTCCGTGGGCAGCGATAGCCAGAACAGGTGCGGTCATACCATTTACACGACGGCCGTCGTGATCCGCTACCACCGCAATGGGGCCCACGTGATCTATAGACGCGAAAAACAGACGCGCATCCGCGACCTCTGGACCCGTCTCTGGGGCGAGGTGGAACGCAGCTTGGATGTGGCCCGCGTACTGCGGGATGAGGGCGGTGTGCCGGTGACGAGGATCGACATGGACCTGAACAGCGACCCCCGATTCGGTTCGCACCGATTGCACACCACCGCCGTGGGTTATGTGCGCGCCCAAGGCTATGATGCCCATACGAAACCGGACCTGCTGATGGCCACCTGGGCCGCCAACGTGCTATGCCAATAGGATCGTCCGGACGCACGAAGCCCCCACCGGTCTGAGACCTAGGCAGGGGCGACGTGACTCTTCAGATTGACCTTTGAACTACTTGGACAACCAGTGTAACGGGCGAAGTAGAACAAGGTTTCAGTCAGGTACAAAAAACTTAGGAGGGCTTCGCCAAAGTCCGTCCCTGCTCAAAAAAAGAAGGACAACCTCGCGGTCGTCCTTCTTGATGCAACCGGGAAAGCTCAGTTCTCCGCAGGTAGGAAACCGAACTGCTGGCCGTACTCCAGCATCTGACCAATGAAGTCCTTGGGGTATTCCACTGTGATATCGGTGATCGCACCGCTTGCATCGGTCACCGGCACCAAGTGCGGCTGAATGAAGCCAGCATACGGTGCGGTCTTCAGTTTTTCCGAGCGGGCCAATACTTCCTTGTGGATCGCCTGATCCACTTTCACCCCATAATTCTCCACCAGATCGTGGCCGGCCTTGTAATCACCTTGGCTCTTGATGCGCTGCACCTCTCGCAGCAAGTCGCCGAACAACGTCCGCAGCTTGTCATAGTCGCGGATATCGTAATAGGTCTTGCCATCGCGCTGGACTTTGACGACCACACTATCCTTCGTGCCTTTTTCAAAGCACCAAGCGCTCACCCACATGCGGTTCCGCATGTGCGCCTCCTGCACGTCGTTACCTGGTTTGATGCGACGCAATTGCACCATTAGGCCGTTGCGGATGTAGCCATCGTATTCGGCTTTGCCCACTTCCAGTGAAGGCATGACCCCCCATTCCAACAGCTTGGGATCCATGATGTAGTAGAGCGCCACCAGATCAGCTCGCCCTTCTTCCAGAGTGCTGGCATAGTTCTTCAGGGTCGCGTCGGTCTGTCCCACACCCGGCTCGATCTGGCCGCTCGCGTGTCCGATCACTTCATGCAGCGCCGTATGCAACGTGCCGGCCAAAGCACCGAACTGTACTGCACGCTTTACCTCATCGCTGTCGTTGCAGAACTCCTGCAGGGCGCCTTTTCCACCGCTCTTGTCGTAGGCATTGGATATGTTACCGAGACTCACGCTCTTGCTGCCGTATTTCGCGCGGATCCAATCGGCGTTCGGCAGGTTGACTCCTACGGGTGTGCTAGGTGCTGCATCACCTGCCTCGCCTGCCACGTTAACGAATCCGTAGGTGATCCCCTTCACATTCTTCTTCTTGTGCTTGGGCATAAGCGGCGAATTGTCCTCGAAGTACTGGGCGTTGTTCTGGATCACGCTCATGTGCTTGGTAGCCTCGGGATCGATGATCTCCACACAGCTTTCATAACTGCCCCGTTTGCCCAGCGGATCGTTATATACCTCCACGAAGCCCTGGATGAAATCGATCGTATTGTTCTTAAGCGCCACCCACGCGATGTTGAACTCATCCCATTTGCGCAGGTCGCCTGTGGTGTAGTATTCAATGAGCTTTTGGATCACGTCGGCCTGCTCCGGGCTCTCGGCTACGCCTTTGGCGAGTTCCAGCCATTTTACCACCTCCTTCAGCGCCGCACCGTACATGCCATCCACCTTATATACCTGCTCTGTCAGTTTACCGTCCTTGCCACGCACAACCTGGCTATTCAGTCCAGAGCTCAATGGCATGCTGTCCCCTTCCACGTTCATCTTTCCGTAGAATTCCTCAACCTCCTTCTGGTTCACATCCTCACCGTAGAAGTTCACTGCCGAGCTCAACACTAGATCCTTGCTCGGATCAAGACTCACCTTCTTGGCATCGATAGCCGGGTCGAAGATCACATCCACCACTTCCTTACCTAACGCTGCACCACTGGTAGCGAGGAGCCCTTCGAAGTAAGAGCGCGGGAACTCCGGCGAGAATTTGTCCATGCCATAGTGATGATGGATCCCATTGCTGAAGAACACCTCTTTCGCATAGGTGAGGAAATGGTCCCAATCGGCCCCGGTCCGCTGCACCTTGTCACTGCTGAGGATGGCCTCCAGCGCTTTGCGGATCTTCAGGTTGTGCCTGTAATTCTGGTCCCACATGATGTCGCGACCGCTAAGCCCGGCCATCACCAGGTAGTAGGCGAGCTTCTTCTGCTGCAGGCTGAGCTGCTCCCAACCCGGTATCTGGTAACGCAGTACCCGAACATCAGCGAACTGCTCGGCTTGCCAAACGAAACTGTCGGTGGCGAGACTGTCGCTCTTGGCGGAGCTGGTGGCCGTTTGTGATCCACCACCGCAGGCGAGGAACAGGGGTGCTACCAAGAGAAGGAAAATAGACTTTTTCATGATGTGATGGTGAAAGGTCGTCGAAGATAGACCCGCGCCAAGCGCGGAAAAAATGATGATGAACGGTGGATCATGTCCCCGGGCGCACCTTGCGCGCCTGTATCGTCATGTTCGCTCGGGCATCCTCCACCAACTTCTTCAATCGGTGATAGGCGGCCAACTGCTTGTTGTAGCGTTTCAGATCGGCTATGCTCAATTCCTCCACGTGCAACAGATCCATCTTATCGGCCAGATCGTGCAACTTCACACGCATGGCCAGCCCGTCCTCCATGACCCGTTCGATGTATCCATCGTAGTCCTCATCCTTTCGACGTGTGATGCACTCCATGGCCTTTAGCACCCGCGGCTGGAAATCCTTTTTCTGTAGGTCGGCAATGGTGAGCGTGGAACGTTCAAGCACATCATGTAAGGCGCCAAGCACTTGCTCCTCCAGGTCGTGCCCGCGCATCATTACGCGCATGACATGCAAGATGTAAGGTTTGCCGAACCGGTCCACCTGGCCTTTGTGCACTTTGGCCGCCAAGCGAATGGCGCTTTCGAGTAGGTTCTCCATCTTCCTGCCGTCACTTCAGTTCAATGCGCAGGTCCAATGCCTTGGGGTCCTTGGTGATCACCGACCAATCGGTGCTCAACTTGATGGCCTTTGGGCCTTTAGGCTCCTTCGTCATGCCATCGGCCACCTCCGTGGTACCGATGTCCTTAGCGAACTTAAAACTGTAGTTATAGTGCATCGTTTGCAGTAGCCCGCTCATATCGGTGCTATCGCCTGCCTCGCCCCCCATGTCACCACCCAACTCCTGCGCATGCTTGTTGTTGGTCCTCACCAATGTGCTGCCTTCCCACCGGAAGAATTCCTGTGCCGCGTTGGTGCTGTCGGGCATCAACTGGTTCAACGCGCCGTTCAGCGCCACGATGTCCTTGAACTTAAAGCTCAGACGCTGCACGAAGCCGTCCTTTTCCTTCTTCAGCTTCACCTTGCTGATGCCCGGCAGGGTCTTGATCTTCGCGAGGTTGTCGTTCAGGTCCATGGCGCCCGCTCCATCATCCTTGCTCTTCGGGCCGTCCTTGCCGCCGGGAAGTCCCTTCATTAGGTCGGCCATCTCGCTGAGGTCAACAACGTATTCCATCGTACCCGAACCATCCTTTTTGAACGTGTAGTTCTCCTCAATGGTGAGGCATCCGGTGAGCAACAACAGCCCGCCGAGAAAAGACCAGCTCCGCAGTGACCGGAATGGAGAAATGGCGCGCATCGTTCTTGGTAAGGTGCGCAAAGTAACCATCGCGCTCGATGCCATGCACCGCAAGCACCCCTTCTGGATCACAGGGCGATGACTTGGTCGATATCCGCGCTCGGTCGACCCGTTCACCTTTCAACGGAAAACGGGTTATAGCGCCAGCCGCCCCTGCTGCTCCATGGTCATGCGCAGCTGCCCCACTTCCTTCCGCAGGTCCAGCACACTCCGCGTCAGTTCATCACGCGTGAGGTTCGGCTCCGGCAGTTCCTGGCTGATGAAGTGTACGAACTTCCATACCTCCAACACGTTGCCCACCTCCACTTCGTAGGGCGGATAGATGGGGTTGGTGCTGCACAAGAGCAAGGTGCCTTTCTCCTTCAGCTTGTTGTACACCACCTTGAACACGATGCCATCCTCCTTGGTGACGATGATGTAGGGCTGTGCATCGCGCACCGTATGCCAGTTCTGTACATACTCACCGGTGACCCAGGAACCCTCGCCCACCGGGGGCATGCTGTCGCCGCTGATCTGGAAGGTGCGGTACTTGCGGTCGCGCCCCAGGAAGGGCATTTGGAAGGTGGGCAGCACGCCGATGTATTCGGGATCGGCATAGCCCAGCGCGTAACCGGCGCGAGCCTTCTCGGGAACCAGCTCGATGTTCTCGCGGTCGTTACGATCCACCGTGGTGGTCAATACGCGCAGGCGTTTGCCGCTCATATCCACATCACCGCCGCGCTCTAGAATGCCGAGCTGGCTTTCGCTGAGTGCCGTGAGGTCGTGCTTGACCAGCTTGTCCATACTGATCTTGAAGTATTCGCTGATGCGGATCAGTAGGTCGAGGTTGGGCTCGGCGCTGCCGTTCTCATAGCCGCTCCAGCTCGATCGCTTCACGTCCAGCGCGATGGCGGTTTCTTCCTGGCTGCGACCGCGACGTGCACGCAGCAATTTGATATTCGCTCCGAAGGTGGTGTTGCCTGCCATGGTCGTGTGGGTGTTGTAGGTGCGGGAGAAAGGGTGCGAGAGTGAGAGGGTGAGAGGGTGAAAGAAAGTGGGCGTGGCTTAGTGTTGGTCCTGCCTGTATCCGATCGGCTGCCGGTCCGATCGCGGTCCTTCTTCAGGTGTAAGCAACTGCCGGATGTTGTCGAACAGTGTGCCGATATCCTCATCGTGGAGCGAGATGCGTTGCTCCATCTGCTCCAGCTTGTGCAGGATGTCCTTGTGCGCCATGAGCAACTCGCGCATTCGCGTGAAGATCCGGATGATGCGGATGTTCACTTGGATCGCCCGCTCGCTGTTGAGCACGCTGCTGAGCATGGCAATGCCCTGTTCGGTAAAGGCAAAGGGCAAAACCCTGGAACCTCCTCGTTCTGAATCGGTTAACATGTTTGAGGTGCCAAATTGGTACCTCAAACCAGCCAACTCCCTGGCCGTCAGAACAAACATGAAATCCGAAGGAAAGCGGTCGATGTTACGCTGCACCTGCCGTTTGAGGTGCTTGGTCTGCACCCCGTAGAGTTCGGCCAGGTCCGCATCGAGCATGACCCGGAGCTGCTTCACGGTATGGATCTTCGCACTGATCTCCTGCTCCAGCGAGATCCCGCCCAGCACGTCCGTACCACCTGTGGTGTTCATGGCTTTCGTGCGTTCCATCACCCTTCGTCCTTTTTGTAGCCGATCCGCAAGCGCGGTGTGGGTTCCTGTGCGGGGGTGAGCAAGTGCCGGATGGGCGGTCCAACATGACCTTCTGCCCAGCGGACCACCAGGACCTTCCCAAGGATCTGCTGATCCGCCAGCTGTACGGCCCTTGCTCCGGTTTCCCCGTGGGTGCTCATGGTATTGACCGATTGACTAGTTTACTGGCAAATAAATGACAGTTTCCGCGTCAAAGGTAGTTGCACTTCCGAATTTTCCAAATCCACCATGTTCCTCAACTGCCATAGCTGGTTCAGTTTCCAGTACGGCCTCATGGGTCCTGAAGAGCTGCTGCGCCAGGCCCAGGCCAGCGGCGTGCGCACCATCGCCCTTACCGACATCCACAACACGGGCGGTGTGCTGGACTTCGTGCGGCTGGCCCCGCGCTTTGAAGTGCGGCCGGTGGTGGGCATCGAGTTCCGCCAAGGCGCGCGGCTCCTCTATATCGGGGTGGCGAAGAACAACGCCGGCTTCCAACAACTGAACGAATTGCTCAGTCCGCATCTGCTCGATGGCGAAGCGATACCCGAACGCGCGCCGGATATGCAGGATGTGTTCTTCCTCCTCCCCTTCAACACAGTACCACGCATTCTGCAGCCCAACGAGCGCATCGGCATCAAGCCCGGCGACCTCACGCGGCTGCCCTTCAGCCCTTGGGCGAAACGACCGAAGGACCTCGTTGCCCTGCTGCCCGTGACCTTCCGCCACAAGCGCGACCACAACACGCACCGCCTGCTGCGCACCATGGCGAAGAACACCGTGGTGAGCATGCTGCCTACGGAAGAGATCGGATCCGCCGACGATCGCTTCCGCAGCGAGGAGGAGGCACGGCAGATCTACCGCGACCATCCGTACCTGATCCACAACGCCGAACAGCTGCTGGAGGAATGTTCCATCAAGTTCGAATACGACACCGATAAAACGCGCAAGGTCTTCGGCACCGATGAAGCCCTCGACCGCGAACGCCTTCGCACCGATGCCTACGCGGGCATGCTGCGGCGCTACCGCACGCCCTCGCCCACCGTGCTCGCGCGCATCGAGAAGGAACTCGCCGTGGTGGAGCGCATGGGCTTCGTGAGCTACTTCCTGATCAACCAGGACCTGGTGCAGTTCGCGCGCAACAAAGGTTTTTTCCATGTGGGGCGCGGCAGCGGCGCGAACAGCCTGGTGGCCTACTGCCTCGGCATCACCGACGTGGACCCGATCGAGCTCGACCTCTACTTCGAGCGCTTCATCAGTACGGCGCGCAAGAAACCACCCGACTTCGACATCGACTTCAGCTGGAAGGACCGCGATGAAGTGATCGCCTACCTCTTCCGGAAATACGGCGAACGGCATGTGGCGCAGCTGGCCACCTACACCACCTTCCAATGGCGCGGTGCGGTGCGCGAGCTGGGCAAGGCCATGGGGCTGCCACCGGTGGAGATCGATGCGCTGAGCGAGGGCGACACCGGCCACTATGGTCGCGGCCGCATGAGCAGCGGTGTGCGCACCGGCGACATCGACCAAGTGGCGCAGGCCGTGGTGGGGTACGCGCAGCACCTGCTGAACATGCCGCACCACTTCGGCATCCACGTGGGTGGCATGCTCGTGAGCGAACTGCCCATGACCAACTACACCGCGCTGCACCGCCCGCCGAAGGGCTTCCCCGTTACGCAGTTCAGCATGCTCGAGGCGGAGGACATCGGGCTGCACAAGTTCGACATCCTGAGCCAGCGCGGGCTGGGACATATTCGCGATGCGGTGGAGTTAGTGAATGCAGGCGCGAGGGTGCGAGGGTGCGCGAGTTGGGCAAGGTCATGGGGCTACCACCTGCGGAGATCGATGCACTGAGCGAGGGCGACACCGGCTACTACGGCCGCGGCCGCATGAGCAGTGGCGTGCGCACCGGCGACATCGACCAGGTGGCGCAAGCCGTGGTGCGGTACGCGCAGCACCTGCTGAACATGCCGCACCACTTCGGCATCCACGTGGGTGGCATGCTCGTGAGCGAACTGCCCAT
>JBKJNF010000051.1:0-9477 GCA_046596155.1 Flavobacteriales bacterium | reverse complement strand
CTTCTCGTCGATGCGATGTTCGAAGTACACCGTAAATCCTTCGTTCAACCAGAAGTCATCCCAGGTGGCATTGGTCACCAGATTACCGCTCCAGCTGTGCGCAAGTTCATGCGCGATGAGGGAGGTGAGCGAGCGGTCGCCTGCGATGATGGTAGGTGTGGCGAAGGTGAGCATCGGGTTCTCCATCCCGCCGAATGGAAAGCTCGGGGGAAGGACCAGCACATCATAACGGCCCCAGCGATATGGCCCATACAGTTCCTCTGCCGCAGTTACCATACGGCCCATGTCCGCGAACTCCCATGCGGCCTTCTCCAGCAGCCCAGGTTCGGCATACACCCCGGTGCGCGCGTCGATGGACTTGAACCCGAGATCGCCCACGGCTAATGCCACCAGGTACGCGGGCACCGGCTTGTCCATGGCGAAGGAGTAGACCCCGTCAACACTGCGCTCCTGAGGATTGGATGCGCTCATCAACGCCATCAGGTCGTTCGGCACGTGCACCTTGGCAGTGTAAGAGAACCGTATACCCGGGCTGTCCTGGATCGGGATCCAGGAACGGGTCAGAATGGCCTCGCCCTGTGTGAACAGGAAGGGTTTCTTCTTGTCGGCCGTTTGCGCCGGCGTGAGCCACTGCAATGCCCGCGCATTTTCGCCGGTGCTGTAGCTGATGATCACCCGCTTGGCTGAAGGGGGTAGCGCGATCTTCAATGCGCGACCGAGGTAGGTGCTGTCCCCCAGTGAGAACGCAGCATCCGATCCATCAGCCAGGGTCACCTTGTGTATCGTGAGGCCATCGGTATCGAAGTGAACGGAGTCGCCCGAAGTGCGCTGCAGGTCATACGCCGCCGTGCCGGTGATCCGGTTGGCCGCCATGTCCACGGCAATGTCCAGATCAAGATGGGTGATCACGGCCTCATCGGGCCGGGCGCAGCTGTGGTGGTCCATGGGTGTGGAAGTTGGAGTTAGAGGCGCCTCGACAGATCGCGACACGTCCGGGCGCGGTGGCGAGCCTTCATCACAACCGGCGAACGATGCGAGCATCGCGGCTGCGAGCAGTAAGGAGAAAACACGCATTGTGTGGAGCAAGGGACCAAAAGTAGGTGGACGATGAGCCCTGTGCTCGAAATAAGAGGGACCGTTCAACCTGTATCGACCGGTGGGCGGATCGACGAAACTTGGGCGTCCGATCAGGAGGCAAAAGATCCCGCCGAAGGTGTGACCCAAGTTACTGGTCGGGGTGACTGATTGCCCGAGGCGGGCTTTCCATGGGGGGGGTACTTCATCCACGAGGATCCCTGGCGCTACGCGCCCGGATCTTTTGTTCCAGGTCCTTTCGCGAGCGAGCTCGCTGTGGCCCCGAAACAAAAGATCCCGCCTTCCGGCGGGATCCTCGTTACTGGTCGGGGTGACTGGATTCGAACCAGCGGCCCCTTGCACCCCATGCAAGTGCGCTACCGGGCTGCGCTACACCCCGAAAAAACTTGTCCCACATTCGCAGCGAGTTGTTCGCTGCCGGGCTGCGTTCTGCCCGATTGAGGGCGCGAATGTAACAGAACTGGTGGAGTAGATGATCGCGCCGCTGATTTCAGCTCGATGTCCTGCAAATAGCCATCAGGGCCTGCTCCTTGGAACAGGCCCCGATGATCGTAGCGGGTTGTCGCTTATCCCCTTGATGGACATCCCTGCCACACTGTGTTCATTCGTCCGCTACCACACCCAACGCCAGCGGTGTCTTGACCATGACCTTACCTTCATGATGGCGCACATGGGCCTTTCCAGAACTTGAGTTCAGGTCGATCCGACCGGCTGCCGTGTTGCCGTTCTTCTCCCTGGCCTCTTCCAAAAGAATATCGAACTTCAAGGCGCGGTCCTTGCAAGTGCCCCCCGCACAACCTTTGGCTGCATCCACCACCACTTCCTTGGGTGCAGCGCCCTCCTGCGCGAAGCGGAGAATGTATGTTTCGGTCGCCGGTGCGCACACCCAGAACTTGCCATTGTTCTTGACCGCCAATGGCATGGTCTCTCCATTCATCGCCACGATCTCGGCGGTTGGCATGGCACCCGAGTTTGCGCTGGATAGTATGTAGCCCGTCATTACCACTTGACCTTGCGACGAAGCTTCGTTCGTGGTCAACAGGCCAACGATGCAACCGATCAGGATCGGCAGCGCGCCCAAGTAGTGGTCCGTGGTTCTCATGATCGTTAGGATAAGGGTGAGATCGTTACCTAAAGATCGTTTGAACCTATGGGGCGGAACAATACCCGATCGGGGTGATTTCTGGTTCCGATAGCGGATCCTAGAGACCGTCGCGGATGCTCGGTCGGTCCTGCGCGATGGGGCTTGTAGGTGGCGGTGCTGCGGTGTGTTCAATGCTCACGGTGGGCGTGCGGATGTTCCCGACGTTATAGGTGAGGTCACCGATCTTCCAAACGTCATCCACTTTGGCTGACGTTCCGATCTTCTCGTAAACGATCTTATAGCTTTCTCCTGGTTTGATGCCCATCCGTGTGGCCATCAAGTTCGGCCGTGCAAGGCCACTTGGTCGCCAACCGGCCGGACAGGAAATGATCACCGTAAAAGTCTGACCTATCACGGTAGGCATGTTGTACTTGCGATCCCAGTCCGCCATGGTGCTCTAGAATTAAGTTGTCCTTATCTCAGACAGGCACTACGCCAGCGGTATATCGATGTTCACTGTGGTTCCGTGGCCAGGCCGAGAATCGAAACCCACCAGTCCGTTGAGATCCTCCGCACGCTGGCGCAAGTTGCCCAGGCCCATGCCCTCCTTGATCGCGTTGGGATCGAAGCCCACGCCATTGTCCTCCACCATGATGTTCAGGAGGGCCGCACTGTGCGTTACGCTAATGCTGAGCTGATCCGCACGGGAATGCTTCATCGCGTTGTTCACACATTCTTGGATCATGCGGTACACTCCGATCTCCACCTTCTGGTCCAGCCGTCCATCCAACCCGAAGAGGTTCATTTCAACCTCGAGCTTCCCTGGCACCATCAGTGCGGTGCGCAGGTCCTCCAGTGCGCCTCGCAATCCGAATTGAGCCAGGGAACCACGTACCATATCATGTGATACGCGTCTGACCTCAGAGACCGCATCATCGAGCATGCCGAACACGTGATCGTACTGCGACTTCTGTTCACGCTGCACCTGTTCCACCTTGCTCTCCAGTGCGCCGAACTGCAGTTTGATCGCGCTGAGCATGCTTCCCAGCCGGTCGTGGAGGTCCTTGGCCACGCGTTTACGTTCCTTCTCCTGCCCTTCCATCATGGCGTCCAGCGCGCGGATCTCCTGTTGCTGCATCAGGTCATTCACCTGCTGTTCGTGCAGGCGGCGTTCCTTTTCAGCCAGTTGCCTGCGTTGCCGTAGGTTGACCATCAGCACCAGACTCATTACACCCAACAGGAGCATTACACTGCCACCGGCGATCAGCCCGATCCGCTGGCGTCTGATATTGGCATCCTGCAACTTGATCTTGGCATCCTTCTTCTCCGAATCGAAGGCCACATGCAAGTTGGCCAGCTCATCACTGTATTTCTTGCGAATCAGCGAATCGTTGTACTGCATACACAACTCCAAATGTGCCACTGCGCTGCGGTAGTCGCCCACGTTGATGTACATGTCGGCTTGCCGCTGTTCCGTTTCCTTCAATCGCAGCAGGTCGCCGCTGTTCTCAAAGAGCTTGGCCGCGCGTTGGATCACTTGGCGGGCACTGTCCGTGTATCCCAGCTTCATGTACGAGGTGAAGAGATGCAGGTTCACATTCGCCATCTGGCCCGTGTCGTGGACAGCGGAGGCCAGTGTGAAGGACTCGCGTAGAACGCGCCGCGCATCCGTTGGTACATCAAGCTGGTTGTAGAACACGCCCATGTTCGAAAGGATCTCCGACCGCAAGGATGGATCTGCCATGGCCCTAGGCGTTCTCAACTGGGAGATCAGGAAGGCGACCGCAGGCTCCGCTCCTTCCGGCAACATCGACGTGGCGCTGGCGATGTTGAAGATGGCGTTGTCGGCGATCACCGGAAAATTGCTGGCCTCAGCGCAATCCAGCGCCTGGCGGTACTGCTCGATGGCGCCTTGGACATCCTCCTGGTCATACAACAAGTTCGCCCGGTTGATCAGCAAATTGCATCGTCCTTTGGGGTGATCGACGCTTTGCATCATGCGCTCAGCACTGTTCAAATGCTTCAATGCCCCGGCATAATCGAATTGCCGCCGATCGATCTCGGCCAGCAGGATCTGGATGTCGATCTGCTCCTTCACCAGGCCATGTTCCACACTGATGCGCAAGGCCTGAAGTGCATAGTTGTCCGCCTTATCATACAACTTCAGGCTTTTCATGTCCCGCGCCTTCTCCGCGTTCACTAGGTAGTCCAAGAGATGACCATGGGCCACTTCCTTCTTCACATTCAATGAATCAACCAACTGATAAGCACCCCGGGCATCATTGCTCATTCGGCGCAAGCGCGCACGGATGATCACCGCCAATTGCGCCAACTCCGGATCGCCGGTTCGCTCATGCACCAGACTGTCAACACTCTTTGCCGCTGCCTCCGCCTCGTCATGGTCCAGCATCCCTGAGATCCGCACATACACATCCGCCAGCCCTTCCTTGGATTGCCCGCAGACAACCGGCGCTCCGACCGCCCCCATCATCAGTATGGCCAGTACGGATCGCAACGCCACGGTGCATCCGAGCTTTGCAGCGATACTTCGCCAGCTCATATCACCTTGGACCACGCGCATGTTGAGCCCGACCTGGTCTTTCCCAATTCCTTAAGTCCGCTCATAATCCGTCCCGAACCGTGGGCGTATCCTCCGCGATCACCTTTCCCTCTTCCTTCACATTCACCGTCACATTGCGCGGGCCATTGCCGGTGAACACGATACCCAGATCCCACACATCCTGTCTTGGACGTGGATCGGAACCGGACGCGTAGTCCAGGTCATAGACCTTCCGATCAGAGGTGAAGGCTATTTCGCTCAATGGCTCGATCAACCCATCCGTCTCAACGATAGCTAGGTAATTCAATCCCTTGGTGGCCGGTTCAATGATGGTGATACGCATGGCTATGGTGGTTTGGGTTCATGTCAATGAAGCAAAAAAGTCGCTTGCGTTCATGCGTTCTGCTGGATCCATCCCCGCTCGATGGCGTACCGCACAATACCAGCGGTGGAATGGACGCCGAGCTTGTGGTGGATGTTCTTGCGATGGGTCTCGATGGTGCTGACGCTCAGGAACAGCTTTTCGGCAATGTCCTGCGACGTGCCTCCTTCCACGAGCATCTTGGCGATCTCCTTCTCCCGCTTGGTGAGCGCATGGAAATCAGGCTCCGTACCCTGTGCGGCGAGTTCGGCATTTCGGGCATTCAACATGTCCAGCACAGGCTTCGCCAGATAGCGCTGCCCACTCATCACCGTCAGTATGGCCTCCCAAAGTTCAGCACGACCCGTGTTCTTCAACAGGTAGCCCGAAGCGCCCGCATCCAGCAACTCCCGCACGAAATCGGCATTGTTGTACATCGTAAGCATCAGTACATGGGTCTTGTTCAACCGCTTCTTCACTTCCCGGGTAGCCTCGATCCCATCCATCTCTGGCATGCTGATGTCCATCAGCACTACATCGGGCTTCAGTTGCTGCGCCAACGCCACCGCTTCCTTGCCATTGTTCGCCCGACCACACACCGAAAAACGATCATTCAGCGCGATCAATGCTTCCAGTCCGTCCAGAATGATGCTCTGGTCGTCCACCAATAGGATCCGTATGGTTTTCATGTGGTCGGTCGTTGAGGTAGGCTCAGCGCGCACACGAGCAAAGTTGAACTACCCACGCCCTTCTAAAAATACCTACCATTGGGTATATTTCGTTCCCTGTTGGTCACTTTTCGGTGGCTCGCCCCACAGTGGTCCAGGGCTTTTGACCGAACAGCTTGAGCAGCGGCGTTGTTTGAGGACGAACGGTCTTCGTTCCAGGCTTGAGTGCCGGTACTTTCGTGGCCGAACGTCCGTTACCGGTCGCCGACCACTGCTCTCCTATGCGCATCGCCCTTTTCATCCTTCTCACCGGTCTCTTGACCATTTCCGCTCAGGCACAGGACCGCTTCACCGTCAGCGGCTTTGTCACTGATTCATCCAATGGCGAGGCGCTGATCGGCGCCAGCGTCTTCATCCGCGAGATCAATAAGGGCGTACCCACCAACACCTACGGATTCTACTCCGTTACCCTGCCCGGCGGCACATACACCTTCGTTACCCGCTACATCGGTTTCCAGGATGCTGAGCGCAGCGTCCTGCTGAATGCGGACACAAAGCTGAACCTCGACCTCAGGCCTACTGTGGTGCAGATCAAGGCCGTGGAGGTGGTGCGGGAGAAACGCAAAAGCAATACAGAGAGCACGGACATGGGCCGCATCGACGTGGATGTGCAGAAGCTGAACACGCTGCCTGCCCTGCTGGGCGAAGTGGACATACTGAAGGTGATCCAGTTCCTCCCCGGGGTGAAGAGCAACGGTGAGGGCAACAGCGGCTTCTACGTACGCGGCGGCGGGCCGGATCAGAACCTGATCCTGCTGGATGAGGCCACCGTGTACAACGCCAGCCACCTCTTCGGCTTCTTCTCCGTGTTCAACGCCGATGCCGTGAAGAACCTGGAACTGATCAAAGGCGGTATGCCCGCGAACTACGGCGGCAGAACGAGTTCGGTGCTGGACATCACCATGAAGGAGGGCAACGATCAGAGCCTGCATGGCCAAGGCGGCATCGGCCTGATCAGCTCGCGCCTTACGCTGGAAGGACCGCTGATCAAGGACCGCAGCTCCTTCGTGGTCAGTGGCCGCCGCACCTATGTCGATGTGGTCACCAGACCCTTCCTCAAGGACAACCCCAACTTCGGAGGCACGGGCTATTACTTCTACGACATCAACGCCAAGGCCAACTACCGCCTGAGCGACAAGGACCGCTTCTATCTCAGCGGCTACTTCGGGCGTGATGTGTTCGACTTTGGATCCAGCGATCCCGGCGATCCCCAGTTCCGCATCCCCTGGGGCAACGCCACCGTGGCCGGGCGCTGGAACCACGTGTTCGGGCCCAAGCTCTTCATGAACACCACCGCCACCTTCAGCGACTACCAGTTCGAATTCAATGGCGGGCAGAGCGACTTCACGTTCAAGCTCTTCAGCGGCATCAAGGACTATGGGCTGAAGGTGGACCTGAGCCAGTACCCCAGCGTGCGCCACAGCCTGAAGTATGGCGGGCAGTACATCTTCCACAAATACACGCCCAGCACAGTTTCCATTGAAAGTGGCGCCACCGCGTTCAACATCGATGAGCCCAGCAAACTGCTGGCGCACGAGGTGGCCTTGTACGCGCTGGATGAGTTCGACCTGACCGATCGCATCCGCTTGAACGGTGGGCTGCGCCTTACCATGTTCTCCCAAGTGGGGCCCTTCAAGGAATATGTGCTCGATAGCAACGGCCAGCCCACGGGCGAGTTCGTCAACTACGGCGGAGGCAAGGCCGTGAAGACCTATGCCGGTCTGGAGCCGCGCCTCTCCATGCGCTACCGGCTGGATGAGATGAGCAGTATAAAAGCCAGCGTGAACCGCAACCTGCAATACGTGCACCTCGCGAGCTTCAGCAGCATTGCGCTGCCCACCGATGTGTGGGTGCCCACCGGCAGGAACGTGCAGCCGCAGGTGGGCATCCAATACGCCGCCGGGTACTTCCGCGACCTGAAGGAGCGCACCTACGAGGCCAGCGTGGAAGTATACTACAAGGACATGCTCAACCTGATCGAGTACAAAGAAGGCGCACAACCCCAGGACAACGGCAACACGAACTACGACGCCAACCTGGTCTTCGGCAATGGTTACTCCTACGGTGCCGAGCTCTTCCTGAAGAAACGTACAGGTCGCTTGAACGGCTGGGTGGGTTACACCTGGAGCAAGACCATGCGCGAGTTCCCCGACCTCAACGCGGGCCGCGAGTTCCCCAGCCGTTGGGACCGCCGACACGACCTGAGCGTGGTGGCCGCCTACGAGTGGAACAAGCGCTGGAGCTTCGGCGCCACCTTTACCTACCAGACCGGCCAGGCCGTGACATTGCCGGTGAACAGGTACTGGATCGAAGGACGGCTCGTAAGCGAGTACACTGAACGCAACGGCTACCGCATGGCCCCTTACCACCGGCTGGACCTGGCCGCTACGCTGATCAACAAGGACACGAAGAAGTTGGTGGACAAGACCACCGGCGAGGTGACCCAGGTGCCACGCAAATACCGCAGCAGCTGGACCTTCAGCATCTACAACGCCTACAACCGCGCCAACCCCTACTTCATCTATTTCGACAACACCGGCAACCTGGCCACGGGCGATCTGCAAGTAGTGGCCAAGCAGGTGTCGCTGTTCTCCATCCTTCCCTCCATCACCTGGAACTTCAAGTTCTGATGAAGAAGATCTTCCTCCCCCTCCTCCTGCTCGTCCTATTGGTACCTGCCTGCACAAAGGAGATCACCGTGGACCTGCCGCGCACCGATGCCAAGCTCGTGGTGGAAGGCGTCATAGAAAAGGGGCTTCCGCCTATCGTCATCCTCACCCGTACGCAGAACTACTTCGACCCCACCGACATCAACTCCATTGCAGGGATCTTCGTTACCGGTGCGCAGATCACCGTGAACGACGGCAGCAACACCGCCACGCTTCAGGAGGTGGCCTTTGAAGGGCTCACACCCGAACAGCTCGAACAAGTGGCAGTGCTCACCGGCATCGACCCGGTGCTGTTGGCGAACATCTCTGTTTACTCGCTCCTGGACAATTCCATGCTCGGCGAATACGGCCGCACTTACACCCTGAACGTGCAGGGCGATGGCAAGAGCTGCTCGTCCACCACCGCCATCCCACAGCCCGTTGCGCTCGATTCCCTGTGGTGGCGCTTGGCCGAACAGAACCCGGACGACGATAGCAGTGGCTACGCATGGACCCGCCTCACCGATCCCGACACCCTGGGCAACGGGTACCGCTGGATGGCCCGCCGCATCTACTCCACCGATCCCGAGGCCGTGCCCGACACCCGCTTCATCGCTCCGCTCGGTTCCACCTTCATCGATAAATACATCAACGGCCTCAGCTTCGACTTCTTCGCCATCCGCGGCCGTTCGCCCTTTACGGACAACAGCAACGATGCAACTGCGGGTTTCTTCCTGCGCGGCGATAGCGTGATCGTGAAGTTCGTGAGCATGGGCGAACGAGAGGCCGACTTCTACATCACCTATGATAATAACGTGGCCAGCGCGGGCGACCTCTTCAGCACCCCGGCGAACGTGCGCACCAACATCACGGGCGGGCTGGGCATCTGGGCTGGCTGGGCACCATACATCGATACGCTGGTGTGCGAATGAATGCCCGCGCGTGGTTCGTGGTTCGAAGTTCCTCTACTTGCTGTGAACCCCGAACGCTGAACCCCGAAC
>JBKJNF010000310.1:0-6893 GCA_046596155.1 Flavobacteriales bacterium | reverse complement strand
TCACCATCACGGTGAACGCGGCTCCAACGATCGTGTGCCCAAGCGACTTCAGTGTCTGCAGCAATGCAGCGACATTCGCCCTGAGCGGTGCAACGCCAACTGGCGGAAGCTACAGTGGCACGGGTGTTAGCGGTGGCAACTTCAACCCGGCCTCGGGTAACGGTGCCCACCTGATCACTTACAGCTACACGGATGGCAATGGTTGCAGCGGTTCTTGCCAGTACACCGTCACGGTGAATGCGGCTCCCGTGGTCACCTGCCCGGGCGACATGATCATTACGAGCACCACGCCTCCTTTCACCCTCACGGGCGGATCACAGGGCAATAGTGGTGTGTATAGCGGCACTGGTGTCAGTGGCACGGGTCCATACACCTTCACCCCTGCCAATGGCAACCCCGGTAGCAACACGATCACCTATAGCTATACGGACGGCAACGGTTGCACGAACAGCTGCACCTTCACGATCAGCGTGGGCAACATGGTGCTGCTCCTGGAGACCGACAACACCAACGATGCGCTTACTTGGGAAGTGCGCACCACCCCAGGCAACGTATTGTCCGCCTCGGGCAATGGTCCATACGCTGCGGCCACTACTTACACGCTGCCCTTCTATCTGGCCAATGGGGATTATGTGCTGAGCGTGTTCGACGCGGGTGGGGACGGTCTTTGCTGCATGAACGGCACGGGCGGCTTCATCCTGCGGACCTCTGTGGGCGCACGCTTCATCGATGCGAACAACAGCGGCATCTTCGCCAGCACCTCGAGCGTGGCCTTGGGCTTCACCCTGCCAATGGGCGCCAACTTCAACCAGTTGACCGCCAGCCGTTGCGACCGCGAGAACTACCTGCCTTCGGACTTCATTCAGTGCGGTGAGGACCCGGCGGTAACGGCACAGTATGGCGTGACCAATACCACGAGCGGTTACCAGTTCTGGATCTTCAACCCCAACGGAGGGTACAGCCGTCGCGTTACCATAACACATGCCACGGCCAGTACGATCTTCCCAACGGGTCCTGCACGTTGCAGCTTCCTGCGCCTGAACCAGCTGTCCACGAATCCGATCCCGTACGATGCCTTGTTGAACGTGCGCATCCGCTCGTTGGTGGCGAACGTGTACACCAACTTCGGCCCGGCCTGCCGGATCAAGGTGGACCTGTCCACGAACTGCCCCACCACGCAGCTGATCAGCGATATCAACGATCCGCACTTCTCATGCGGTCTAACGGGTGTCCTGCTCAACGGATCGCGCACACTGTACGCAGTGCCAGTAGCAGCGGCGAACAAGTACCAGTGGGAATTCACGAAGACGGGCTACAACCGCCGGATCACCACACCGACCAGCAGCCTGAACCTAACAGTGTGGTACACGCTGCCCCTGCAGTACAACAGCACGTACTCGGTACGTGTGCGGCCCAGCTTCGACCTCGGCGTGAACTACTGTCCGTTCGCGGCAGCTTGCAACATCAGCACCGCCACAGGTCCAGAGAACCCAGGCCATGGCATGGAGGCTGCGGCAGAAGGTGCTGGCCTGCAGATGTGGCCCAACCCGAACGGGGAAGGTCGCGTGTACCTGCACCTGGAGGGCTTGAGCGAGGGCATCGAGTTGGTGACGGTGGACATCTACGACCTGATGGGCGCGAAGGTGCAGACCGCCACACTGGTGGCCGGCGCCGGTGTGCTGAACGAGTCACTGGACCTGAGCAACGACATTGCCCGCGGTGTGTACATCGTGAACGTGACCGCCGATGGCAACGTGTTCACCAAGCGCCTGGTGGTGGAGTAAGCGGTATCAACCTTTGCAAAAAGCCCCCCGACAGTTCCCGGTTCAACGACCGGGAAGTCGGGGGGCTTTTTGCGTTCTACCTCCTGTACTACAACGCCGATGACCGCAACGGGAAGACCGTTCTGGATGATGTGACGAACTCAGGGAATTCCACCTTAACACTCGGAGCGTACCGGTCCTCAGCCCCTGCATAGGGCTGGATCAGCTCGAGCACGTGATCTCCATTGGTCGGGCTCAATGCTCCATTCGCCTTGGAAATTTGCGAACTGAGCTTGCTAATTTGGGTCAGCCTCATAAATTGCGTGGGACCAAACCCCGGTTGCTCGGATTCTGGTATTACTGACCCAAAAACCAACCTTCGTATGAGCAGGACTTTACGTCTTTTGTCCAAGGCGATCGGTGTGATCGCTTGTTGCGCCTTTATAGGCAACACGGCCACGGCCCAAACGGCGAACAACTACGCCTTCAGCACATCCACGGGTGCGACACTCGATGCGATGACCGGGTCGGCGAGCTTGATCGGCACCAGTGTAGATGACTCGCCGGCATCCGCGGTAACGGGCATCGGGTTCAACTTCGTGTATGAAGGCGTGACCTACACGCAGTTCTCCGTGAACGCGAACGGCCTTATGCGGTTGGGGGCGACAGGTGTGAGCACAGCCT
Source organism: Flavobacteriales bacterium (assembly GCA_046596155.1). Classification (GTDB taxonomy): domain Bacteria; phylum Bacteroidota; class Bacteroidia; order Flavobacteriales_F; family PHOS-HE28; genus PHOS-HE28. Next base: position 4,446 of record JBKJNF010000310.1, on the reverse strand, counting down.
TTGGAAACAGCATTACCGGCGCGGCCGACCAGCCGAAGATCATGCCCTTGTTCGATGACCAGAATACAGGAACGGGTGGAGTGATCACGGTTCTGACCGGCACGAGCCCAAGCCTGATCAGGAAGGTGCAATGGAAGACCATCATGGGTTCCGGCACGGGAACATTCACACAGACCTATCAAGTATGGCTCTATCAGACCGGCCTCATCGAATTCCGCTACGGTACGGGGGGCGTGATGCCCAGTGCCTCTGTCGGCATCGGTGGTGTGACCGCCACCAACTATATTTCTGTGACCACCACAAGTACACCGAGCGCGAGCAACTCCAGCGCTAACGATGCGAACACCGTGTGGCCTGGCTCGGGCCGGATGTACAGTTTCCTGCCCAATGATCTGGCCTGTAGCGCTACCCCCATCACCTGTGGGACGACCCGCATCGGAACCACCAACACCACGAGCGCCACTACCGCTGGCACCTTCGAAGGTGTGACCACCTGCGGAGTATCACAGTCGCAACCCGGGGTCTGGTATTCCGTTGTCGGTGATGGATCCACCATGACCGCCAGCCTGTGCGCTACAGCATGGGACAGCAAGATCTCGGTTTACTCCGGCTCCACATGCACAGCGTTGACCTGCATTGGCGGCGTCGACGACAATGGCCCGGCATGCACAGGTACAAGCGCGAGCTTTTCGTGGACCAGCGTATCGGCGACCACCTACTTCATCAAGGTCTATGGCTTCAGCATCAACAGCGATTTCACGCTGGGGCTCACCTGTGCCGCTCCCCCCGCTTGTGCGGGCGCACCCACGGCCCCGACGAACGGTGCCACAGGAATTACGGCCTCCGGAACCACATTGAGTTGGCCCTCCGTGACCAATGCCACCGGGTATGACGTGTACTTCGGTACGACCAACCCTGCCCCAACGCTGGTCTCCTCCAACCAAGCTGGAACGACCTATGCCACAGGTGCGATGTCCGGCAGTACCATCTACTACTGGCGGATCGTTCCGCGCAATGCATCAGGCCCCGCCACAGGTTGCACCAACTGGTCATTTACCACGGCTGCCGCCGCGCCAGCGAACGATCTGGTATGCAATGCCACGGTGATCGCCTGCGGTTCCACAACGGCCGGAACGACCGTGAACGCCACTACAACCGGCGCCAATGAAGGTACGACCACGTGCGGGGTCTCACAGGTCCAGCCAGGAGTGTGGTACTCAATTACCGGTACGGGTGCGACCATGACGGCGAGTTTGTGCGCGACGAGTTGGGACAGTAAGATCTCTGTTTACTCCGGCACATGCACCTCTTTGACCTGCATTGGCGGCACCGATGATAACGGCCCCGCATGCACAGGCACATCCGCGAGTTTTTCCTGGGTCAGTGTGAATGCAACGGTGTATTACATCAAGGTGTATGGCTTCAGTTCTGATCTGGCGTTCAGCCTAGCATTAACCTGCGTTTCGGCTCCCGCTTGTGCGGGCTCACCGACCTCCCCTACGGATGGGGCCGCCGGAGTCGCTGCGACCGGAACCACATTGAGCTGGCCCTCCGTTGCCACTGCCACGGGATATGATGTGTACTTCGGCACCACCACGCCGGCACCAACGCTGGTTTCTTCCAACCAAGCAGGGACAACGTACGCAACGGGTGCGCTTTCCGGTAGCACGCTCTACTACTGGCGCATCGTGCCGCGCAACGCCGTGGGACCCGCCACCGGCTGCACCAATTGGAGCTTCACCACGGCCGTCGGTGCGCCCGCGAATGATAACTGCGCCAATGCCATCTCCATCGCATCCCTACCCTATACCAGTGCGGTGATCAGCAACGCGTTGGCCACGGACGATTCACCTACCAGCTCTTGCGATGGACCTTACAAGAACGTTTGGTGGACAGTGACCGGTATCTGCGGTACGATGACGGCGATCACGTGCACGGGCGGTACCAACTTCGATGATGAGATCTCGGTATACACCAGCACCGGTGGATGTAGTGGTCCCTGGACGCAAGTGGCCTGCAACGATGACAATGGCGCAGGTTGTACCAGCAACTTTGCGGGGGTGAGTTGGACCTCGGTCGCGGGCACCACCTACTACATCTCTGTCGGCAGTTACTTCTCCAGTAGCGCCACGGGCAACCTCCAACTTAACGTCACGTCCACCCCCGCAACAAGTTCGGTAGCACCCACGGGCATCACAGGCACGACCTTGATCTGCGCTGGTGGCAGCACAACGCTCACAGCAACGGGGGGTACCGTGGGCACGGGAGCGACAGTCCAATGGTTCACCGGGTCTTGCGGCGGCACTGCTGCGGGCACCGGGGCATCGATCAGCGTATCGCCCGCCAGCACCACCACCTATTTCGTGCGCTACAGTGGCCAATGCAATACGACCACCTGTGCCAGTGTGACCGTTGTGGTGAAGGCACTGCCCACCGTGAGCATCACCCCGCCTACCTCCGCAATATGCAATGGACAGAGCGCGACACTGACGGCTGCGGGAACACCTGACAATTCACTGGCCTTCGTTCTGAACGGGATCAACGCGAACAGCGCCGCGATCGTGGCATCCATTCCCACGCCGAGCGGTTTCACCGATGGTGTTACCGGCACGACCATTTTGGATGGTTGCAGCGATATGTACGATGGCGGCAACCAGCTGAACACGAGCCTCGGTGCAGCACTCCCTTATTCGGACAACACCATCGTGAGCAATGCCGGCCTCGGGACCGGCGGCAAGTACTTCACACGTCTTCTGGGAACCAACGTTTGTGGTTCGTCCGCCGCGGTGTTCGTATGGGCGGGTGACATCAATGGGTTGTCTTCCATAAGCATTACTGGGAACCTCGGCGCGGATGGCACGGGCACACAGCAGCTTTCGAGCTTTACGGTGAGTGCGAACGGCATCACCTACACAGCGTTCGTCAAACGCGTTTACGGAGCGGGGGATCCGTCGGTGAACCATTTGTTCCTGATCCCCACGCCCAACACAGCGTCACAGACCATGGGCACCACCACGGATGACGACCAGCACAACATCCTTGGCCTCACCGGCGTAACGCGCTTCTACTACCTGCTCTATGCGGGTGCCGCAGGTGCGCTGATCAACGATGCACAAGCGACGGTGATCGCACAGACGTTCGTGAACGCCATTCCTACGAGCAGCTACGCCTGGAGCCCGGGTGGTGCCACTACGCCGGCGATCACGGTATCGCCTTCCAGCACCACGACATACACGGTTACCTACAGCAGCCAAGGATGCTCGAACACGGCCAGTCGCCAGGTTACGGTGAACCCGCTGCCCATAGCTACCACCACTGGTGGCGGTACAGTGTGCGCGGGTCAAGCACTGCCCAACGTGGTGTTCACGTTCACAGGCACGGGTCCATGGAACTACACACGCTCAGGCGTTGGTGCCGGTAACTTCAGCACCAGCACAAGTCCTGTAACCATCACCAACGCAGCGGCAGGCTCGTACGCCATCACGGCGGTGAGCGATGCGAACTGCACGGGAACCAGCTTCGGCGGTACCGTGAACGTGGTGGAGAACCCACTGCCCACAGCTACCACCACTGGTGGCGGTACAGTGTGCGCGGGTCAACCGCTGCCCAACGTGGTGTTCACCTTCACGGGCACGGGTCCGTGGAACTACACACGCTCGGGCGTTGGTGCCGGCAACTTCAGCACCAGCACAAGTCCTGTAACGATCACTAACGCAGCGGCAGGATCCTACGCCATTACGTCGGTGAGCGATGCGAACTGCACGGGAACCAGCTTCGGCGGAACGGTGAACGTGGTAGTGAACCCGCTGCCCACGATCGTGTGCCCGAGCGACTTCAGTGTGTGCAGCAACGCGGCCATCTTCGCCCTGAGCGGTGCAACGCCGACCGGTGGAACATACAGTGGCACGGGGGTGAGCGGTGGCAACTTCGATCCAAGCTCCGGCAACGGTGCCCACCTGATCACCTACAGCTACAGCGATGGCAACGGTTGCACGAACACGTCCTGCACCTTCACCATCACGGTGAACGCGGCTCCGACGATCGTGTGCCCGAGCGACTTCAGTGTGTGCAGCAACGCGGCCATCTTCGCGCTAAGCGGTGCAACGCCAACTGGCGGAACGTATAGCGGTGTGGGTGTGAGCGGTGGCAACTTCGATCCAAGCTCCGGCAATGGTGCTCACCTGATCACCTACAACTACACCGATGGAAATGGTTGCAGCGCAAGTTGCAGCACCACCATCAACGTAAATCCGCTGCCCCTGGTGACCTGCGGTTCCTACGAACCTGTTTGCACGGATGCTGCTGACATCACCCTCGGTGGTTCGCCTGCTGGTGGAACGTGGACCGGTACCGGTGTTACCGGCAACAGCTTTGATCCGAGCGTAGGAACACAGACCGTTACCTACAACTACACCGATGGAAATGGTTGCAGCGCAAGTTGCAGCA
>JBKJNF010000293.1:0-14717 GCA_046596155.1 Flavobacteriales bacterium | reverse complement strand
CTTCGGGGATCTGGTAATTGGGCAGCAGGATGTCGCGCTTCAGTTTGAGCTGTTCGACCTTGTCCACGATCAGGTTCGTGTTGTCCAGCGCCTGCGGCAGGTCGTGGAAGGTGGCCGCCATCTGGGCCTGGGTCTTGAAGAAGAACTCATCGTTGGCAAAGGCGAAGCGCGTGCCTTTCGGCTTGCTCTCCTCATCGTCGAAGTCCTTGGCGCTGGGTGTGCTTTGCTTTTCGCCGGTGTTGATGCAGAGCAGGATGTCGTGGGCGTTGCTATCCGCCTGATCCACATAGTGGCTGTCGTTGCTGGCAATGATGGGCACGTTGTACTTCGCGGCGAACTTCAGCAGCACCGCGTTCACCTTGTCCTGATCCGCGATGCCATGCCGTTGAAGCTCGATGTAGTAGTCATCACCGAAGAGATCGAGCCACCATTTGAACTCTACTTCGCCCGCTTCTTCGCCCTTGCGCAGGATGGTGCGTGGCACGCTTGCGGCCAGACAACATGAGGTGGCGATCAAGCCTTCGTGATACTTCAGGATCAGCTCCTTGTCGATGCGCGGATACTTGCTGTAGTATCCATCGATGAACCCAAGTGAACAGAGCTTGCTGAGGTTCTGATAGCCCGTGGCGTTCTTCGCGAGCAGCAGTTGGTGGAAGCGTTGGTCCTTCTCCTCGCGGGTGAACTGTTTCTTGAGCCGGTCGGCCACGAGATAGAACTCGCAGCCCACAATGGGCTTCACCTTGGGTGTGCCGTCCTCATTCTTGTGCTTACCCGCCTCGGCCACGAACTTGAAGGCGCCGAACATGTTGCCATGGTCGGTGATCGCCAACGCGGGCTGGCCATCACTCACGGCCTTCTTGTAGAGTGCGGGAATGCTCGCAGCGCCGTCGAGCAACGAGAATTGGGTGTGGACGTGGAGGTGCGAGAACTGCATGTTCGGGATGGCGAAGCTACCTGCGTGAAAAGGAGGAACGTGGATCAGTTTTCCACATTGCGCCAAAGCCTCTGGACCCATTGAACACGTGCAAGCTGGGAAGGTTAGGTAGCCTCCTGCGGGTGTGGAAGTTCCTGCGTCCATCATTCCATCGCATCTTCACCCTATGGAACCCCGTACACCCCTGCCACCATTTACCGAGGAGACCGCCCGCCAGAAGATCCAAATGGCCGAGGATGCTTGGAACAGCAAGGACCCACAGCGAGTTGCGAAAGCCTATACACCGGATAGTGAATGGCGCAACCGCAACGAGTTCATCCATGGCCGCGAGGAGATCATCGCTTTCCTGGATCGCAAGTGGGTGAAGGAAATGGACTATAGATTGAAGAAGGAGTACTGGGCGCACACGGACAACCGCATCGCCGTGCGTTTCGAGTATGAATGGCATGATGATGCAGGCAACTGGTTCCGCAGCTATGGCAACGAGAACTGGGAGTTCGATGAGCTCGGTTACATGCGCAAGCGCTTCGCGAGCATCAACGACCTGCCGATCAAGGAGGGCGATCGGAAGTTCCGCTGATCAGACTTGCTGCGCAATTCGCTCAAGGCCATGAATGCTTGAGCTGATCCCTTAACTGGTTCGTATGCGGAAACTCGATCACTTCTACACGGCCTTCGCCCAGCGGGACTGGTCGACGATGGGTGCGTGTTATTCGGAGGAGGCCAGTTTCAGCGATCCGGTCTTTGGCGACCTTGGTGCGAAGGAGGTGCGCGCCATGTGGAAGATGCTACTGAGCTCCGGTACGGACCTCCGTGTCACGTTCAGGGTGTTAGAGGAATCCCCGGATAACGGCAGTTGTGTATGGGAGGCCCGGTACACGTTCAGCAGGACCGGCCGCCCTGTGCATAACATCATCCGCAGCGAATTTGGCTTCCGCGACGGGCTCATTTATCGGCAGCGTGATCATTTCGATTTTTGGCGTTGGAGCCGGCAAGCGCTGGGGGTCAGTGGGCTGCTACTTGGTTGGTCGCCCGTGGTGCGGAACACGGTGCGTGCCTCAGCCTCGTCGGCTCTGGCAAAGGCGATAGGCTGAGATCAGGTCAAGATCCAGTAACGCGTACCTCAGGCTCATGCGTCACGGTGAAGTTCACGGAGTTCGCAATGAAGCAGTATTTGTGTGCTGGGTCATGGAGTGTTCTGGCGATCTCGATCATCGAGGCTTCGGCCACCACCACCTCGGGGTGCAGCACTACTTCAGTGAAACGCCCAGCACCGTTCGCTTCCACCGCCATGGTGCCTGTTGCGCGGTCCTTGTAGCTGAGCACCACGATGCGCTTACGTGCGCACAGGGCCAAGTAAGTGAGCATATGGCAGCCCGAGATCGCTGATAGTAGGAGGTCCTCCGGGTTGTGTTTCGTCACATCCCCGCGGAAGGAGGGGTCGGAGGTGCACACCAGGTCGGGCTTGCCGGCGATACGGATCGTATGCTGGCGCGAAAAGCTCTCGTACGACAGCGTTCCTTCGCTCGTGGCAGCTGTCCAATCGAGGTCAGTGACGTATTGATGTGTGGATCTCATGGCCACCAAAGGTCGCCCGTTGATCAGCACTCATCCTGAACACGGTCCTGGTAATATGATCCAAGAAGATCGTTGAGCCAAGCTAATGCGGCCGATGTGGCGTTGGAAGAGCGAAACATTTGGCAGGTGTTCGATGGTTGAACGGCCCAATAACTAGATCATTACGGGAACAGGGGAACTTCCAGGATCGGAGAACGGACTTCACGCATGCAGCGTCTTCGTCTCATAGCGGAGGTGCGCAAATTCAGTGGGTTTTTCTGTGGCCTCCTGCTGATAGCTGCGTTGGGAGATATAGCCATTTACCAACGCTATGAGCACAATGCGATCAAGGTCATGGGTCAGATCATCCAACACGTCAACCGCCCAAATGATCACATTGATCGTCCTTCCTGAGCTCTGCGACCCTCCTCGCTAAGCATTGTAGCAGTGCCGCTACTCTTTGATGAACTGTCCGCGAACCGTCCCAAGGTCCGTCTTTGCGGAGACCAAGTACGTCCCGCTGGACAGGTCGGCAATGTTCAGGTACGGTGTTCCACTGGCGGAGATGACGATCCGGCCGAACGCATCCAGCACCATTACCGCCTCCAAAGGCCACGATGTCGGTAGTTCCAAGGAGATCTCATCGCTGGACGGGTTCGGATAACACAGTAGGTGTGCCATGGAAACATCTGGTGCTCCGATCCCCACATCTGGCGCAACGGTCCAGCCAATGTCATGCAGAATGCCTATGCAGATGGGACCTGGCCAATGGTTCGCTACTCCGGCAGCGCTGAAGGGCGTCATCAGTTCGTTGGCGTTACCGGTGGGATAGGTGCTCTCATTCAGATGCAGGCAACTACTTCCGAGTGCGAAGGTGCCCGGAGAATAGATGCGGATCGGAGCACCGCCGCTCGCTGCCAGCCCGAAGGCACCACTCCACCGGACCTGATTGCTCGTCAGCAAGGATCCCAATCCATCGGAAGGGTTGGCGACATCCGTCAACAGTTGAAGTGATTGTGCCTGCAGGAACCGATCGAAGATGCCGGGTAGCGTGTCCAGTTGGGGCCACGGGAAGGTCGTGATCAACGGAGAGAAGTCCGAAGCCAGCAGAAGACCAAAGGACCCTGCACTTCCGACTTTTTTGCTAAGGCCCACGAAGCCCAGGCCGTGGCCCATTTCGTGTAGCGCGACGGATACAAGGTCATACTGACCTGCTCCAGGGTTGGCATCCGTGCCGAAATACCAGTTCGCCGATGAGCTGAGATAGATCTCGAAGTCGTTCTCGCCCGGATCCAATTCCGTACCGGTCATCGCGTTGGCGAGCGCCGTGGCGTACCATGTCTGTGGCACGGGCGCACCAACGAAATCCTTGCGGCCATTGGGAAAGGTGATGCCGAGTGAGGCTGTGCCGAGCGGTGCCCATGACACCAGAACCTTGATGGGCACATCCGAAACAAGGATACCCTCCCAGATCGAAGCAGCTTGGTCAATGGCCAATTGCGCGTTCAACGGTACCAGGTTATAGGAAACGTCAATGGTGGCCGCGTGGGTGGTCCCTGTTGTGCAACTGGAGAGGACGAAGGCCAGAAGGAACGGGCGTAGCAGCATGATCACGAACTTACGATACGCTCAGGTGGCGAGCATCTGCAGGATGCGGAACAGGTCGGGCTCGAATGTTTTGCACTGTGCCAAGGCTTCGGCATACGGCGTGTAGCTCACCTGGCCTTGGATGATGCCGGTAACGCATCCCTGCTTGCCAGCGATCAGCCCTTCCACGGCTGCCGCGCCAAGTCGCGCGGCCAGCAGGCGGTCGGACATTGTGGGATTGCCACCGCGTTGCAGGTGGCCCAGCACGCTTACGCGGATATCGAACTGCGGGCATCGCTTCTTCACGACCTCCGCCAGTTTGAACGCGCCTCCTTCGCGATCGCCTTCGGCCACCACCACAATGCTGCTGCTCTTGTCCTTCGACCGGTTCTCCAGCACACGCACAAGGTCATCCACGTTCTCGTTGCGTTCCGGCAGCATCACATGCTCGGCCCCGGCGGCAATGCCGGTGTGTAAAGCGATGAATCCCGTGTCGCGACCCATCACCTCCACGAAGAAGATGCGGCCATAGCTCGATGCTGTGTCGCGCAAGCGGTCGATCGCTTCCAGTGCCGTGTTACTGGCCGTATCAAATCCGATCGTGCGATCACTTCCACCCAGATCATTATCGATGGTGCTGGCGATGCCGATCACGCGTACGCCCTGCTCTATGACAAGTTCATGCGCACCGCTCTGGGTGCCGCCACCCCCGATGCAGATCAACGCGTCGATCTCTGCATCGCGCAGGTTCTTCGCGGCGGTCGCTCGACCTTCCTGGGTGCGGAACACCTCACTGCGTGCACTGCGCAGCATGGTGCCACCGCGTTGCACGATGTTGCCAACATCACGCGGACCGAGCTCTAGGAAATGTCCGTTCACCAGTCCGTCAAATCCATCCATCACGCCGGTGCAACGAATGCCGTGAAAGCTTGCCGTGCGCACCACTGCGCGGATCGCGGCGTTCATTCCGGGTGCGTCACCACCGGAGGTGAGGAGGGCGAGGTGCTGGATCTTCATGGGTCAAGCTCGACTGATTCAGAAACTGGGAACCCAGGCCTTGACCTTGGATCTCAGATCACCGACCTCCTGCTTAGTAATGGCATGCTTGCCGGCATAATGGCTGGTCACGTACCAATTCCTGTCCACCGTGAGCTGCACTTTCTTCATGCCATGGGCCGGCCATGACCATTGTGTACCGACTTGGATCATACGATCCTCACCGTTGACCAGTATGCTCACCGGCATAGACAGACCATCGACACAATTCGCCCATCGGACGAACAGGTTCCCTTTTCGCACGGTCCATTCCAATACCGGCACCTTCGTGGTCCGGAGATACTGATCGAACACCTTGCTGAGATCGCGCTTCGCGAATGTGTTGATGAACGTTTCCACCTCTGCGCTGGAAGTCACACGGTGAAAAAAGCGCCGGTTCATCTCCAACAACATCGCCTTGAACGTGCTGTCGCCGATGATGTGGCGGATGGTGTGCAGCATGTTGGCGCCTTTGTAGTACATATCCACACTACCTTCCTGATTCACGCCATACGGACCAATGATGGGCTTATCGTTCGCGACCTTCTTCCGCAGCCCCACCACGTAGTCGTTCCCGGCTTCTTCGCCGAACAAGCATTGGGTATAGATGGTCTCGGCGTAATCGGTGAAGCCTTCGTGCACCCACATGTCGGCGATGTCGGCGGTGGTGATACTGTTGCCGAACCACTCATGCCCGCTCTCGTGGATGATGATGTAATCCCATTTCAACCCCCAGCCACTGGCACTCAGGTCCACCCCAAGATAGCCGTTCTGGAATCCATTGCCATAGGCCACCGCGCTCTGATGCTCCATGCCCAGATGCGGAGCTTCCACAAGCTTATAGCTGTCCTCGTAGAACGGGTAGGGACCGAAGTTCGCCTCGAAGCAGTTCAACATGGATGGCACCTGTTCGAACTGTTCCCGTGCCTTCGACGCGTGTGCCGTCAACACCCAGTAGTCGCAGTCCAGGGGACCTTTGGCGCCGGCGTACACTTCGCCAAGGTGGGCGTACCTACCGATGTACGGTACCAGGTTGTATGTATTGATGGGGTGGGTCACTACCCAGGTCCAGGTAGTGGTGCCGTCCATGTTCCGGATGGTGTCGCGTAACCGACCATTGCCGATGGCTTGCAGCGTGTCCGGCACGGTGATGTGCAGCACGGCCCCGTCATCCGGCTCATCGCTTTGGTGATCTTTGCATGGATACCAAACGCTGGCGCCAAGTCCTTGGCAGGCCACGCTCATCCAGGGGTTGCCGGCATCATCCGTTTTCCATATCCATCCGCCATCCCAAGGCGGCATTTTCGCGGCCCGGGGAATCCCGTGGTAGCGGATCGTGATGGTGCTCGCCTCGCCCTTTTTCAGCGTGGCGGGCAGTTCGATATGGACGATATTCCCCTCCCGAATAGATGCAATACGCTTTTCCGCGATGGTGAACGCATGGTCCCGGTATTCGCTTACATCCGTGCTCACGGAATCCACGATCATCGGTTCTTGGAGATCCACTTGCATCATCCGCCCGCTGTCCACCGCGACAAAGCTGATCGTCGTTCTGCCAAGAATTGAGCGTGTGTCGTAATCGGGGCGCACGTTGACGTCATAATGTGTCACATCGAACCACGCCCGCTCTGGTCCGATGGAGCCTCGTAGTGTATCGGCCCGCGTGAAGTGCCGCGCACCATGCAACGGTTGCGCGTCAGCGAACTGGATCGGGATCAGGAGGATGAAGAGGAGACGCTTGAACATGGGCGCAAAAGGTACGCGGCGCCGCAGGTGCTCTGTCATAGAACGGAACGTTCCGTCAGAGCCCGAGTTTGTCCACGCCACGGATGTTCCGCCGTCCGGATCGCATGCCGATCGCGGATCGCACGCTTCCATACAATGAACCAAGCCTGACATCATGCTTGCCATCATCCGCGTTAAGGAAGCAGCCGATGATGAGACGGTATACCAGTGATGGCCGTTATAGCCGACATCCACCTTCATTTCCGGTAGGCTGGAGGCGCCTTTGTTGCTGATCCGTTCGTTGCGACCATCCAATGCATGGAAGCGTGGAGGAAGCCTGTGGGCCAAAACACGAAGGTGTGCGTACCCGAAGGTCGCGCCGATCAACAGGCGGTGTGCACCCTGCACAAGTGCGGAAGGGAGGAATGCCACGCTGCTGTCGGCCTCCAGCCGTGTGTGCCAGAACGCTGCGCCCGCTACCCAAGTGCCCGCACTTCGCTTCTGCCATTCCACCTGCGGTGGCAGCCACCTTACCGGAGCGTCGCCTCTAGTTCAGATCATAATTCGCCGATGCCATCAATTTGCGGCTGCGCATTTTGCAAAGCTCACCGAATGGCCAGCGGTGTCTGTTTATGTCCACCAAAGCCGATCGATAACTGGTGCCTGCGTTGATGTTGAGGTTCTTACATTACGGTAAGTGGTGATGTAGGCTGTGTCCTAGTTCGTTGCCAACATTGTGCTGCTGTACAACAACTTAAGTACCCATTTGCCGAATTAGGCTTCGGCTCGCTGGGAGAAGAGCACGCGGAGTAGGAGGGCGATCAGGGAGCGCTTGGAGGCAGATGCGGGGCAGGGTGGATGTGCGTCATGTCGAGGCGTGTCAGCGACCTCCTCCACAATAGATGCATGTACATACATGTGTATGTAAAAACTTGTTCATCAAGGATATACAACTGATCTGGTCCATTTTATTTGTTCATTCCTCACCCTCAAGAATGCCTTTAGATCTTGCAAGGGAATCGGCCATTTCATGGGCTTGGGGTTCACCCAAGAGATCGTTGTACCTGAGCCGTAAACGCTGCCAGGCAGCTTGGGCATCGGTTTCCAACGTCAATCCCTTTGTGGTGATGAACACACGCACCTCCCGGCCTGTTCCGTCCCGCTTCACCAGCCGTTTAGCCTCCATGCTGTCCAACGTACGGCTGATGGTGGTGGCGTCCAGCTGGTGGACCAAGGCCAGATCGCGCACGATGATGCCAGGGGCGCTCTTCAGGGTCATGAGGATGAAGCCTTGGGTGGGGGAGATGTCGAGCGGACGGAAGTGCTCCAATGCCATCCGGGCCAGCGTTCGGTGCAGGGCGGCACTGGAATGGTACAAGCACGTGTTATACGATGATCGGATGTCTATCATGGCAAGTCCTGTAGGACGAATGTATGTACATGCATCTGTTTGGCGCCAAGGGGTAGATGCGGCCCCACAACCCGCCTCCACCTTCCCCAGACTCCATCCAAGCCATATTATTCCGATATTCGCGGCCCCTTACATCCGCCTTGGCATTCGCTCAGGGGAAAAGGAACGCCGGAAACCAACCAACAAACCGCGACATGCCAACTCGCATCCGCCTTCAGAGAAAAGGCAAAAAAGGCCAGCCGTACTACCACATCGTAGTGGCTGATCAACGTTCACCCCGTGACGGTAAGTATATCGAGAGGATCGGTGCTTACGATCCCGGAAAAGTTCCCGCATCCATCGAAGTAGACCGCGACAAGGCGCTAGATTGGTTGCAGAAGGGCGCACAGCCCAGCGACACCTGCCGTGCCATCCTGAGCTACACTGGTGTGGTGTACAAGAATCACTTGGCCAACGGTGTGAAAAAGGGTGCGTTCACCACGGAAGAGGCCGATCGCCGCTTCGAAATCTGGATGAACGAGAAGAACACGAAGATCGAAGCCAAGCGCAGCAGCATCGGGCAGACCGCCGAGAAGGCCATGGCGGACCGCATTGCTTCCGAGAAGAAAAAGGCCGAGGAAATGGCGGCCAAGCTGAGCGCCAAGTTGGCTGCGGCCAGTGCTGCCGCTTACGTGGCTCCTGCTGCTGAAGAGGCTCCTGCATCCGAAGAGCCTGCTGCTGCTGAGGCTCCTGCTGAAAGCGAAGCCCCTGCTGCTGAGTAATCACAACTGAATGTTCGCGAAGCCCTCCGACCTGGTCGGGGGGCTTTTGCATTTCAGGTGATCAACGCAGGTGGATCTCGTCCAGAAAGTACCAAGGCATGCTGCCCGCACCCGGCCATCCAGCTTCGATCGGGCCGTGACTCAATACGGTGAAGCGCACGAACCGGGCCCTTACGTTCCGATCGACGCCCAGCTCCGTCCGTCCATCGGCATCCGGTGAGGGGACCACTTGCGCTACGTCGGACCACGTTGTGCCATCCGAGCTTATTGCGATGGTAACATCCTTCGGGAGGTGGATCCAACTCGTACGCTCCTCTATTGAGCCAATGCCCATATGGGTCAACGCCGACTCCGTGCCCAGGTCCACGGTGATGCGCACCCGATCGTTGTTCCAGCCCAGCCACTCATTGTTCACGCGGCGCGCCCCTGCGCTCACGCCATCCACAAGGGTGAAAGATCCGCCGGTATCATAGCGCGGGTTCGGCAATGGATCGCAGATGATCTTGCGTCCCGTGCCCTGGTCGAATTGTACTGCGCGGGTGGTGGTGCGGCTCATTGGCTGCCCGTCCCGGAAAAGCGCCGCCTTCACCGTGGTGCTGCTGAGCAGCTCAATGGGCGTGGAGGACTGTGGCGATGTGACCGTAGGCTCGCTGCCGTCCACGGTGTAATGCACATCGCCAAGCCCCGGCGTGGTCTTCAATGCCATGATCACCTTCCCGCGTACCTTGCTACCTGAAAAAGAGTACTCCACGTTATACAGACTGCGGCTGTAGTTGACATGACGGCGGTCCAGTGCGGGCATTTCCTGTTCAAGCCGTCGGATGAACTCCCGCTCGTTTCGGGCGTCCTTTGGGCTCCAGAGCACCTCGGCCAGCGCTGCCATACGCGGCATGGCCATGTATTCCACATGATCCGTCGTGGCTATGTATTCGGTCCACACATTGCCTTGGGCGCCCATGATGTAGCGCCCTTCTTCGGCCGTCAATTCTGCGGGAATGGGCTCATAGGCATACACCTTTTGCACGGTGGTGTAGCCCCCAATGGCGAGCGGCTCCACGGCGGGAGCGCCTTGGTAGTGATCGAAGTAGCAATGGGTGCCGGGCGTCATCACCACGAAGTGTTTGTCCTTGGCTGCGGTAATGCCGCCCTCAGTGCCGCGCCAGCTCATCACCGCTGCGTTGGGGGCCAGACCTCCCTCCAGGATCTCATCCCAGCCGATGATCTTGCGTCCTTTTCCGTTCACGAATTTCTCGATCCGCTGGATGAAATAGGACTGCAGCGCGTGTTCATCCTTCAGGCCCTCATCCTTCATGCGCTTCTTGCATTGAGGGCAGCACTGCCAGCGGACTTTCGGGCACTCATCGCCTCCGATGTGGATGTACTCGCTCGGGAACAGGTCCATCATTTCGCTTAGCACGTCCTGTACGAAGGCGAACACGCTGTCCTTGGTGCAGTATACATCATCGAATACGCCCCATCCCTTCTGCACCTCGAATGGACCACCAGTGCAACTGAGTTCGGGATAGGCCGTGAGCGCCGCCATGGCATGCCCCGGCATTTCGATCTCGGGCACCACAGTAATGTGGCGGGATGTCGCGTAGGCCACCACCTCGCGGACCTGCTCCTGCGTATAGAAGCCTCCGTAGCGCGTGCTGTCAAAGGTGCGATCGCTGTATGGCCCGTATTGGCTGCCGCTGCGCCATGCGCCCACTTCGGTCAACTTCGGATACTTCTTGATCTCGATGCGCCATCCCTGATCATCGGTCAAGTGCCAATGGAAGCGGTTCATCTTGTACCGTGCGAGCAGGTCGATATACTGCTTCACGAAGTCCACAGGAAAGAAGTGGCGACACACACCGAGGTGCATGCCACGCCATGCGAAACGTGGAAAGTCAATGATGGTGGCACAGGGCACGGGCGTCCCGCTGAGCTCCTGATCGGCGAGTTGCGCCAGTGTGCGCGTTCCACGGAACAGGCCGGCTTCGTTCGCTGCGCTCAGGTCGATACTATGTTCGTTGATCTTCAGCCAGTAGATCTCCTCGGGAACAACTGTATCGGGCTTCACCAGGGACAGGTTGATCGGAAGGATCTTGTCGCATCCATCGTTCCGCCGAATGCCCTTCTCCAATTCCGCTGAGAGCAGCGCAACAAGGTCGGCCACCGCAGCGCTACCCTTCACACGGGTGCAGCGGAAGGAGAAGTGACCGGTGTCTGCAATCACTTGGGCAGGTGCAGGAATGATGTTCAGTACAGCTGCTTGCTGCGCCGGGGCCACACAGCAGAGTAACACGGCAGCGAGCAGGAGGAATGGACGCATGGCGCACAAAATAGGCGATGGTGTGATGTGCATCCGGGCATCCGCTAATTTCACGCCATATCAGTTCGTGTATGGATATCGACAGCTTGCATCATATCGGCCGTTTGGGCAAGCCTTGGGGACACCACGGCGAGTTGACCGTGCATCTGGAGGACATGGACGCCGATGACCTTGTGCATGCCGGTTCGCTCTTTGTGGACATCGAAGGGCAGAAGATCCCCTTCTTCTTCAGCAAGCTGTATGAGAAGGGCCGCGATGTGTTGATCAAGTTTGATGATTTCGATGATCCGCAAACGGCGTCCACGTTGGTGGGGCGCGAGCTCTATGCACCCCCCGGGCACTTGTCCGATGCAAGTGATGAAAGCTGGGATCCCGAGGAGTTCATTGGCCTGATCGTGCGTGATGAGAAGCACGGCGATCTGGGCGAAGTGACCGCGATCGAAGGCACGCCGAAGAATCCGGTGCTCGTGATCCTCCATGGCGAACAGGAGGTGATGGTGCCTCTGGTGGATGAGATGATCGTGGATATGGATCTCGAGGAGCGCTCACTGCTGATCCGCACGCCGGAAGGATTGATCGACCTGTACCGCAACCCCTGAAGTTTTCGCGAGGAGGCTCTGCGACGAAGCGATCTTTGATCGAGCAGTGGTTTGCACTTCCAATACATGCCCAACAACTTCTTCCAGTTCAAGCAGTTCACCATCCAACAGGACAAGTGTGCGTTGAAGGTGGGCACCGATGGCGTGGTGCTGGGTGCGTGGGCGTCGGTAGAAGGAGCGAGGCGCATCCTGGATATCGGAACTGGCACTGGTCTTCTCTCGCTCATTGCTGCTCAGCGCAATCCCACAGCGTGGATCGATGCAGTGGAGATCGATGATGCCTCTGCGGAGCAAGCGGCCGAGAACTTGGGCACCAGCCGATGGAGCGAGCGCATGCGGGTGCACCGCATGGATGTCCGGCGCATGAAGAGCGCCGAGCAGTACGACCTAGTTCTGTGCAATCCGCCGTTCTATGCAGGAGAGATGGACTCGCCCGATGTGCGCAAGGGGCTGGCAAAGCATTCCGGTGAGCTTACTTTCGCGGACCTTATCGATGCCGTGGTGCGCTTGATCGCCAGCGACGGCCGCTTCGCCTGCATCATTCCGTTGAACCGGGAAGGTGAATTGCTGGATCTTGCCTTGGGCGCTGATCTCCACCTGGTCCGAAAGTGCACCCTTTGTTACCTCGAAGCACGCCCGCCCAAACGGGTTCTGTTGGAACTCAGCCCTTCAAAGGTGGCAATGCAGGACGAGGAACTGGTCGTGGAACTAAGGCCGGGTGTTTTCAGCGACGCCTATCGCGCATTGCTCAGCGCGCTGATGTTGAAGTTCTGAGCCGGGCCACTAGGCCTCTACTTCCGTCTCGTGGAACACCACGCCGTGCTTTTCAAGCTCGTCCAGGATCGGATCATAGATGGCCTGCTTCAGCGGCAGCAGCACACCGCGTTCTGTGAGCTTGCCGTTCAGCACGAGCTTGCAGGCCATGGCGATCGGCAGTCCGACGGTGCGTGCCATGGCCGTGTGCAGTTGATCTTGGCCCACCATGGCAAGCGATGCGTGGACCTCCTGGTGAATACCTTCTACCTGGTAACGAAATCGGTGCCACATCACCACGAGGTCCTTGTCGTCCTCTCCCAGTTTCCACTTTTGCTCAAGCAGATGTTGGAGGGTGGCAGCTGGTGAAAGGCCCAGTACACCGATGGGTGCATCGCTGAACAGGCCCAGCCAGTCGAGCTTCTTCATCACCTCACCTTCGGGATTCAGGTTCAGGTTGTACGCCAGGTTCAAACGCGTACCGCGGATGGTGTCGTGTGGCAGAAAGGCATCGATATACTCGCTCCATGTGGACTTGGCATCCAGCTCCATTGGAAAAGTGTCGTCCGTACAGCCCAGTTGCACGAAGGTGTCCCAAGCCGCGCAATAACCGGCCCTGCGCAGGGTTCCCCGCTTCATCGTTGGGATCTCGTCCAACCCGTAGTGTACCCGGTACTTCAACGAGTCACGGTTCGCATAGCCCTCGAACTGTCCGAATTCCGGCACGGACACCTGCACGGTACGTTGGTAGAGCTTGTGGTAGGGGATATACTTCGTGCTGCCTTCCTGGATGTACTTGGCCGCGCCCCCTTGCCCGGCGAGGATCACGTTGCGTGGGTTCCAGCTGAACTTGTAGCCCCAAGGGTTGTCATCGCTTTCCGGCGCGACCAATCCGCCGCAGTAGCTCTCGAAAGCGTCCATGCGTCCTCCCTCGCGGCGGATACGGTCGAGTATGCGCATGGCGCTCATGTGGTCGATCCCTGGGTCCAGCCCCATTTCGTTCAGCACGATCAAACCGGCCGCCTTCAACTCAGAATCCAATGGCCAAAGTGCATCGGGCACATAGCTTGGGGTGATCATGTGCTTCTTTAAGCGCAGACAGTCCTTTAGCACGTCCATGTGCATGAAGGCCGGCAGCATACTGATGACCAGGTCGTGTTTTGCGATCAACGCAGCGCGGACATCGGCGTTGGTGGCGTCGAGTTGCACGGCGTCGGCCACTTCAATGCCCTCATGTACCACGCGGCGTGCATGTGCTAGGTCGCGTTCGGCCACCGTTATCCGCCACTCCTGCTGGTCGGCGTGGGAGATAAGGTAGTGGATCAGGGATGTTGCCGAACGCCCGGCGCCGAGGATGAGGATGGTGCGCATGTTGGGTGCGAATTTGACGATTCGTGGCGGAGCCACGGCGCCTGCGGTAGTTGTATACGCGAACAAACCTGGGGAACTGGCCCCTTCACCCTCCTCAGCACCTCGCCAACTATGGCATCTTTGCGGCATGGCCTTATCCTCCCAGCTTTTGGAAAATGCCGTGGACCAGCTGGCCACGTTACCGGGCATCGGTCGTCGCACGGCCATGCGCATGGCGCTGCATCTATTGCGCCGCGAGGCACACGAGGTTGCCAGGTTCTCAGAAGCGGTGCGACGCCTGCGGGAGGAAGTGCGGTACTGTTCCGAATGCTGCAACATCAGCGACCGGCCGGTGTGCGACATTTGTGAGAATCCAGGCCGCGACCGCACAGTGCTGTGCGTGGTGGAGGACATCCGCGACGTGGTGGCTATCGAGAACACGCGCCAGTTCAAGGGGCTGTACCATGTGCTGGGCGGGGTGATCGACCCCATGCAAGGCCTCGGCCCGGAGGACCTCAACACTCGCCAGCTGTTCGAGCGGTTGGGCCGAGGTGGAGTGGGAGAGGTGGTACTTGCGCTGGGCGCCACGTTGGAAGGCGATACCACCGGCTTCTACCTCAACCGCAAGATCAAGGAACTGGGTGTGCAGGTGAGCCAGATCGCCCGCGGTATTAGCGTTGGCGGAGAA
>JBKJNF010000099.1:0-8090 GCA_046596155.1 Flavobacteriales bacterium | reverse complement strand
AAGGCGACCGGCGCTTCGCCCCGACGTGTCGGGGGGTGGTGAAGTAGCTCTGAGGAAGCAAGACATGCAATTAGCGCCGGGACCACCCCACCCTTCGGGCACCCCTCCTTTCGCCTCCTTCGTCGGCGCAGGAGGGGGAAACAACAAGGTTTCAAACAACTAGGTTTCTCCCCTCCTCTTGAGGGGATGTCGCCGAAGCCGACCGGCGCTTCGCCCCGACGTGTCGGGGGGTGGTGAAGTAACTCTGAAGCGGCCAAGACGATCAACCACCGGAGGGACCACCCCACCCTTCGGGCACCCCTCCTTACGCCTCCTTCGTCGGCGTAGGAGGGGAATAACCAAGTTTCCCTCAAGCCCTCAATTTACCCCACCCGCTGGAAAGCCTCCCCACGCACCCGCGCTACCGTGTGAGGCCATCACGCTCTCCTGGACTACCATATCCGCGTCCATCCCCTTCATCCCATCCATCTGCGATCCCAACGCATGCGCGCGGCCACCACAACGATCAGCGTCATCTGCGTTCCATCCTCCCCATCTTCGCAGCGCATGGCGAAGCGAGCGAAGACCACCATTGGCCGCACCGAGCACATCGGGCTTCCGGGCTTGGGTGTGGAGCGCGTGGAAGCCAAGATGGACAGTGGTGCTTTCCGCGGCGCTTTGCACTACCAGCAACTGCGCACCCGCGCGGTGGACGGCCGCAAGGAGCTGGTGGTGGGCTTCCGCATGGGTGGCCGCAGCGTTACCATGGTCTTCCGCAAATTCCAGCGGGTGGTGGTGAAGAGCAGCAACGGGGTCAGCAGTCCTCGCTGGCTCATCCACACGCGCGTGCAACTGGGATCGCACAGCGTGCGCACGGCCTTCACGCTCTTCGACCGCAGCGACATGAAATACCAGGTGCTGCTGGGCCGCACCTTTCTGGCGGGGCGCTTCGTGGTGGACGTAAGCCACAAGAACATGCTGGGATGAAGGGCACGCTCCAGCGCATGAACGAGCTTGTCGGCCTGAAACCTCTCGTACACCGCCAATGCCTGGCGCTGGTGCGCGAGCGCATCGCACAGGTCGAAGCGGGCATAGCGGACGCCCGCGCCTCAGCGCAAAGCGACACCAAGAGCAGCGCCGGCGACAAGCACGAGACCGGCCGGGCCATGGCCCAGTTGGAGATCGAGAAGCAGCAGGTATCGCTGGGCAACCTGCTGACCATGCAGGATGTGCTGGACCGCATTGATCCAACGCGGACCCATGCACGCATTGGCGAAGGCGCCCTGGTGCGCACGGACAGCGGACTGTTCTACGTGGCCGTTGGGCTCGGCCGCATCGTGGTGGACGGCCAGGACGTGCAGGTGATCAGCCCGCAGGCCCCGCTGGTGGCGCTGTTGAAAGGCGTAACCCTTGCAGAATCTGCAGTATTCAATGGCAGAAACCACTTCCTGCTCGCATTCGTCTGAACACGATCCGGCCTCCTTCATCGCACAGCAATGCAGGCTCCCTTTGAGGAGCTCCCAGCCGTTCAATTCGCATTGCATGGCCCGGTTGGACGTTCGGCGCATTGCGTTCCCCCTTCGTCCAAGGCGGAAAAGCAAGATCTGTGTATATTCGAGAATGGCATCCGCCTAGGGACATGACCCATGTGAAAGTGGCTCGCTAATCGATCTCCAATAAAAAACGGCACTGAAATGATCCAGCACATGTATCAAACGAACGCTTGGCTTTTTACATTACTTGTAATTGGTATAACAGTTCTTGTTTTTGTTCTAGGATCAGCATTTACGAGAAAATATTTTCCTTCACTTATTCTTCCAACAGAGGACAACGCTGTTGCAAACATAATAATAAGGCAAAGCAGCACTTTGCTATCAGTACTTATGGCGTTTATTGTCATTTCCATGTGGCAGGATTATGAAACGCAACGAAATAACACCGCATACGAAGCGGTCATAATGGGAAATTTATATCGAGATAGTAGGGGTTTTGATGTAACGAAGGAACAAAAAATTCAATCACTGCTCGTCAACTACACAACATTGGTCGTGGAGGACGGTTGGCCCAAAATGCTCGAAAGGAAAGAAAGTCACTTAGCATGGATATCATTTAATGAATTATACGGATATATTATCAGAATGGAACCTACAAATTCGAGGGAAGAAATAATTTTCCGACAAGCTATTGATAATATGCACGAACTCGCCAGATTTAGAAGATTAAGACATCTTAGAAATAGCAATCCATTTATTCCTGATCTACTGTGGACAACCGTTTATTCGATCACGATCTTCGTTTTATTTTCAAATTTTTTATTGCACATGCAAAATCGACGAGCTCAAAAGACATTTACGATCATTAGTGCATTGATCTTCGGAATGATCTTTTCTCTATTACTTCTGCTGAATCATCCTTATTCAAGTGCCTTGCAGATCTCACCTTCCCCGATCGAAAATCTATTAAAGGATGTATTTCCAGCTGCAGAGATGACTCAAATACCTTCTTGACGCAGCTTGAAGTGCCGAACATAGCAAGCATCGCAAAGGCGCCCTGCTCCCGCCAGTGTTCCAGGTACCAGATGATCAGGCGCTCCGACAAGCCTAGGCCGGGGTCACAGGGGGTATCGGGTAACGCAAGTTTTCAGCCACGCGGCCTATCACACCTGTCCCTCGATAAAGCGCACGATCTCGCTGGCCACATCGTGTCCGGTGGCGGTTTCGATGCCTTCGAGGCCGGGGGATGAGTTCACCTCCAGGATCAGCGGTCCGCGGTGGCTCTGGAGCATATCCACCCCCGCGATCTCCAGGCCGAGGGCTTTGGTGGCGAGCAAGGCGGCCACTTCCTCTTCGCGGCTCAGCTCGATCACGGTGGCCTTGCCGCCGCGGTGCAGGTTGCTGCGGAACTCGCCCTCCTTCCCCACCCTTTTCATGGCCCCCACCACGCGGCCGTGCACCACGAAGGCGCGGATATCGGCGCCGCGGGCCTCCTGAATGAATTCCTGCACGATCACCCGTGCCTTCAGGCTGTTGAAGGCCTCGATCACCGCGATAGCGCTCTTGCGCGTATCGGCCAGCACCACGCCGATGCCTTGGGTGCCTTCGAGCAGCTTGATGATGCAGGGCGCCCCGCCAACGCTGTCCACCACGGCAGCCACATCCTTGCTGTAGTTGGTAAAAACGGTCTTGGGCAGGCCCACTCCCGCCCGGCTGAGGATCTGCATACTGCGCAGCTTATCGCGGCTGCGCACCAACGCCTGGCTCTCGGTTGTGGTGAACACTTTCATCATTTCGAACTGGCGCACCACGGCCGTACCGTAGAAGGTAACACTGGCGCCAATGCGGGGGATCACAGCATCCACGCCCTCGAGCAATTCGCCCCGGTAAAATATCTGGGGGTTCTTCTCCTCGATCACGATATCGCACTTGACGTGATCCACCACGCGCACCTGATGCCCGCGTTGCTGACAGGCCTCGACCAACCGCCGCGTGCTGTACAGCTTGGGATCGCGGGATAGAACAACGATGTTCATATGGATTGCAAAGTGCCCAAAGGTAGACCCCGAAGATGCGCACAACTGCCTGTGGACAAGGGACTGACAAATGTTAACGCTACGTATAGTGGGAGTGAACTATTTTCGCCTCTCCTAACAGACCACCGGTGGCAAGGATCGTTGAAGCAAGTACTCCCCTGGGCCTGACACTTACGGCCGACCAGAAGCAGTTCTTCCACAAGAACGGCATCATTCATTTTCCGGGCTTCATCAGCAAGGAGACGGTCGCTGCCATTTGGAAGGCCTGCGAGGCGGTACAGGACCAGTGGATCACTGAGGACACCAAGTTGATCAACGGCATCCCCGTGAAGTGGGGCAATGATGTGGATGGCAAGCGCATCGTACAACGGTTCGCCTTTGCCAACCAGCACAGCCCCATCTTGGCCGAGTTCCTGCGCGACCCTCGATTCGAGACCTTATTGGGCCTAGTAGGTCCGAACGCCCGGTTGGGCATCAACGAAAAGGACGGCCTGGTGGTGAACCACTATGTGAATACGGACGCTAGCAAGTTCACGCAGATGGGCTGGCACACGGACAGTGTGCGCGACATCTTCTTGGGCAAGAAGATCCTGCCGATGTTGAACGTAGGGATCCATTTGGATGACCAGGACCCTCGCAATGGCGGTCTTCGATTGTTGCCCGGCACGCACGAGCAGAACTTGTGGAACATGCTGTTCCGCAAAACGAACTTCTTGAACAACGAGCCGGACGAACGCGAAGTGGCTTTTGAGATCAAGGCCGGCGACCTTACCGTGCACGATGGCCGGTGCTGGCATCGCGTGGAGCGGAGCAAACTGCTCGGTGAATCCAGCCGTCGCCGCGTGATGTACATCCCCATCATCGCGGGCAGTTACTCGCCCAAGACCACCAACAGCCCAACCCCTTTCTACCATCGCTTCAGCCATCTGGTGAAGTGATGCTGCGCGGCATCTGCCTGATGCTTGCAGTGGCAGGCAGCTTAGTGCTCGCCGCGCAGCCCAAGCAGCGCGACCCCTCCGTGTTCGACAGCTTTCCGGTGCCCCCGGCGAGCAAGAACCTGCTGTTCTACATCCAACGGAACAAGAACGCGAACACCATTGTTTATGAGGCCCGCTTCAACGAGCAGGGCCAGCTGGCCGCGAAGAACCCGGTGGACGTGAACTGGATCCGCCATACCGAAGGCGGCAAGCGCGAGGCGATCAGCCTGCTGGAGGCCAACCTGGCCTACGGCGTGAAGCACCGGGGCACCGAAGAGGGCGTGGCGAAAATGGCCTTTGTGGCCAGCGCACGCTATCCCTTCCGCGTGGAGGTGGGTGCCAACGGGCAGGCTGAAGCGCGCATGATGATCAACGGCCGTTATGCCCGCTTACACCACGTGGAGATCCAGGCGGACGAAAGCGCGATCTGGCCGAAGATCCGGTACGTGGACATCCACGGCATCGACCTGGGGACGGGTCTGGCCATAGAGGAACGATACATCCCATGAACAACGATCGCGGATACGCGCTAGTGACAGGGGCCAGCCAGGGCATTGGTGCCGCCGTGGCACTCGAATTAGCCCGGCAGGGCTTTGGCGTGGTGGTGACCGCACGCAGCGGCGATGCCTTGAAGCAGGTGTGCGCCGAGGCGGCCATGCGGAACGGTGGCCGAGCGCATGTGATCGAGGTGGACCTGCTGGCCGAAGGTGCGGTGGACCGCATTATCGACTTCATCGAGGAGAAGCAATTGCCACTCTCGTGCTTGGTGAACAACGCCGGACAGGGCCTGTGGGGCATGTTCGATGAACTGACGCTGGATGAACAGGTGCGCATGATGCACTTGAACATGAACATCCCCGTGGCCCTCACCCACCGCCTGCTGCCGCTACTGCGCAAAGCACCGCGGGGTTACATCCTGAACATTGCGAGCATGGTGGCGCACCACGCCCTGGGCAGCATGGCCATCTACAGCGGCAGCAAGGCCTTTGTGCTGCGCTGGTCGCGATCGTTGCGCATCGAACTGAAGCACACGCCGATCAGCGTCACGTGCGTGAGCCCGGGCAGCGTGAACACGGGCTTCACGGCACGTGCGGGCATGCAGGCCATGGATGATCTGGCACAGAAGTTCGGCACGCCACCCGAGCCGGTCGCCAAGGCCTCGGTAGCCGCCATGTTAAGCGGAAGGGCCGAGGTGATCCCCGGCCTGTTGAACGTGGTGACGAGTCGCGTGCAGGGCTGGCTGCCCACCGGCCTCAATGAGGCAATTGCCAGCAGCATTTACATCAAGCGGCTGGCGCACCGCAAGCGCGGAGCGTAAGTCGGCTCATCGCCCAGGCCAGCCACACGAAAAAGGGCGCGGCCAGCACATCCACGGTCCAGTGCACGTGCTGCACTAGCACCAGTGTGCCCACTGCGGCCGTGGCCACGGCCGTAAGCAGCCGCGCAGGCACCCCATGCACGAGGCAGAACATGAGCGCGAGCGTGGCCGTGTGACCACTGAAAAAGAGGTCCTTCAAGAACGGCACACCGCCCGGATAAAAGATGGACGTTACCGGATCGACCAGCGGAATGATGTCGGCTGGGGGTTCCAGCGTAAAAGCTTTCATGGTGACCATCCGCATGACCAAAACGGCCACATAGGCATGCAGCCCGCGCAGCACCAGCCAAGGTCGGCGTGAGATCCAACTTACGGATAGCACCACGGTGGTGTACAGCACGGCGAAGGTGATCCACGACACGTTCACCGGTCCCACGGCGCGCAGCACGGGGTCGTTCAGGAGTATACCGGGAACCAGCTCGATGTGGCCGAAGAAGAACGGCAACCCGATGGCCACCGGCAACCCGACCAAAAAGACCCAGAGGAGGCCTATACGAAAGGGACGTTGGGCCCAGGCTTCGCGCCAGCCTTCGGTCATCCGCGATGCGTCCAGCACCGTATTGGAAACAGCAGCCATGCGATCAGGGCACCTGCTGCACGCGTGAGTTGTTGGGCGTGGTGCTGCCCACATTGATCAGGATGATATCCCTATCGTTGCCGGCACCGGTGTACCTGACGTTGCCATCCAGGTTGAGGTCCTCCGGCCGGTATCCCACGACGTTGGCGTTGGGCGTGGTGCTGCCTACAACCACGAGGATGGGGTCGCGGTCGTTGTTCTGGCCGGTATAACGCACGGTACCATCGGCCTTGGCATTGCCGGCCCAGAGCAGCGCTTTACCCGAAACCACATATCGGGCATTGGTCCCCCACGTGGGCGTGGCCGGATCGCTGAGGTCCAGCGTGCTCATGCTGTTGCTTAGTGCCACCGGCGCGGCCGTCATCGCCCCGAGATGGTTCCGGTGCAAAATGCTCACGTGGTAGTTGCCGGCAGGCAGACCGATGCGTGGCCCGCTGGTACCGTTGAGGTCCACCACATCGCCGTCGCGTTGCAAAAGCGCTGGCCGTGAATAGCGGATCTTCGTAGGATCGTCGGGGTCGCGCAGTTCGAGCACCACCCAGTCCGCGATGGCATCGGGACCGGTCGTGTTCAACACAGAAGTGGACAACAGCCGGTCCGCGCCTTCATCGATGTACACATAACCCGCTTCCGAGTAGGGCTCCTGCAACGGCAGCAGCGATGCGGTGCGCAGCGCATCGTTCATCAGTAGGCTTCCAATGTCAAAAGGCCCTTGCAGCATCGTCTTCACCTTGATGCGGAAGCCATCGAACACACTGATATCGTCAAGGATCATGTTCTGTCCGCCTTGGGTGTTCAGGTAGAACCAGAACTGTCCGATCTGTCCACTGAGGGCATCCGCGCGCAGGATCACCTCGCGCCATTGATCGCAGTTGGAGGGCTGCCAGCCTTGACCGGTCATATAGTTGCCGCCATTGGTGGCCAGGGCCGCGCCATTGCGCTGCAGCAACGTTTGGTACACCTGATACGAGCAGTTGTGCGCATAAACTTGGAACGCTTCTGTTTCGGTGCTGCTCTCCTGCGCGTAGCTATAACGGAAGCGCAGGTAAGGGATCGTGACAGCGCTCAGGTCCATGCGGGGCGTGCCGATCTGTGGGCCTGCGGTTGTGCTGGTCATGTCGTACGCGTTCACGAAGGCGGCCGCTCCCCCGCTGCAACCAGCTATGAGGTCCTGCGTCCACGAAACGCCGCCCGTCTGTCCGCCCCCAGCGGAGGATGTCCAACCCGTGGGTGGGAAGGAACCACCGTTGAAGGCTTCCGCAAAGGGCAGGGCCGCGCCGCCGGTGGCGGTAACGGCGTTGATCACGTTGCTGGTGTGCGTACCGGTGCCATCGCCCACGGTGAGCGAAGCGTTGTAGTTACCCGGTAACGCGTACTGTATGGCAGGCGGTGTGCTGCCGGACCAAGCGGACGGTGATCCGCCGGGGAAGCTCCAGGTCCAACTGGTGGGCGCCCCGGTACTGGTGTTGGTGAAGGTGACACCGGCTCCGGCGCAGATCACGGCCGGGCTTCGGGTGAAACTGGCGTTGAGCGGTGCGTTCACCGTGAAGAGGCCTTCGGTGCCGATGACCCCCGCAATACCAGCGTGACCACGGGCTATGCGGGGGTCATCGGCACCGAAGGCCTCTTCACGGTGAACGCACCGCTCAA
>JBKJNF010000009.1:0-4058 GCA_046596155.1 Flavobacteriales bacterium | reverse complement strand
ATCGAGATGTTCAGGTCGTCATCTGTGATGCCCATGTTGTGGTAGTGCACCCGGATCAGGAACGTGTCCGCCACGGTGAGCAGGTCCGTGTCGGGGCCTCGTTCCACCGCCACTCCGGTAAGCCGCACAAGTTCGTTCCCTGGCGCATCTTCACCCAACTGCCATCGGCGCTCCTCACCATGCTGGCTGTACATGCTCAGGTAGGTCCGAACGACTTCATCGGTAGGGCCGTTCATGCGCACGCGGCCGTCATGCATCCAGATCACGCGCGAGCAAAGGGCGGCGATGGCCGTCATATTGTGGCTCACGAACAGGATCGTGCGCCCTTCCTGTGAAACGTCCTTCATCTTACCCAGGCACTTGCGCTGGAATTCGGCATCGCCCACGGCAAGCACTTCGTCGATGATGAGGATCTCCGGTTCCAGATGCGCTGCCACCGAGAAGCCCAGCCGCACCTTCATGCCGCTGCTGTAACGCTTCACGGGGCTATCAATATGGTGCTGGATGCCACTGAAGGCGATGATGTCCTCGAGCTTCCGGTCGATCTCCACCTTCTTCATCCCCAGGATCGCCCCGTTGAGGTAGATGTTCTCACGCCCCGTCAACTCAGGGTTGAACCCCGTGCCCACTTCAAGCAGACTGCTCATTCGGCCCTTCATGCAGATCTCTCCGGTGGTAGGGAGGGTGATCCGTGAAAGCAATTTCAACAGCGTGCTCTTGCCCGCGCCGTTGCGGCCGATGATGCCGAGTGTTTCACCGCGCCGTACTTCAAAGGAAACATCGCGTAGGGCCCAAAAGTCCATGCCGATGCGCTGGGTGTCGACCTCCTTACCGATGGGTATCCGCGGATCGGGTCTCCCACGCATTTTGGCGATCCATGCGCCCAGGTCCTCGCTAAGTGTGGCTCCGCCAGCTTGGCCCAGGCGATAGCGCTTGCTGACACCTTCCGCATGGATAACGACCGGACGCGACTCGTGGCTCATACCACGTCTGCGAATGAGCGTTCAACACGTTGAAAGGTGACCAAGCCTGCCGCCAACAGCACCAAGGCCATGACCAGGGCATAACCCAGGCCCGTCCAGTCCATGGTCCCTCCGAAGAACATGACCCGGATGGAATTGATCACCGGTGTCATTGGGTTCAACCCCAAGACGCGCAGGAGCGTGGGGTTCTTGGCCACCACCTCCATCGGGAATATCACGGGGCTCGCGAACATGAGGAGCTGCACCGCAAAGGCCACCATGAACCCCAGATCGCGATACTTCGTGGTCATGGCCGATACAAGGATGCCCGCACCCAGCCCGAGGAGGGACATGATGAGGATCACGAGGGGCAGGAACACCAAGTGTGCCGAGGGGGTCCAATGGAAGCCCCCGAACAGGATATAGAGACCGATGATCAGCACGAGCAGCCCAAGTTGGATCAGGAAGGAGAAGAGCGTGGAGAGCGTGGTGCTTACCGGCATGATGAGGCGTGGGAAGTACACCTTGGTCAGCACCGAAGCATTGCTGACAAAGGTGCGTGAGGTCTTGTTCACCACCCCCGCGAAATAGGTCCAAGGCACAATGCCACTGAGATAGAAGAGCATCGGCGGGATCCCGGATGGGGCCAGTCGGGCCACCAGGCCGAACATCACGGTGTAGGTGACGGTGGTCAGGAGGGGTTGCAAAACCAGCCATGCCGGGCCCAGGATGGTCTGCTTGTATTGCGATGTAAGGTCTCTTTTCACTAAGAGGGACAACAGATCCCGGTAGTGCCAGAATTCCTTCAGGTCAGGACGCCACCATGCCGGCTGAGGCTTGATGATGATATCCCATTGTCCGGAGGTGTTCTTATCCATGCAAGTGGCCCAGCATCAAGAGTCCTGATTGCGCGACTTGTCACTCTCCGGGCCACCTTCTTGGTCTTTGCTCCGACGACGGTTACCGTAGCCGTAGCCATAGCCATAGCCACTTCCATAGCCGTAGGCATAACGGTAGCCGTAGCCATAGTTCGTGTTGTAGTAGTATTTGCTCTTCTTCATCCGAACGCCGTTCAGAATGAAGCCGAAGTTCTTGGAACCGCTCGCCTCGGCCGTTTCGAGCGCGTTGCGGATGTGGTCCTTGTTGGCGAAGCGCGTGTTGATCACGAACAGGGTGGCATCCACGTGGCGCATCATCAACAACGCATCCGTGATCAGGCCTACGGGGGGTGTATCCACCATCACGTAGTCGAAGTGCTCGCGTCCCCAATCAAAGAGCTGTTGCAGGTGTTTGCTCAAGACCAGTTCGCTCGCGTTCGGCGGGGTGGGGCCGCTGAGAATGACATTGAAGTTCTCGATGTGCGTAGCCTGCACGCATTCCTCAAAGCCCGCTTTGCCCACAAGTATGTTGCTCAATCCTTGGGGTGCGCTCATGCCAAGTCCTGTGGCCACCTTCGGCTTGTGCAGGTCGAGTTCCAGCAGCAGTACCTTTTTTCCTGCCTTGGCCAGGATGGCGCTGAGGTTCACAGAGCAGAAGGTCTTGCCTTCGTTGGGTCGGTAACTTGTTACCATCACCACTTTCCCCTTTTCTGTCGCAGGGAGGTACTCCAGATTGGTACGCACCGTCCGGAAGCTTTCCGTTATGGCGCTCTTCGGGTCGCTGTCCACGACCACATAGTTCTCCTGGGCCTTATCGCTGGCGATTATCTCCCCGAAGACCGGCAGGTGTGTGGCGCTGCGTAGCTGGTCGGCGTTCTCCAGCCGGTCATAGAACAGGACCCGGATGAAGATCAAGATCATGCTGAGGATCACGCCACCCACCATGAAGGTATAGAGGATCTTGACCTTATCGGGCCTCACCACGCCCAATGAACGCGCCCGTTCGATCACCTTGGTCTGCGGTATGATACCTGCCCGCGCGATCACGGTGTTCGCCCGCTTTTCCAAGAGGAACTCGTACAGTTTCTCGTTGACGTTCAGTTTTCGTTTGATATTGAGGAGGCCGCGCTGGTTCGCCGGTACGCCCTTGATCATCCGCGTGTAATCATCGATCTGCCCTTCCACATCGTGGATCTTCTCCTTGATGGCCTTGCGGGTGTTCGTAAGATAGATGAGCAGGTTGGCGCGGTTGAGGCGGAGCAGTGAATCCTGTTTGCCTACGGCAGGATTCATTTGTGTGGCATCGAACAGGCTGCGGTTCGTGTTCATCTGGGAGTCGTACAGCTCCGATAGCATTCCCTTCAGGAACACATCATCCTCGAGAATGTAGAACGAAGGGGGAAGGAGCTTCTGGTCCCCGTTCCCCAGCACATAGTTCTCCAGCGAGTTCACGCTCTCGATCATCAGTTCCAACTTCCGCTTCTCCGTGTCGTATCTCACCAATTCGTTGTAATACTGTTCCTCCTCCTTGTTCAGGTCGAGGATGTTCTTGTTCGCCATGAAGTGCTCCAGATCGCTCTCGTATTCACCCAACGTGCCACTGACCTCCTCGATCTGCTTGTCGATGTATTTGATCGTGCGGTCGTTGATGTCATACTCGCTCTGCAGCGTGTAGTCGATGTACTGCTGGCTCAGGGTGTCCAGGAACATCTTTCCCCGTTCCGGGATCTCATCCTCGATGGTCACCTCCAGGATGGTGGTGAATTCGAGGTTGTTCACGGTCATCCGGTAATTGTACTTGTTCACCAGCCAGCCACGGCTATGGACCACGAAGCGGTAATCACTGCCTGTGAACTTGTCCAGGTTGGTGGGCGTAACGGGAACAAGTTTTTCCACTCGCAGCGTGAAGTCACCGTCCTGCGTGTCCGCAATGTCCGTGTTGAACGGGAAGTTCTTTTTGATCACCCCGTTGCCCCTGTCGTAGCTCAGCTCGAAGTGGTCCGGGTCGATGATGTGCATGTCGAACGGCTTCTCGTACAGTCGTTCGTTCAAGATGTGCATCTTCACGGTGAAGGGCAGCTTGTTGTACACCTCGCTCGTCTTGAACCGACCAATGATGTAGTACGAGATGTCGAAATCCAGCTTGTCCAGGGTCTTGTTCACCATGTCGTAACTGGTGAGCACCCGCTTCTGGTTCACGATGTCGCCATAGGCCGCC
>JBKJNF010000284.1:0-4650 GCA_046596155.1 Flavobacteriales bacterium | reverse complement strand
CCGTTCCAGCTTCCATCGGCGTTCTGGATCTGGAGCAAGCGGGCCGTGGTGCCCTCGTACCAGTTCTTCCAGCCGTTGTCCTTGTTGATGATCAGCGATTCGCCGGTCTGCAGGAAGCTCAGGAACTCCTCGCCCCCATTGTTGCCGAAGCCGCGCACCACATTGTCGGACTGGGCCTGCACCTTGGCGGCCTCGTACACGTTGTAGGCCGTGTTCGCCTTCTCGGCCTCATCGCGGCTCATGCCTGCATCCAGCAATGTCTCGACGGTCACCGGTGCTTCGGCCTTCACCTTGCCGTCCTTTTTCGCGCGCTCCATCACCTCCTTCACTTCGCGCGCCTGCTTGGCGCTGTTGCGCGTGCTGCTGCTCACAGCATAGAGCGTAACGCCAGCGGCAGACTCCGTGGCCACGGTACCCGTGTTCGCGTCGAAGTTGCCCTGTTGAAAGTCGCGGGCCTTTTCCAGCACCTTTTCATCCACATCGGCACCCACGTGTTGAGCGCTCTCCAAGGCGTTGGTGGCGAAGCTGCTCTGCAACACACCGGCCCAGCCGTTGCCGGCCACGCTGCCGTTGCTCGTCTGCGCCTGCTGGATCTTGGCGGTGCAGGTGTTCAGTGCCTGTAGCCAACGGTCATGTTTGGGATCGTTGCAGGGCATGCGGCCCATGAGGTTGCTGAGGTATTGCGCAGTGAGCGCTACATCGATGTTCTGACCCAGCTTTACCTGGATCTGGGTACCCGTTAGCAGAGTGATGTTCAAGGCCTCCTTCGATGTGCTCTCCACGGCCTTCAGCAGGAACTCGGTGGTGCGGGCCAGCACGTTCGCGAAGCGGCCCTCGGTGAGCGTGCTTCCCGCGCGCAACATGGCCATGCTTACCATGGCCGTGGTGGCCGGATCACTGGGCGAAGCATGCGGGTCCATGATGTTCTGTGCCGCATGCGTTCCCGCTGCGAAGCCACCGTCGTTGTTCTGCGCATTGATCATCCAGTCGAAGGCCTTGCCCTCGCTGGACAGCACCTCGGCAGGTGTCTTTAACGTGAAGTTCGGATCGAGCCCTTCCCCTTCGAATACCGTCTTGAACACACAGCCCTTGGGCCGTAGTTCGTTGGGCTTCATGCAGCACGCCTTGGTGCTGGCCGGGTTGAATGAGAAGAGAACAAGGGTGGCAGCGCTGGCAAGAGCCACCGTGCTGGCAATGATGAACGACTTTTTCATGGTCTATCGTGTTGGGTGATCGGATGCATGATGCGATCCGAGCCACCCGTACACACGCTATCACAAAAGGTTCGATCGGCGTAGGTAAGAACGAACAGGGCGCGGAGACCGCGCCCTGTTCACGATAACATGGTCAAGGGGCTTACGCCTCCATCACCGGCTTCTTGCTGTTCTTCTTGCGATCGTTCTCATCGAGGAAGATCTTTCGCATGCGCAGGCTCTTGGGCGTCACCTCCAAGTATTCGTCGTCGGCGATGTACTCCATGCACTCTTCCAGACTGAACTTCACCGCAGGGGCGATGTTCTCCTTGTTATCCGTGCCGCTGGCGCGCATGTTGGTAAGCTGCTTGCCCTTCAACACGTTCACCACCAGATCATCCGTCTTCGGGTTCTCGCCGATCACCTGGCCGCCATACACCTCCTCACCTGGATCTACGAAGAAGCGACCACGGTCCTGCAGCTTGTTGATGCTGAAGGCGATCGCGGTACCTGTGCCCTGGCTGATGATGCTGGCCGCGCGACGCACGCCCAGTTCACCCTTGTGCGGCTCATAGCCCTTGAAGCGGTGAGCGATGATGGCCTCGCCCTCCGTTGCAGTGAGCAGCGGATTGCGCAGACCGATGATGCCGCGCGCAGGAATGTTGAATTCGATGTGCACACGATCACCCTTGAGCTCCACGCTCAACAGTTCGCCCTTGCGGCGTGATACGAGGTCGATCACCTTGCTGCTGAACGCCTCTGGCACTTGCACGGTGAGGATCTCGATCGGCTCACAACGCTCGCCATCGATCTCCTTCATGATCACCTGTGGTTGGCCCAGCTGGAATTCGTAGCCCTCGCGGCGCATCGTCTCCACCAGGATGCCGATGTGCAGAATGCCACGCCCGTACACGAGCAGTTTGTCGGGTGATCCGGTCTCCTCGATCCTCATCGCTAGGTTCTTCTCCACCTCCTTGAACAGGCGATCGCGCAGGTGGCGGCTGGTCACATATTCACCCTCACGACCGAAGAACGGCGACGTGTTGATGGTGAAGAGCATGCTCATGGTCGGCTCATCCACCTTCACGTAAGGCAGGCCCTCCGGTTCATCGAAGTCGGCGATGGTATCACCGATGTCGAAGGCTTCGAGACCCATCACAGCGCAGATCTCGCCGCTGTACAGTTCACGGTCCTTCACCTTTTCCTTGCCCAGGCCTTCGAATACCATGAGCTCGGCCACTTTGCCCTTTTTGATCGTGCCGTCGTTCTTCACGAGGCTCACGTTCTGGCCGGGCTTGATGGCCCCGCGCTTCACTCGACCAACCGCGATGCGGCCTTGGAAGCTGCTGTAATCGAGGCTGGTGATGCGCATCTGCAAGCTGCCGTCCAACTTTTTGGGAGCAGGGATGTGCTCCAAGATGGTGTCCAGCAGGTAGCTCACGTCCTCCGTGGGCGTCTTCCAATCGGGTCCCATCCAGCCCTGCTTGCTGCTGCCATAGACCACGGGGAAGTTGAGCTGGTCCTCGCTGGCATCCAGCGCGAACATCAGGTCGAATACCTGCTCATGCACTTCCTCGGGTGTGCAGTTCGGCTTGTCCACCTTGTTGATCACCACGATGGGCTTCAAGCCAAGTGCGATGGCCTTGCCCAGCACGAAACGGGTCTGGGGCATGGCGCCCTCGAATGCATCCACCAACAGCAGTACGCCATCGGCCATGTTCAATACGCGTTCCACCTCGCCACCGAAGTCGCTGTGGCCTGGGGTGTCGATCACGTTGATCTTGATGCCCTTGTACCGTACGCTAACGTTCTTGCTCAGGATGGTGATGCCCCGCTCCCGCTCAAGGTCGTTGTTATCCAACAGCAGTTCAGTGGTCTCCTGATTCTCCCGGAAAAGCTGGCACTGGTGGAGGATCCGGTCGACCAGCGTGGTCTTGCCGTGGTCAACGTGGGCGATAATGGCGATGTTGCGCAATTCGATCATGGGGGTTCCCTTAGGCTATCCTTAAAAAGTCCGCGAAGGTATGCTATTCCGTGCACGGACAGGCCAATACGTTGTTGCTCTGCTATCTTCGCACCCGGTCCTAGGAGAACGGTCGTGGCCGCTCATCCGGGATCAATGGGCCCGTAGTTCAATTGGATAGAATGACAGATTCCGGTTCTGTTGGTTGGGGGTTCGAATCCCTCCGGGCTCACTAACACCGCGAACGGCGTCCTACCACAGGCGCCGTTCGTCCGTTCATGCGGATCGATAAATTCCTCTGGTGCGTGCGGCTGTGCAAGTCGCGCAGCTTGGCCACCGAAGAATGCGCCAAAGGCCGCGTGCGCATCGGCGATCCCGCATCCGCGAACGGTGCCCACGAGATCAAGGCGAGTACGGCGATCAAACCGGGCGACCTGTTTTCCGTGCGACAGCCGCCCATTTGGCGCGTGTATCAGGTGCTCGCCATACCAGCATCCCGCGTTGGGGCCAAGTTGGTTGAGACGCTCATCGCCGATCGCACACCGTGGGAGGATCTGGAGAAGCAGGAGACCGCACGAAAAGTGCGATCCGAGGATCGCGAGGTCGGCACAGGACGGCCTTCGAAAAAGGATCGGCGGGATATTGAGCGCTTTCGGCCGGAGTGAAAGTCGTCCGGCTCAGTGGTTCGACGAATGTGATCATAGCGGTTGTTGGCGACCCTATATTTCCAAATACCTTGGACTTTGTTCCGTGCGACCTGCCGGACGATCATTCACTCCAACCTTTTCAACCCCATGAAGAAGCTGATCGTCCCGTTAAGCATTGCGGGTTACTTATCCCTCGCTGAATGCGACTGGTTCAGCATTTCGGGCTCAGGACAGTTCCACATTCCTCGAATGTGATACACAGCCAGCTGTTACACGGGGTGTGCTGGACGAGGATCGATGGAATACCAGCGGGCGCAATCTCCAGCGTTCGCTGAAAAATATGTGAACCGATGGGCAAAGGAATCAAGGCCTTCGCATTTGTTTGCGTTGTTCCCATAATCGATGTGAATGCACAATCAAATTGGATAACCGCCGATATTCCAGGCTTTCAAATAGGAGTTCAGCAGGTTTACTCGTCCCCAAATGAAACTAGGGTGTACTACTGCGGTGCATTGATCCAGGATCAAACGCTCGGTTACTACAGCAACACAGTCTTACGCTATACAGCCGGGGTGTGGAGTCTCTTGGGCATCATTCCACAAATCGTTCACTCGGTGGTGGAATATCACGATACACTCATCGCGACCGGACCTTTCAATATGGTGGATGATAGCCTCCCCGTGGAACACATCGCTTATTGGAATGGTGAGCAATGGTTGCCTTATGGTTCGTTGCAGCCATACGGAGCACGAAAACTACGTGAGATCGATGATACGCTCTACGCTGTAGGATCCATGAATACTGCGGATGGACAAATGGGCGCGGGAATCACTCGCCGGATATTGTA
>JBKJNF010000185.1:0-5724 GCA_046596155.1 Flavobacteriales bacterium | reverse complement strand
ATTCAGGTCGCGCGCCGCCGTATCCGCTCTTGGTGAGGTCGATGATGTCGGCCGGTTTGAAGTTCACGTCCGTTGCGATCCCCACGCTCACCAATCCGCATTGGGTGATCCATTGGTCCTCATGCAGGAATTCGACCAATAACCATTTGCTGTCCGGGCTCCAACTGAAGTATTGGTCACCGTCCGCGTAACTGTAGTTCCTGTTACCGGGCATTATTGTGCGCGACTTCTTGGTCTCGAGGTTGAGAGCCTTGATCGTTGTGCGCTCTTCGAGGTAGGCCACTTCCTTGCCATCCGGGGACCACACGGGTTGGAATTCCTCCGCCGCTGTGCTCAGGAGCGCTTCTTCCATCAGCACGGTGGCGGTGAAGAAGTAGGGTTCCTCCTTGCGGGCGATGGTAGTGGTGTACAGGTCCCAACTACCGTTGCGCTCACTGGCATACAGTAAGGTGCGTCCATCGGGGCTGAAGCTCACGCTGCGTTCCTGCTCGGGCGTGTTGGTGATGCGGCGAGTGGTACCTTCCTTAACTGAGGTCACGAACACTTCGCCGCGGAACACGAAGGCCGCTTCCTTGCCATTGCTGGAAACGTTCATCTCGCTAGCATTGCCGTTCACGCTGATGGTGCGCTCGGGATTGTAGCGAGCATCCACGGCGAAGCGCACTGGTACTTTACGGGGTTCACTGCCCTCGGTCATGGTGAACAGTTCGCCGCGATAGCTGAAGCACAGAACGCCGCCATCACTGAGGCTGAGATAGCGGATGGGATCATCCGCGAGAAAGCTCACCTGCGTTGAAGCTCCACCCACGGCGGGCATCTTGAATATGTTGAAGGAGCCCTTCTCCTCGCTGAGATAATAGATCATGTTCCCATCGCTACTAAAATGCGGATCGCGGTCCTCGCCGATGAAGTTGCTGAGTTGCTTGTATTGTTCGGTCGCCATGTCGAAGCGCCAGATGTCCCGCGTCACCGACGATGTGTGGTGCTTGCGGAAGTTGTCCTCATAGCCCTTTACATCGTGGAACACCAGCGACTTGCCATCGGGGCTGAAGCGGGCTGACACGCCGGGCGTGCCCAGGATCCGGTTAGTGCCTCCACCGATCACCGGTACCGAGTATAGCTCACCAAGTCCGCCAACGGGGAAGAGCTGGTTCGCGGCATTGTCGCCGCGGTTGGCATAGAAGATCACCGACTTGTCGTCGCGGGTGAAGTCGCTGGGCCGGTCCCAGGCGGAATGGTAGGTAAGGCGTGTGGCTTCGCCGCCGGCGCTGGGCATCACGAACACATCACCACTGCCATAGCGGTTGCTCATGAAGGCGAGCCGGCTTCCATCGTGCGACCATACCGGACTGGCATCGTAGGCATCGCTGGCTGTCAGGAGCGCCGCGTCACCACCCTGCGTGGGCACCCGCCAAAGGTCGCCTTGATAGCAGAACACAATGGCCTTTCCATCGGGAGAGATCGCAGGCTGCCGCAACCAGAGCGGACCGTTCTGATCGGCCTGTTGTGCTAAGCCCGCGGAGGTAATGAGGACAGCAGCGAGGAAGGAGGAGTGCTTCATGGTGGACAGAATGTGGAAGGTGCTCAAAACTATCCGTCCTGCGAATGCGGACATCACATGATGAACGGTTGATCGATGCACCTTTGCAGCATGTCAACAATGGCCCGGACCCGTCCACTTTCCTCCATGCCTGCCCATGCCCGCGTCTGGGTATATAAGAGCGCGAACGCGTTCACCTTCGAGCAGCAGAGGATGATCCTGGAGCGCGGCGCGCGCTTCACGGCCGATTGGGCGGCGCACGGCGCTGAGCTCGATGCCTGTGTTGACGTGCTGCACGATCATTTCGTGGTGGTGGCGGTGGATGAGCAACAGGCCATGGCCAGTGGCTGCAGCATCGACAAGAGCGTGCGCTTTGTTCAGGATCTGGAGCATGCGCTCGGGGCCTCGCTTACCGATCGCATGGTAGTGCTGTACCAACGGGATGGTGAGGTGCAGGCGTGCCGGGTGCCGGAGGTCGAAGGCCTGATAAAGCAAGGCGTACTTTCCGCCGATACGGTTGCCTTCGACGATCTGGTAGGGTCGAAGGGCGATCTGGACGCACGTTTCCGCGTTGCGTTACGCGAGACGTGGATGGCGCGCTGGTTGTAGACCGGCGAACGCTGCTTCGGCGCGGAAGGCACAGCGCACCATGGAAAACTCGGGGCTTCTGGCCGGGAACCACTTCATGATGGGACCGACCTTGGCGGCATGCGGTCCTTCTTCGAACGATTTCTGCTGAGCATACGCGATGACTGGCGACAGGGGCTGGTCATACTGATCGTGCTCCTGTTCTCGCAGATCCTGCTGCGCTGGCTGCTGAACCGGCGCTCGCGCCCGGCGGATCGGGCCGTCGTGCTGGATCCCTGGTTGTTCATATGTGCCCTGGGCCTGTTCCTGCTGGTCCGACACGTACATCATGACGTCTTGAGCGCGGTGATCATGGCCTTCGGTATGATCGCGGGCGGCCTGTTCACGAGCCGTGGTGGAGGTCGGACCCCATGGATCCCTATGCTGATCCTCTCGGCCCTTCTGGGCTTTGGGCTCTACTTGAGCGCGGTGGCATTTGTGATCGCCGCAGCGCTGGTACTGATCCTGAACGCGCCCTACTCATCGCGATGAGGAACCGGCATTCGAGCACGGGTTTGCCACTGGCCATCATCATTGGTGCCGCGGTGGCCGTGGTGCTCCTATTCGCCGTCTTCTCTCTCCTGCCCTATGAGGCGATGACAGCGCGCTGGCCCTTGGGTATTGCTCCGGATGAAGTGGCCGCTTACCAGCGCTGGTTCGATCAGCGCCCAGGGCAGGCCACCACCGGTGAAGCGGAGCGCCTGGATGTGGACTCCCTGAACAAGGCCACCACCCCGATCGGCGAAGCCTTGGTGCTCCTGGACTTCAGCGCGAAGGACTATGCGGCTGCAGCACAGGTGAGCAAACTAGGCGATGTGTGGTCTGTACGCTTCCCGGATGACACACCATTCCGCTCGCAACTGGCGATCAGATTGGTGCCTGCGACCACCGCCACGATCGAGGTAAAATACGCGCAACTCTTGGCGGAGTCCTTTGGTTGCACCACCCCGGGCACGGACTTCGTCCGCTTATTCGCGGGGAGCAAGGATCAAGGCCTGTTCATGAAAGTGGAACAGGTCACGCCCGCGCTGGTCAGCAAGAAAGGCATCATCGACGCGGTGATGCTCAGTCGCTCACCGCAGGATGGTCGGCTCTTCCGCATGGGGCAGATGAGCGAGCAGGAGATGGTGGCGGCGGAATGGGCTCAGACCCGGGCTCGCGCTGGCGAACCAGGACGTATGGATACCACCGCCAACGCAGTGATCGCTTGGTTCCGCGCTGCGGGCATCATGGATCCCGACGCTCCGGACATGCTCGCCTTCGACCCGTTGAAAGGCCAATTGCATCCGATCGTGGGGGCCGCGCAAGTAGCTATGGATCCCCCGACCGGCGCAGCGCTGGTGGATGAGCGCACCCATCGGCAAGTGATGGAACTGGCCAACCGCATGAAGGCGGACAGTGCGACCTGGAGCAGCAAGTTCGCGGTGATCGAACAGATGTGGGCTCCGGTCCTTTCCGATGGCCGCAGTGCAGGATTCCTGCAGGCCCATCTCGCCGAGCAACGCCAGCGCTGGATCGCCCGACTGCTCCATCCGGAGCTCCGTATGGCGGATACCTCCAACGCAACCGCCAGCTTGCCCCCCCCAGTCCTGGAGTCCTGGTTGAAGCGGATGGTAGGTACGGATGACACCTTGCGATTCCCCAGAGGCAAACACACCATCGATCATACCATCGTCCTCCCGTCCTCAGTTCCGGTGGTCTTCGAGAAGGGAGCACGGTTCACCATTTCACCGGGGGTCAGCTTCGTGGTGAACAACGCGCTCCTGATCAAAGGCACAGGCCTGAATCCCGTGTTCATCCGCCCCGCGGATGAACATGCGCCCTATGGGACGATCTGCGTGAATGGCACGGGAGCAACGCGTTGTCTGGTACGCGGCATGCGCATGAGCGGCGGCGACCAAGCCTGGGTGGATGGCCGTCTGCATCGTGGTATGCTGAGCTTCCGCGGTTGCGACGTGAACATGACCAATTGCGAGTTCAGCAACAGCGCTGGCCTATTCACCGTGGATGTGGAAGGGAGCACGTTGAGCATGACCTCCTGTGCCTTCATGCTTCCACGGTCCGCTGCTTTGAGCGTACAGAATGGCAAGGGCGAGGTGATCAGCTGCCGCTTTGTTGGGTCCGCGAATGCAAGGGAAGGTGGCAAAGGGGGAACGGTAGGGGTGGAGGTCCGATCGGCCCGATTGCTAATTCGCGACTGTGATCTGGTGGGCATGGGTCATTCCGGATGCCGGGCTTCTGCCACGGCCCAAGTGCTCGTCATGGGCTCGCGTTTCACCGGGAACCACATTGCGCTTGATGTTTCAGATCTGGCTGTGATGCATGCCACGCGAGATCGTATAGAGGGCAGCGACGTAGTTTATTTCGTCCATCGCAGCAGCCCCGTCCTTTCGGGGGGCCACCTCACGGTGCATGCCAACGAGTTGGCGAACAATGTTCAGGAACGGGACCTGGACGACTTTAGCACCTTGGTGGTGGCCGAGCGCCCTGATCCAGCCCTCACGGCTCTATTCGGCGTGGTGCCCTGATCTCAGGGTCAGTATAATTCCTTGGGAGGTATCTTCCCCGCCCGTTCTTCGTAAGAACGTGTCAAATGCGCCGTGCGACCTTGTCCATCACGATGCCTATGTGGCTGATAGCCATTTTGTTGTCGTGTATTTTTGGGTCTTCCTTGGTCCAAGCGCAATCCGAAATGGTCAACGCGGTGGTGATCTATGGCGACGACAAATTGGTGGATGAAAAGGAAGCCTTGAGTGATGGCGAATTGATCGGGCTGTTGGACTCCCTCTGCACCCTCGACCCCGCGCCGCAAGATCTGATCCGGGAGCTCCGTTTATACCAGCAGATACGCCGCATGGATGAAGGCGGGATGGTGCTTCTGATCGACTCCCTGTTCGAACTGGACACGGTCCCCTATGCGTTGATCAATGAGATCAACCTTTACGTTGACCAGTTACCGACGCGGGCAGACGTTGACAACAGTGTGGTACTGGCGTGGAGTACGGACCGGAAGCATCCTGGTAACGAGATATACGGGGCCTGGAATGACCTTTCACCGAATGCATACGGTCCCGAGCTGAGCGCAAAGGATACGCTTGTGCAGGTAATGCTCGTAAAGCACACAACGAACGGAGGTTTCCGGATGCCAGTGCCGCCCATCGTTACAAGCCGTTTCGGCTGGCGCGATGGCCGCAACCACAACGGTGTGGACTTGGACCTTGAAGTAGGCGATGCCGTGGCTTGCGCGTTCCCCGGAGTGGTTCGCTACGCAGGCACCTGCGGAGGATTCGGTCGTTTGGTGGTCGTTCGCCATTACAACGGCATGGAGACCTTCTATGCGCATCTACACCGCCTTCGTGTGAAGTCGGGTGATGAAGTGAAGGCCGGTGACGTGGTAGGGTTGGGCGGCAGCAGCGGGCATAGCACAGGGAGCCACCTGCATTTTGAAACGCGCTACAAAGGCATCCCTATCGATCCGGCCCATCTGATCGACCTCACTACTGGCATATTGCTCTGTGATACGATCGTGCTCAAACGATCACGCGTCGGATTTATGG
>JBKJNF010000032.1:0-2618 GCA_046596155.1 Flavobacteriales bacterium | reverse complement strand
CTCTTCCTCCGCCGAGGCGAAAAATTGCCGACCCTGTTCCAGGACACCATCGAAAACCGCCATCTTGGCAGTTCTTCCCTGCTGAGGACAGGCATTGTCCAAGGGCATTGTAAATGGTCCTATTCGGCATTTTCATCTGGACCATATACGCGGCGACTGAACGATCGGATCGGTCCATACTAGGAGATAGCCCATTGGGTGCCAACCCAAGGCCCGCCGTGCTACCCTAACTTCGTCTCCTTCACGAGAACAGCCA
This sequence comes from Flavobacteriales bacterium, assembly GCA_046596155.1. Classification (GTDB taxonomy): domain Bacteria; phylum Bacteroidota; class Bacteroidia; order Flavobacteriales_F; family PHOS-HE28; genus PHOS-HE28. Next base: position 2,362 of record JBKJNF010000032.1, on the reverse strand, counting down.
TCATGCCCACCCTTACCCTGAAGTACCCCGAAGTCAAGAACTACGTAGCTGGAAGGCCCGACGACAGTGGCCAGCAGAATATGGATGTCCATTCACCCTTGGATGGTACCGTGATCAGCACGGTGCCCCTCAGCACTGCCGCCGACCTCGATAGAGCCGTGAAAGCCGCCGAAGCCGCGTTCCCTGGTTGGAGCGGCACGCCCATCAAGGAGCGCTCACAGATCTTTTTCCGCTACCGGGAACTTCTATGGAATAACCGCGAGGATTTGGCCAAGCTGGTGCATACCGAGAATGGCAAGACGATGGACGAGTCCTACGCCGAAGTGGATAAGAGCATGGAGTTATGCGAATTCGCCTGCAGTTTGCCTCAGCTGATCCAGGGCGAAGTGCTGGAAGTGAGCAAGGGCGTGGAATGCCGCATCGAGCGGAAGCCCCTGGGCGTGGTAGCGAGCATCGCGCCGTTCAACTTCCCGAACATGGTGCCGCACTGGACCATCCCCAACGCACTGATGCTGGGCAATACCATGATCCTGAAGCCGAGCGAAGTGGTGCCGATCAGCGCTATTCGCATCGCTGAATTGTTGAAGGAAGCGGGCCTGCCCGATGGCGTATTCAACGTGGTGAACGGCGATCGTGCGATCGTGGAGGCCATCTGTGATCACCCCAGCATCAAGGCCGTGAGTTTCGTGGGTTCCACGAAGGTCGCCAAGATCGTTTACATCCGTGCAACGAGCGCGCTGAAGCGCGCGCTCTGCCTTGGCGGTGCGAAGAACCACTTGCTCGTGCTGCCTGATGCGCATCTTGAAATGACCGCGAGCAACGTGGTCGCCAGTATGAGCGGTTGCGCCGGGCAACGCTGCATGGCCGCTGCGCAGATGGTCGGCATCGGTGTGGTGGAACCGATCATCCAACAGATGATCGTGGAAGCGAAGAAGCTCATCCCCGGCAAGAACCTCGGTCCGGTCATCAGCAAGGCTTCGTACGAGCGTATCCTCGGCTTCATCGCGGAAGCGGAGAAGGCAGGAGCGAAGGTGTTGCTCGATGGCCGCAACCCGCAGGTCGAAGGCAGCCTCAAGAGTGGTTATTACCTCGGCCCCACGATCATCGACCATGTGACGCAGGACATGCGCATCTCGCAGGAAGAGGTCTTCGGTCCGGTCATCAGCATCATCCGCGCGAAGGACCTGGATGCGGGCATCGCCATCGAGAACGCGAACCCGTATGGCAACGCCGCTGCGGTCTTTACGCAGAGCGGCGGCAATGCACGGCAGGTAATGGAACGCGCCAGCGCCGGCATGATCGGCGTGAACATCGGCGTGCCTGTGCCGCGCGAGCCTTTCAGCTTCGGCGGCTGGAACGACAGCAAGTTCGGGACGTGTGATATCACTGGAAAGAGCAGCATCGAGTTCTGGACACAGTTGAAGAAGACCACAACGAAGTGGAACCCGGAGGGGAAGACCAACTGGATGAGCTAGTAGAACGCTGATGACGCAGATGGTCAAGATAGGCGCGGCTCTGAGCCGTTCATAATCTGCGTCTATCAGCCTGATCAGCGTCATCTGCGTTCCATTACACAACATACAATGAGCACATTGACATCGACCAACCCCGCGGAGATCCTCAAGGAAAACCTCGAGAACACCATTTTCTCTTGGAGCAAGCAATCCGGCTTGAATCCCCTGAACATCGAGCGCGCCAAGGGCATCTACCTCTATGAGCGTTCGGGCAAGCGCATAATCGACTTCACCTCTCAGCTGATGAACGTCAACATCGGCCACGGGCATCCGAAAGTCGCTGAAGCGGTGGCCAAGCAGATGGCCGAAGTGAGCTACGTGAATCCGGGCATGATCACCGAGGCGCGCGGCAAGCTGGGCAAGAAGCTGGCGGAGATCACGCCGGGTTCGTTGAGCAGAACCTTCTTCACCAACGGCGGCACCGAAGCGGTGGAGCACGCCATGAAGCTCGCGCGCTTGTACACCGGTCGCCACAAGATCATCACGCTGTACCAGAGCTACCACGGCGCCACGTACGGCGCGCTCAGTGCGGGCGGCGATCCACGCGGTTTGCCGCACGACAGCCAAGGCGTGCCGAACATCATCCACGTGGAGAACCCGTACTTCTATCGCTGTCCGTGGAACAGCAAGACGCCGGAGGAGTGCACGGAGAACGCCTTGTCGCACTTGGAGCGCGTGGTGAAGTATGAAGGCCCGCAGTACATCGCGGCCATCATGCTGGAAGGCGAGAGCGGCAGCAGCGGTTGCATCAAGTATCCGCCAGGCTACTGGAAAGGCGTGAAGGCCATCGCCGATCGCTACGGCATCCTCACCATTGCTGATGAGGTGATGAGCGGCTTCGGTCGCAC
>JBKJNF010000022.1:0-13798 GCA_046596155.1 Flavobacteriales bacterium | reverse complement strand
GTTTACAGCATCGGTGACCTGAAAGCCGGAACATACACCGCACGCGTGGTCTTTATCGGCTTCACCCCACAGGAGAAGCAGGTGGATCTTAGCGGTGATAACACAATGGACTTCACTCTTGTTGAAACGGCGGTGGACCTGAAGGAAGTTTCTGTAAGTCCGCGCAGTGACGCTACGTTGACGCAGACCATCGGCAGCATCGACCGCGACCTACGCCCCGTGCAGACCGCTCAGGACCTGCTGAAAATGGTGCCGGGCCTCTTCATCGCGCAGCACGCCGGCGGCGGCAAGGCTGAACAGATCTTTTTGCGTGGCTTCGACATCGACCACGGAACGGACATTTACCTGAGCGTAGATGGCATGCCGGTGAACATGGTGAGCCATGCGCACGGGCAGGGCTATGCCGACCTGCACTTCGTGATCCCCGAAACGGTGGATCGCATCAACGTACACAAGGGTCCGTATGCTGCACGATATGGCGACTTCAGCACCAGCGGCACGGTGGAGTTCGAAACGCGCGATCATCTGGATAAAAGTGTACTGAAGGTAGAAGGTGGCATGTTCAATACCTTCCGGGGTGTGGCCTTGTTGGACCTGTTAGGCAAGAAGCACCTGTTCAGCCAGCAGAACGAAAACCTCTACGTGGCCGGTGAATTCGTGCGCACGGACGCCTATTTCGAGAGCAAGCAGGATTTCAACCGCTTCAACTTCTTCGGCAAGTACAGCGGGCAGTTGAGCGACCGTACGCATCTCACCTTCAGCGCTTCCACTTTCGGGGCCAATTGGAACGCAAGCGGTCAGGTGCCACAGCGCGCCGTGGACGAAGGGATCATTACGCGTTACGGAGCCATCGATGATGAAGAGGGCGGGAACACCAATCGCACCAATGCCAACGCCGCGCTCATAACGCGCTTGCCTAACGAAGCGTTGATGAAGCACCAAGTGTATTATGTGAAGTATGACTTCAGCCTCTTCAGCAACTTTACCTTCTTCCTAGCGGATACCGCGCGTGGCGACATGATCAATCAACTGGACGATAGGAATATCGTAGGCTATTTGGGAACGTACACCAACCATGCGCTCATCGACGATCTGCCGTTGAAGTGGACGGCCGGGCTGGGGGCGCGGTATGATATGAGCGACATCAGCTTGCTCCATGCCGAGCATCGCGCCATTATTGACACCGTGCGCAGCGGCCTGTTGAACCAATTGAACACCAGCGCCTATTTGGACGGCACACTGGACCTGAGCGATCGCTGGTCTGTCAATGCGGGAACGCGCATTGATGTGTACGACTTCCGATACGCGGAGGCGCGCGCGGATTCACTGAGCGGCGACCGCATCTTGAGCCGTGTGAGCCCGAAACTGAACCTCTTCTACCAAGCCACCGACAACACGCAGCTCTACCTGCGTACCGGTATGGGCTTCCATAGCAATGATGCACGCTCCGTAGTGCTGGGCAATAGCAAGCCGAGCCTACCCATCGCCTTTGGCGCTGATCTGGGAAGCACCTTCAAACCGGCGCCTCGCGTGATCATGAACGTCGCCGTTTGGGGACTGTACCTCCAAGGCGAGATCGTGTACATCGGTGATGGTGGCACTGCGGAGATCGGTACACCCACGCAGCGATTGGGTGCAGACTTCGGCTTTCGATACCAGCTTACCGACAAGCTGTTCGCGGACATGGACGTGAACTATTCACACGGCCGCATCCTCAACGTGCCCAGTGCAGAGGACCGCATTCCGTTGGCTCCCGAATTCACCACCATCGGCGGCTTGGCCTATAAGCGCGACAGAGGATTGAACGGGACTGTTCGCTACCGCTTCATCGCCGATCGTCCAGCCAACGAAATGAACACGGTAGTGGCCAAGGGCTACTTCCTACTGGATGCTGGCTTGAGCTACCGGCTGTCCCATTTGGAACTAGGTGTGAGCGCCGAGAACGTGTTGAATACGGAGTGGAACCAAGCGCAGTTCGACACCGAAAGCCGTTTGCAAGGTGAAGCTGCCTCCGTGAGCGAATTACACTTTACACCAGGCACTCCGTTCTTTTTGAAAGGAATAGTGAGCTATCGGTTTTGATCCCGGTAGCGGTTTGATGGGAGGAGGGTCGCTTGGTGGAGCGGCCCTTCCTTTTTCCGGGATGTTTGTGTCATGCTTCTCGCGAACAGCAAATTTTTCAATAAAGGGCAAGATGCATCAGGCATATGTTGGCAGGCCCGTTTATATCACAAGACATGTTCAACTCTCCGTGAAAGCACTTTAAGATATCGGACCCAGTGTGAGGTGTGGTGCATGGTCAACAGGTGGATATGGCGATCATCTTAACCTGATGGTCGCGGCTTTTGACGTCTTTTGCCTGAATGGATCCGTCCGTGCAGAATACAGTTCGCAAGTGAAAGCACGAAAGTCTTTGGGGTCAGTCTACCGCAAAGGTCCATTGTCGGCATACTTCCATGCCGCAGCGATGCGCGGGACGAGTGCATTGGCTTCCGGCGTGCGGCCCTGTGCCAACAGCGCCTTGCGCAAGCCTTCCAACGCGTACCCGTTCCCGGGCCTGTGCACCAGGTCGGCGAGGAAGCTCCGCTCGGCATCCTTCGGCTTGGTCGCTTTCAATTGCGCGTTCCCCAGCTCATGCCGCGTGGGAAAGGTCCAATCGGGTGGCTCCTGGTAGATGAGTGCATCCTCCTGCGCCACGGCGCTGGCGAAATTGGCCACGGCTTCATCGGCGTGACCTTCGGCGCTGGCGATCTCGCCTTTCAATGCATGCTCGGCAATAGCTAGGATGGACGTGGCCTTGTTCAGCCCCCAGATGGTGAGCGGCTGCACAGTGCTATCGGCCAACGCGGTGTGCAAGGCCGCGAGGTCCGCTCGCGCACCGCTGGCATCGCCCGTGCGGGCCTTGCGCACGCCCTGCGCGTAATGCCACAATGCGCCTGCATACACCAGATCGCTGTCCGGTGCGGCATCCTTCGCAAGCTCCTGCCACAGCTCCAGCTTCACGGCCACCATCCACGGGAAGGCGTCGTAATGCTGCAACGTGGCGAAGTCCGGTGTGTGCTCCAGGTCACGCGCAAGGTGCGCACGCAGGTCCAGCGCGCTTTGCCAGGCAAGCGCACGCTGGCCGGTAAAGGAGGCGCAGGCGCTGAGGAAATGGATGTTGTGCGGGAAGTAGCCGATGGGGTACATGCCTGCGGCGTGGCAGGTCGCCGTGTAGGCGCTATCAACACTGACCGAGCGCTGATTGGCCAGCACGCCCTCGTGGTAGGCACCTGTACGGATGAAGATGTGCGACGGCATGTGGACCAAGTGACCCGCACCGGGCACGGCGCTGGTGAGGAATTCCGCGCTGGGCAGGCCGCGCTCCGGCATCAAGGAGGCTTCCACTGCGTGGATGTACAAGTGATGAGCGCCGAAGTGCTTCGGGAAGGTGCGGATGGAATGCTCGAGCGCGGCAATGATCTCCGGCGTCCATGGCTTCTCGGTACCGGCATGTGTGTACAGATCCCAAGGATGCTGGTCCATGAGCGATTCGGCGAAGAGGCAGGCCACATCGGCATCATCGGTGTAGCGTCCGGCCATGGCACGCATGGCCTCGCAATAGACGGAGTCGAGCGGGCTCCGATCCGTCGGTGCGGTAGCTGTGTAGCGCTGAGCCATAGCCCGGATCAAGGCCTGCTCCTTTTCGGTGCACGAAGCCTTGAGCGCCTGCGCTTTGCTGATGGCGGCATACGCGCGTTCGTAGCTGTCGGCCTCCATGCCCGCGTTGTAGTTGGGACCCAACACGTAGGCGAAACCCCACCAGGCCATGGCGCACGTACTGTCCAAGCGCGTGCACTGCCAGAAGCTCCGTGCCGCCTCCGCGTGGTTGAAGCCATAGGCCAGCACCAAGCCCTGATCAAAGTAGTGCTGCAAGCTGTCGCGCCGTGTGGCGGGCAGCGCTTTGTTCATCGTGATGGGATAGCTCAGGCCATCGAGTCCGGGTAACAGGCGTTGGGCCTTGCCGCTGGTATACCAATCACGGTCGCTCACCAAGGTGGGGCCACAACCATACCGGGCTTCGGGGATCTGGTCGGTTCGTGGAACCTCCAGCGACGAGCACGCGGCGAGCAAGGCAGCCAGCGTGATGGGGAAAGCGCGATGGATCATACTGACTGTTTATGGCGCATTGAAAGTAACATGCGCACTGAATTCGCACAGAGGCAGTTACCATAGGGGGATCCGGGTGAGTTGCGGCGCCGCTTATTTCTTTTCACACCCTTAAGCCCTTGCGCCTATGCGCGTCGAGCGGACCTAATGCGCGATGACCACGCGCTTGGTGGAGGATGCCCCACTGGCCTGATCCAGCCACTTGCACGTGTAGCTACCTGCAGGTAGCTGGCCCACCTCCACGGTGAGCACGGTGTTGCCGGTGGAGATGCGACGCTCGCTGCGGTGCGTGATATGCCCAACGATCCCGCGGTTATGGACCAGGATCCATTTGGTCGCTTATGTGAAGGGCTTCTGCTTTGTGGTGGCTCCAGCGTATAACACCACCAGTGCCAACGCTGTGGTGAGGTGGCAAATGCTTCGTGCAGAGCTAGGTGGCTGTGTTCCAACTCCCGTTCGGTCCAGGAGGATATCCGTGAGCCAAAGCAGCAGGGGGGATACTCGCCCAGGAGTCTTCTCCACTGAGTTTCCCCGAGTACAGGAGCTCAGGAAAGATCGGTCGATCAAGGTTGTCTCAGGATCTTGCCACTGTTGGAACACGAACGGCGCGCACCCCAAGGTGCGCGCCGTTCGCCAAGCGTTAGGCCCAGCTTACATCTTTTGAAAGCGTACTGCGCGGCGGCCGCTAACATCGATCACCATCAACACGTAGTTGCCCTCCGTGAGCGACGCGATAGGAATAAGGTCCGTGCTGGCAGTGCTGTTCCCCTGCAACAGCAGACGGCCTTGTGCATCGAGCACCGTCCAGCGCGCAACGCCGTTCAAACCGGTAACGGTGAGTTGAGTGCTGGCGGGCATTGGATAGACCGAGATGGTAGGTGCATTGTTGGTAGGCTCATCCACAGCAGTGATACCGGGCATGAAGAGTTGCGTGCCATTGCTGTCACCGATAAAACGGGGGAAGAGCGGCGCTTCGTTCCAGATCACCACGTCACCGTCGCTGTTCTTCAGTTTCATCTGGTTCGTGAAGGTGCCCAACGGGGTGATCAATGTGCCGTAGCCTTCGTAAGTCCACGTCTGCGTGCCGGTATTGTCCGGGGATGCATAGACGTTGGTATACGATCCTCCTAGGGCCAGTGGGAACTGCAGGAAGCGGTCATAGTCCGTGTAGACGTTGGGAGCTGATGGTACATGCGATGCCACGGTCTCCAATCCGTTGGTACTGGCCGCGATGTAATTGTATTCGGTGGCACCACCCGTAATCGTGAAGGCGAAGGTGAAATTGGCCGCTGGATAGGTGGCCGCGTAGGGTGTGCCCACGGAAGTGCCCAGCACAGCGGTCCCGATCTGCCCGAGTACCACCGTGCTGAAGTTCCACGTTTGGTTAGCGCCCGGACTGGGTTCCACCGCGGAGCCCGGATCGGTGATGGTGTACACCGTGTAGCCCAGTGGCGTCATGTCCACATTGGCGTACTGGCAGGTGGGTTGCGCGACCAGACCGGTTGCCGCAAGAATTACGGGAAGGGTAAATGTTCTCATCATGTGGATCAGGAGTTGGTTGGTTCTGGTTATTGGCGTGCGGAATGCGAACAGCCTTTGACCGAGCGCAAATATGGCTCAATAGATCGACCCGAATCGCAAGCCGAACATGTGCTGTGTGAAGATGCCCGGTGCATACTGGTCGTTATTGAAGGTGGCGTACGACACGTCGCCGCCCATGCGGTCATATTGGTACGTGAGGAAGAAACGCTTCTTGGGCAGGAAGGGCAGGTCCACGCGGAAGCCTTTGTTCTGTTTGGTGCTGTTGAAGTTATCCCAGCCCGTGAGCATGATGCGGAACTCCTGCGAGAAGGCGGGACGGAATTCCAAACGCGCCATCCACGGAGCGGTACCGGTCATAAGTTCTTTGCCGGGCAAGGTGCTACCGCCTACGAACGCGGTGGACCACTCGAAGCTTTTGCCTCCAAGCACACCGAACTGTTCGGTGCTATAGCCCGCAAGGAAGGAGTAGCCGAACTTCATCGCTGTGCTGAAGCGGTCCTCCGGGCTGTCGTAGTAGTACAAGGGCTCGCTGGTCAACCGGCCCATGGTCATGTCCAAGAGGAAGGCATCCGCGATAACGAAGCCTTCGGTCTTTTTCATGAAGCCCGATATCAGACGCGCTTCGATGCGCAGATCAACACCTTGTCCGAGCCGATCCGCCAACGTGTCCACATCGCTGATGCCGAAGGTGGCGTAGCCTACCGAGCCACGCAGCAGCCTGGCATCAATGAGGATGTATTGGGAGGCATCGTAGACACGGGCGACTTCCTGCGCCTGCACACCGGGCAGCAGGAGCAGGCTGCATAGGAGGAGCGCCGTTTTGGTCATCGGGCTCAGTTGGTGCGGTACTGCGCCACTTTCTGCCCGTCGAACTTCAGGAAACGATCGCCTGTGAGGTCGAACGCTGGCCGGAAACAGTCGTCCATCTTGCCAAAGATCTTCCCCGTAACGGGATCCATGCGGATGAACTCATTGCGCTTGTCCAGGTCCTTGCCGGTCCACACGATGTAGGCATCGCCGCAGATCTCGGTCATCAGGCATTTGTCCGTGTTGGTGGCGTACACAATGGCACCGTCGGGTTTCATGGACATCACGCCTTTCTCGCCTTCGATGAGGTAGTTGCCGTTGAAGTCGTACAACTGTTTTGCTTTGCCGATGGCTTTAGCGTTGTACTCGGCCTGTTTGTTCAGTTTGCCCGTTGCGGCATCGAAGACATAGAGGTTCTTCTCCCCACACGCCGTCACCGTGCCCGCCCCGCTCATCATGCTGCACTCGCTCTTCTTGAAGTTGTCCGACAGGTCCATTTCCTCTGTGTTCCACGCGGGCTTTCCGGTAGTCGCATCGTAGGCCCGCACGGAGGTGGAGCCCTCGAAGGAGTATTCCACCTTGTACACGTCGGGGTTGCCATTGCTGCCAGGGATGTACTTCTCGATTCGTATCAGGCCACCGAAGTGCGCGATCAGGTTACCGCCTTCGATCATCAGCTCGGATACAATGTCATTCTTCGAGAGCTTGTCCGCCTGCCAAAGCACCGCACCGGTGTTGAGGTCCAGTTTTTTGATGGTGCGTTCGCCCTTGGTGAGATCGCAGATGTAGACACCGTCGGCGGCGGGCAGTGGCATGGCACTTCGGCCGATCTCCTGGGTAGCCTTCATTCCGAAGCTCGGCTGCGTATTGTCGAAGGTGGTGTTCCATAGCACCTTGCCCGTCGCTAGGTCGATACAGGTAATGCCTTCGTATACCACGAACACTTTTCCGTAGGCGGTACTTACGCCCAGGATCACCTCGCCATCGTCCGCGGGGAGCATGTCGCTGCACAGGTGGCGCACCACTTTGCCGGTGAAATTGGCTGTCCAAGACTTTCCGCCGGAGGCTTCCACCGTGATGTTCAGGTCCGATCCTTTCCCCGCGTTCATCATCAGCTTACGGTCGTAGCTGATGTCCACCGTTGTGTTCGTGGCCTCGTCATAGCAGCTGCTCTGGCTTACGCGCCGCGAGCGTTTCACTTTCACGCGCGGGGTTTTTACACGTTCCTTGGTATGCTTGGTCAGTTGGGTCTCACCCACCACTTGGCCCGTGCGGTAGTCGATGTGGAAGGTCTCGATCGGTGCATCCTTGCCTTTTTTCTGGATGCTCACCAGGATGGTCTGTGTCTCGTGGTCCGTTTCCCAGTCCTCGCATTTCTTCACCCCGTCCTTCTCTTTGAAGTTGTACACCCAAAGTGACTTGCCTGTGGTGCCGTCCAGCATCTCGATCTCCGTCATGTCGCCGCCCACCACGTAGGCGAGATCGTCGGTGAAACCATGCCAGCGGGCATCAACGGAGAATTTACCGGCCCAGACCTGGGGGAATTCCTCCTGCGCGGAGGCGATCGCTGGGAGTAGTAGGGCACCGAGGAGCAAGGACTTCATGGCGTGGTGGGTTTGGTCCGCAAAGCTGCCGTGGCACCTTCTTGGGCGCCATACCACTTTCATGTGAAAATCTCCCATGAAGGCAGGACCATCCGCAGGAGAAGGAGATGAAGATCCTTCCGTTCCACGATGCAGCTTGCACCCGAGCTGAGGCATCCGTGGACAATTGTTCGGACCCATCTCCGTCATCCACGGAAAGAACCCCCTAATGCGGGTACAGCTTGTTCAGCGCATCGGTGCGTGAGCTAACCTGCAGTTTGTCGTAGAGGTTCCGGATGTGCGTACGTACGGTCTCGATGCTGAGGTGCAGTCCAACGGCGATCTCCTTGTAGCGATAGCCCTGGCTCAACTGGTCGAGCACCTGCCGCTCACGTTCCGTTAGGGTAAGCAAGGCGGGATCGGGCGTGCGCTGTTGTTGAAAGCTGCGGATCACACGCCGCGCGATGCCCGGGCTCATAGGGGAACCTCCGTTACGTACGTCCTTCACGGCGGCGGCCACGGCCTCGGGCGTTGCGTCCTTCACCAAGTAACCCGTGGCGCCCGCGCATAGCGCTTGGAACAAGCTCTCGTCATCATCCTGGACCGTACACATCACGAACTGCGTGGCGGGATATTTCAGCTTGCATTGCCGCACCGCCTCGATGCCCGATAGACCCGGCAGGTTGATGTCCATGATCACTACGTCGGGAAGTTCCATGGCCACGTTCTCGAGGAAAAGCTCCGCGTATCCGTGCGCCCCGCAGAGTAGGAGGGTGGGTTCGTCCTGCACTGCTTCGCTCAACGCCTGGCGCAAGATCTCATCGTCTTCAACAATGCTTACACGGATGCCCATGGTTCAAATATCGAGACAAGTGAGTGGACCCGTGAGTTCGACGGAGACGCCGCCTGAGGGCACATCGCCGATGGTGAGTACAGCTCCCAATTCCGCAGCGCGTTTGCGCAGGTTGATGAAGCCATTCCCGCTGCCCTGCACGGTGCCATCCCCCAATCCCTTGCCATGATCGCGCAAGGAGCAGGTGAATCCGTTCGCGTGCAGTGTGAAGGCGAAGTCCAGTTGCGTGGTGCCGCTGTATTTCCCCGCGTTGTGGGCCGCTTCCTTCATGATCAGGAAGGCGTTGCGCTTGAACGTGCTTCCGATTATGCGCTCCGGCAACGGTTCGGGCAAGTGAAAAAGGCATTGAACGCCGTTCGGTTCGAATAGATCGCGGATGTGCTCTTTCAACCGTAAGAGCAGTTCCGCCAACTCACCCGTGCGCGGGTCGTTCACCCACACCACGTCGCGTAGGTTGTCCATCAGGTCCTGGCTGATGGTGGCCATCTTGCTCACCTGCTCAGTGTTCGCATCGCCCGAGGTCCCTCTTTTTTCGGCCATGCGTGCCAGCGCGGCGATACGAGCGAGCCCACTGCCCACATCATCGTGCAGGTCCAGTGCGATGCGTGTCCGTACGCGCAGTTCTTTCATCTGTTGTTCCGTATCACGGATACGTTGCTTCTCGCGGCGACGATAGATCGCGAAGCCTATACCGGCCACTACAGCCACCAGCAGGGAACCTGCCAATACGAAGGCCCACGGCGATGCCCAGAACGGTAGGGGGACATGAATGGTGAGCAGGGTGCGTGGGGTAGAGACGAGACCGTGACCGTTCACGCCAGCGACGTCCACCGCGTAATCGCCAGCGGGCATGTTGGTGAGCGTGATGGGGCGGTCCGGCGGGCTCGTTGTCCACTCGGCATAACCCGGGATGCGATAGCGATACGTGTTGCGCTGCGGCGCAGAGAATTCCAGTACGGCCACATCAATTCGCATCGCATTGCGGCCATAGCCTAGTTGGATCAGCGGTGCTTCGGTCAGCGTGTTGATGTCCACGGCGCTGTCCTGCACGGAAAGCCCGATCAAACGGACCTCTGCGGTGTCGGGGTCGGTGCGCAAACTACCTGGAAGGAAGTGGTTGAATCCGTTCACACCACCGAAGTACAGCCGCCCGCTTGCCGATCGGAACGCGGCTTGGCTATTGAACTCCGTGCTCTGAAGACCATCGCCAGGCGTATAGTTCCTGAACGTCCTGTCATGCGGATCGAACAGGCTCAGCCCCTTGTTGCTGCTGATCCACCAGGTGCCGTCGCCCGCAGGAAGGAGCGCATACAGGAACTGGTCCGGCAAGCCATCGTGTACCGTGAAGTGGTCCAGAAGTGTCAGATCCTTTGCGCGCCAGCGCAGTAATCCTTGGTCCGACGTCATCCACAGGTAGGCGCCATCGGCAGCGATGTCATGCATACGCGTACGCGTGTCGAAGAGCGCCTTTGCGGGGACCTTGAACGCAACGCGGCCCAAAGGCGACCAAACAGATAGGGGCATTACTTCGGAACTGATCCACACGCGGTGATCATTGTCCAGCACCATGCGTTGCGGCATGTTGTGCAGGGCGTTCAGGTGGTCGTACAAAGCGGGTATTTCCAATGCAGTGAATCCCAATGCTCCGGCGGACCTGTCGACTTGCAGCAGAGGGGTACATACGGAACCAATAAGCACATCACCGACCAACGATCGGCCAATGAGCGCGCCACAGGTATCCGTGCGGTGATACACGAGTCGTCCGGTCACCGGATCGAACGCGCGGACCACGAGCCCTTCTTTCGACCAAACGCGACCCGCACGATCGTTCGTGAGCATCCGCAGTTCGCCGTTGCGGGAAGCGTTGCCCAGTTCAGGGAGCATCAGCGGCGTCATTCGCGCACTGCGCTCATCGAAGAGGGCCAGACCGCCTTGATAAAAACTGACCAGCACCTGCGTGCTGCTCCATTGTGCGAAGCCGAGGGTGAACCACGAAGGCGGCTCCCATGCGAGGCCCTGCCCCGGCATGCACCGCCCGAACAGGATCCGCTGCGGCGCGATGGTGAAGACACCCTTGCCGTCGGTGCCCACCCATGTGTTTCCCTGCCGGTCGAAGGCGATCCGGGTTATGTTGAGCGGTCGTTGCGCTGGAGGCAACAATGGGTAGTGATCGCGTACCGTAAGGTCGGCGTTCAGCGTGATCACGCCAACGCCGCTGATGCCAAGCCAAAGGGTCCCATCCGGTGAGAGTGCCAAACACTTTCGGCCGGGTTCCTTTTCAAGTAGCGTTCGTGTATCGGCGGGAAGCGTAACGCGATCTCTACCTCCCTTCCAAAGCCATCCGCCCCTGCTGGTGAGCACGAGCCACCGGTCATCCAGCTGAAGCACGTCGTCAATACGCTCATCACCTTCTACGGGCAATACCTTAATATCCTCGTGGCCATTGTGCAGATCGATGGTAAGCAGCGTATCCTGACGCAGCACTTGTCGGAGCGCATTCCCGTCCCCGGAAAGGCGCATGGAATACGCGTCGATATGCCGTGTGGCAGCTCGGTGTGCTTGCCCGTGGTCCATGAAGAGCAATGCCCGCTGCAAGGCCGAGTAGAACACCATGGTGTCACCTTGCGGACCGATCGGCAGCCAGCACCCATCGTTCACCTCATCACCTGTATTCATGTGCGCGAAGCGTCGTGTGCGCGTGTCCAGCAGGTCCAAGCCGGCGCGGGTACCCACCCACAGATGCGTCGCATCCTGCTGCGCCAAGCCCCAGATGGTGTTGTGGGAGAGCGTTGTGCTGTCCAGTGGATCGTGTTTGTACACCACGAACCGCTGACCGTCGAACCGAGCGAGCCCATCGCCGGTACCCAACCAGACGAAGCCATTTCGGTCCTGCAGCACATGATTCACCATGCTCTGCGGCAATCCCTGCTCCAGGTCGTAGCGCGATACCTCGACCTGTTGGCCGAAGACCGTACGCGATAGGAGAACTAGAAGAACCGGGAGCGCGGAACGCATTGGAGCGCTGGAAGGTATAGTGTTACCGGAGGAGAGCACTCGGACCCCTTTTCGCCCCGATCGCTTCCTGGCGATCTGGGCAAAAAGGGTGGACGTGGTAGGGGAGGCCTGTTGTGCGGCGATCAGACCGCCAGAGCCGGGTCAGTTCATCTCGTGAAAAGATCCTTCACGCTCGCCCTGAGCGATGCGATCGCGCTTCAAGGTGTGCCCAAGGTCTTGTACAGCTCGTCGAGCTTGGGGATCAGGATGATCTCCGTGCGGCGGTTGCGCTGCTTGCCTTCGGGCGTGTCGTTGGACGCGATGGGAACGAATTCGCTGCGTCCTGCGGCCGTTAGGCGCGCCGGTGGCAGGCCCGCCGCTAGCAAGATGCGTGCTATACTGGTAGCACGTGCGGTGCTGAGGTCCCAATTGTCATTGAAACGCCCGCGTTTAATGGGCACATTATCCGTGTGGCCCTCCACCATCATATCGATGTCCGTGTTGGACGCCATGACCGTGGCCAGTTTGACCAACGCCTCTTTGCCAGCGGGCTCAACCGCATCGCTACCACTGGGGAAGAGGAGTTTTTCGGAAAGGGAGACGTACACTTTGCCGTCGCGCATGGACACGGTGAGGTCTTCGGCCTTGAAGTTGACCAAGGCATCGGCCACCTTTTGCCGCAGACTGGTCATAGCGTCGGTCTGGGAGCGAAGGCGACGATCCAGCTCGTCCATACGTTGTGCTTTATCCTTCAGATCCGCATCCTTCGCCTTCAACTCGCGTTTGCGGGCTTCCAATTCATCGGCCGTCAGTTTCGCCGACCCTGTGAGGCCGTAAACCTCTGCTTGCAAGCCACGCGCCTGCTCCTCGTAGGCGAGACTATCGGCACGCAGCTTTGCCACGTGCGCCGTGGCGCTGCGGAATTTCTTTTTGGACACACAGCCGGCGGTGATCAACACAGCGGCCAACAGAAGCACGGGTAGGGTTCGCATGCCCTCACCCCAACGAATGCTGTGCCGGATCTCCATACGCACGAACGCGGTAGATGCGCAGGAAGGGGTTTCCCCAATGCGGGGAAGATGCGCACTTTACCGATCACCGGTCATGACCCAAGCACGTGGTCGGGGTATGCGCGGACGAGCGAAGCGTGGGGTGTGAAGTTCCTTCGTTGCCCGCGATGTAGAGGCCGTTCCACACTGCCCACTGATCCAGATGAATGACTCTCGCGTGCGCCCCCTTGCCGGACGCAGGTGTTACCAGAAAGCGCCATCCCCGGCGCGTGATCTGCCCCTACTCGGGCATGACACCTCTCATCAAGAAAAAAGAAGTGCCGGTCCCTGCACCCCGCAAGACCGGAGAGAAACGCCCTCGCCTAAAAGCAACGCCAGCAGCACACGAACCCGATGGAACACCTGAAGCACCCGCACCCGATCGCGGTGTGGCACCCGGCATCACTGGATAGGAACCCACTACAACACACAACACCATGAACGACATCTTGAAAGGAAAGCGTGTGGCCGTGCTGGCCACCAATGGATACGAGGATAGCGAGCTCAATAGCCCGCGCGAAGCTCTGCTCGCCGCAGGTGCCACTGTGCAGGTGATCTCCCTGGCCAGCGGCACCATCAAGGGCTGGAAGAACGGCGATTGGTACGGAAGCACAGCAGTGGACGGCACGATCGGTAATGTTTCGGCCGATGATTACGATGCGCTGGTGTTGCCCGGAGGTGTGATCAACCCGGACCTGTTGCGACAGAACGCTGATGCCGTGGACTTCGTGCGCGACTTCTTCACACAGAAAAAGACCGTGGCCGCCATCTGCCATGGACCTTGGTTGCTGGCCGAAGCCGCGCACCACACCGGCTTCGGC
>JBKJNF010000211.1:0-5016 GCA_046596155.1 Flavobacteriales bacterium | reverse complement strand
TGGGACGAACGACTGCGCATCGCATTGGACCATGGCATGCCGCACTTGAGCGCGTACTGCCTCACCATTGAGCCACGCACAGTGCTGGGCGATCGCTTGAAGAAAGGCACGCTGATCGCACCGGACGATGTAGACCAGGCGGCGCAATTCGACCGGCTGATGGAACGCATGCAGCAGGCCGGACTGGTGCATTACGAGATCAGCAACTTTGGACGTGAGGGGCATTTCGCGGTGCACAACAGCAACTACTGGAAAGGTGTGTCGTACGTGGGCATCGGTCCTAGCGCGCACTCGTACGACGGCGGAACCCGGCGGTGGAATGTGGCGAACAACGCGCGCTACACCAAGGCCCTGGCTGCGGGCGAACCATTCTGGGAGGAGGAGGAGCTGGGCCTGGAGCAGCGGGTGAACGAGCGGATCATGACCGGTCTTCGTACCATTTGGGGTGTGGACCTCGGCACGCTGGGCGTCGACCTGCGGACTATGGAAGGCGCCGCCATCCAGCGCTACGTCGACAGCGGGGACCTGTTCATCCGTGACGAGGGGCTATTTCTAACGTCCCAAGGAAGGCGATTCGCCGATCGCATAGCTTCGGACCTGTTCATCGCGCCATCGGCGCCAGGCAAATGATCGCAGACATCACACACCACGGCCGGCAATACCGGATATCGCTGAGCGACCCGCTCGACCTGAGCCTGCCGCTGGTGGCCAATGCCAACGGTCCGCGTGCGTGGCACGTGGACCCAGTTCGCATGGAACCTGTGCGCATGGGCGACACCGTTTTCGCCGTAGCCTCAGGTGCGCCGGTGAACTTCCGCGACATCGCCTTCAACCCGCACGGGCACGGCACCCATACCGAGAGCGTGGGCCACATCACGCCGGAGATCCATCCAGTGGGTCCTTTGTTGAAGCGCTACTTCTTCACCGCGCTCGTGGTGAGCGTGCGTCCTCAGGAGCGTCGCCACGCGGATGGCCGCAGTGACCAGGTGATCACCTTGGACCATTTTCGTGCGATGATCGGTGATCGTGTGCCCGAGGCGCTGGTGGTGCGCACGCTGCCGAACGATGCAGGCAAGGGCACACGCGTGTGGACCGGCACCAACCCGCCGTATCTCGAGGCACAGGCCTGCAAATGGCTGCGGAGCATCGGCATCAAGCACCTGTTGCTCGACCTGCCGAGCGTGGACCGCGAGAACGACGACGGCGTACTGGCCGCGCACCATGCCTTCTGGGACTACCCGAACACCCTCGACCTACAGCGCACCATCACTGAGTTGATCTTCGTGCCTGACGGCGTGATCGATGGGGAGCACATGCTCGAGCTTCAGCTGCCGCAGTTCATCAACGATGCCGCGCCCAGCCGGCCGGTACTCTACGCACTGATCTGATGGACATTGACAGCTTCCGACAATATTGCATGGCCAAGCCTGGCGTTACCGAGGAAACACCCTTCGGGCCGGAAACCCTTGTGTACAAAGTGGCTGGAAAGGTCTTCGCGTTGGCACCTTTGGATGTATTCGACAGAGTGAACTTGAAATGCGATCCCGAGCGGGCCATCGAATTGCGTGAGCGCTACGAGGGCATCATCCCCGGCTACCACATGAACAAGGTGCATTGGAACACGGTAGACGTCACAGGCAGCGTGCCGGAGAAGTTGATCCGCGAGCTGGTGGACCATTCATATGAGCTTGTGTGGGCCTCGCTGACGGCCAAGGTGCGCAAGGCCTTCTGAACAGCCGCGTATCGTGCAAACCCAAAGCCCGATCGCTGGATAACTTCGCGCCATGAATCCGCCTCAATTGGGCCGCATCATCGTCGGCTACTTCTTCCGCGGCCTGCTGCTCACGGTGCCGCTGGCCATTCTGGTGTACGTGTTGTTCCGCTCACTCACGTACCTGGACAGCATCATTCCGTACGACATCCCGGGCCTTGGCATCCTGACCCTGCTGGTGGGCATCACGGTCATCGGTTACCTCGGCAGCACGGTGCTCTACCAGCCCATCGCGGACTTTGGGCACGAGGTGCTGCAACGTATTCCCTTCCTGAAGACCATCTATGACGCCCTCACGGACATGATGGAGGCCCTGGTGGGCAGCAAGAAGAAGTTCGACCAGCCGGTGCTGGTACGCCTCTTGGATGGATCCCGCTTGGAGAAGCTCGGCTTCATCACCAGCAAGGACATGAGCTACCTGGGCATTACTGGTGGCAAAGTAGCCGTATACCTGCCGCACAGTTTCGCTTGGAGCGGCAACCTCTACATCGTGCCGGCCGAGAACGTCACCCCGATCAGTGCCAGAGCGGGCGATGTGATGAAGTTCATCGTGAGCGGCGGCGTGGCGGAAGAGTGACCATGCCCCGTGCGGCACGTCCATTGCTAGGAGAACTTCACCACCATGAGATATCTGACCACTTTCGCCTTGCTCGCCTTCATCGGCGTCTGCCAGGCACAAACGGAAGTGCGCACCAGCTCCTTCGCCTTCGCGGTAGGCGTGCAGCCCACCTTTAGCGTGCTGTTCAAGAACGCGGACACCCGGACCGTGGAAGCCTGGTTCAAGGACCACCTGAAGGACATCAGCGCGGAAGTGAGCAGCAAGAAGGACCTCGTGGCCATCGGCACGCGACTGCCTGAAGTGAGCACCGACACCATTCGCGTATACGTGAAGGCCGACCAGCCGAAGAAAAGCACCGACGTCACGCTGCACCTTGCCTTCAAGGTCGGCAGCGCGTTCGTGGGTCCGGACAGTGAAGCCCGCCAGGTGGAAGGTTGCCGCACTTGGGTATACCAAGAAACGGTGATGCTTAAGAAGATGCTGGCGCAACGCGAATTGGATGTGGGCACTAAGCAACAGGCGCGGCTGGAAGATGATCTGGCCATGTTGGTGCGCGAAAATGAGCGTACCCAGAAGAGCATTGAGAAGACGCAGCAGAACATCACGGACGCCGAAAAGGCAAAGGCCGACACCGAGGGCGAACTGGGCAACATGCTCACCAAACTCGACTCCAAGAAGCAGGATGTGGCGAACGCACCGTCGGAGGAGAACACCAAGCAACTGCAGGCGTTGGTGAAAGAGCGGGAGAAATTGCAGCGCAAGAGCGAGAAGCTTGCCAAGGACATAACGAACGGTGCGCGGAAGATCGAGGACCTGCGGTTCGAGATCAAGAAGAACCTGGCCGATCAGGATGCGAAGGCCAAGGCCATCGCCGCGCAGAAGCTCGTCGTTGAGTCCCTTCGCGATAAGATCGCGAACGTGAACTGAGCGTGCGCGGTGGTTGACGGATAACTTGGCCCCGTGCCATCGACCCGTCGCAACGCCCTTCTCCTCCTCCACTTTACCATCCTCATTTGGGGATCCACGGGCATCCTGGGCAAGCTGATCGAGCAGCCCACGGCGCACATCGTTTTGGTGCGCGTGATCATCGGGGCAGCCGGGCTCTTTGTGTATGCCCTACTGTCGCGCACCCCGCTGGTCCCCATCCGCAAGGAGATCCCGAACTACGTCTTCACCGGTGTGCTGATCGCAGCGCACTGGATCACCTTCTATGGTGCGATCAAAATGAGCTCTGCCTCCATCGCGGCGGCCTGCCTCAGCACTTCCACGCTCTTCACCGCGCTAATGGAGCCGTTCTGGTTCAAGCGTAGGATCCTGGCTTACGAAGTGGTGCTGGGCGCCGTTGTGATCGGCGCGCTCGCCCTGATCTTCGGACTGGAGATGGACCATCGTATGGGCATCCTGGTCGCGGTGCTCAGCTCCTTCCTATCGGCCTGGTTCAACATCGTCAACGGTGTATTGATCAAGCGCGACAATGCAGTGCGCATCGGCTTTTATGAGATGCTCACCGTATTGATCGTGATGTATGCTTGGGCCTTCGCCACGAGCGAGCTTCCGCAACCGATCTGGAACATGCCGGCACGCGACATGTGGAGCCTGCTGGCCCTGGGGCTGATCTGCACCACATTCGCATTTGTCGCCGGCATCGCGGTGATGAAGGTGCTCACGCCCTTTACGGTGATGCTCGCCGTGAACCTGGAGCCCGTGTATACGATCATCATCGCGCTGCTGATCTGGCCCGAAAGCGAGACCATGCGACCAGGCAGCTACGCGGGTATTGCGCTCATCCTGGTCTGCCTCTTCGTGAACGGCTGGCTTCAACGGCGCAGACCTGCTGAGCAGATCGTGGAACCCGACCCGCTTACACAAGGTTGACCGCATGAACTCCTCCTCCATCTTCCACATGGCGGGCACCTGGTTGCTGATCGCCGGCAGTACACTGCTGGTCTTCTTCATCACCCGCGAGGTCTTCCGCCACGCAGGCTGGACCTTGTGGACGAGGCGACGCCGCGCGATGGCCGCACCCGACTGAAGCCCTGAGCGTGCCGCGCCCGAACGATCCGCCTTCGCGAACGTTCTCCCTACCTTGGTGCAGCGAACGGAACATGCCAACTGCCACACTTTCCACCACTTCCTATTCTCCATCGCTCACGCGTTACGAGCGCTGGCGCACACGGCCGGTAATGGTCGGCTCCCTCGGGATCGGTGGCGACAACCCGATCCGCGTGCAGAGCATGACCACCACGGATACCATGGACACCGCAGCCACGGTGGCGCAGAGCATCCGCATGATCGAAGCAGGCTGCGAGCTTGTGCGCATCACTGCACCCAGCAAAAAAGAGGCGGAGAACTTGGCGGAGATCCGCAAGCAGTTGCATGCAAAAGGCTACAAAGCCCCGCTGGTCGCGGACATCCACTTCACGCCAAACGCAGCGGAGATCGCGGCGCGCATCGTGGAGAAGGTCCGCGTGAACCCGGGCAACTACGCCGACAAGAAAAAGTTCGATGTGCGCGAATACACCGACGCACAGTACGCCGAGGAATTGGAACGCATCCGTGAACGCTTCACGCCGCTCGTGCGGATCTGCAAAGAGCATGGCACGGCCCTGCGCATCGGCACGAACCATGGCTCGCTGAGCGACCGCATCCTGAACCGCTACGGCGACACGCCGCTGGGCATGGTGGA
>JBKJNF010000142.1:0-4119 GCA_046596155.1 Flavobacteriales bacterium | reverse complement strand
AGGTCTCGCGCATACCGGAGATGATGCTGGAGGTGAACTGATCCAGATATTCCAGGTCATCACATTCACGGGAGGACAGGTCGAGCTTACGGGTACCGACCTTCCCTAAGGTGGACTTCGGCGTGATCCTGTTGTCGATGGTGACCACCGGCAGATCCACCTGCTGAACATCCTTCGGCATATCATGGTACATGTTCACCATCAATTCCTTCTGTGGGAAATAGAAGAGGGCCGTGCTCTTATTGTCACCCGCGTAGTACGGAATGTTCAGGAGCAACGCATCCACGAGCATCACCGAGGTCTTCCGGCCGGGGGTGAGTTCGAAGGTGCGGTTCTGCAGGCCTTCCTTGCGCAGCTCCAAGGACACCATGGCCCCATCGGTCTTATCGTAGGTATAGCTATAGGGTGTGGTTCCCACTTCGGCACCGTTCTCGTACACCGTGGCACCAGCGGGGTCGCTGTTGATCGTAAGGGACTGGCGCCCCTTGTTCATCATGCTGGCGCAGCCCGTGAAGCTCAGGGCCCCGATGGTCAGTGCGGAAAGTAGAAGGGCTCTCATGGCCATGGTGGAACAGGGAATGGGCGCAAGATAGCTGGCTCGTTCACCTTGATCGGATGGCCTCCAGGTATGCACGAACAGGTCGAATACACGCCACAGCCGTCCAAGCATGGAACCGCAGCGTTGCGCCAAACGTGAACGGTTCCGGTACATTCATCGCCCCTAAACGAACTGAACATGAAACAACTCATTACGCTTGTAGGTCTGGCTCCGCTGTTGGCCATCGGCCAATCGCTGGTGTACCCCGTGCCGCAGAACCGCACGGCCCTGTTGGAGGAATTCACTGGTATCCACTGCGGCTATTGCCCAGAAGGACATGCCATTGCGGCCAGCCTTGAGGGTGTGCTACAGGACCAGTTCGTTTCCGTTGGCGTGCATGCCGGCGGATACGCGGTACCTGGAGCAGGCGAACCTGATTTCCGCACAGCAGATGGCACGGCCATCGATGCCTACTTCACCGTTGGCGGCTATCCGGCAGGCACAGTGGACCGCCACATCTTCAACGGCGCGGACGACCTGGGCCGTGGCGCCTGGGAGGGGGCCGTGAATGAGATGCTCGCGCTGCCCAGCCCTGTGAACGTGGGTGCGGAAAGCAGCTTCGACGGCACCACACTGACCGTCCATGTCGTGGGTCTGTACACGGGGAACAGCGGAGCGGGCAACGACTTCCTCAGCGTGCTGATCAAGGAGAACGGTTTGATCGGTTACCAAGCGGACTATACCAACGGCACGCATACGGACTATGCCCACATGAACGTGCTTCGCTCCTATATCACGCCCACCTGGGGTGAGGACGTTGGTGACCACATAGCCGGCGACCTGGTAGAGCGCACCTACACCTACACATGGCCTGCTGAATGGAACATCCAGAACTGCCAGATCGTGGCCTTCATCGGAGAGGACCATCATGATGTCTATCAGGCACGCGAGATCTCGGCCAATGGTGGGACCACGTTGGTGATCGGCGACCTGCAGGCGGATGCACAACCCTACCGCCCCGGCCAGAACGGCACCAGCACGGCCTTCAACGGCAGCTTCAGCAACTCCCTCGGCAACGATGAACAATACATCATCACGCTCAACAGTTATGGCTCGCCCGTCACTTGGGCGAACTCCTTCACCGTGGATGGCAACACCTCCAGCAACCCCGCAACTGTGACGATACCCGCGGGTGGAACGATAGCGCTGAACGTGAACATCACTCCCGATGCCACGCCCGGTATTGGCAAATACACCTTGGTGGTTTCCAGCGTGAACAACGGCGGCGCCCCCTGGCTGGAGACCGCGTACCATGTGATCAGCGGTGTACATGATCTGGTGGTGACCAACCCACAGGCCGAAGCACAAGAGCCTCTGTATGTGGATGGCCTCTCCTATGAACCCGCGAAGGCCAACACCACCCGTGCGGACTTCCTTCAGTTCGGTCTGGCCAACGCGCTCACCGACGTGTACAACCTCTACCTGAACATTAGCTGGACCTTCCCAAGTTACACGGACGAAGTGGCCGGCGTGCTTTCGACCTTCATGGATGGTGGTGGCAACTTGATGATCGCCGGGCAGGACATCGGCTGGGACCAGAGCGGTGCAGCGGGCAGCTACGGTACGGCTACCACGCAGGCGTTCTACTCCAACTACCTGCTGGCCGACTTCGTTGCCGACGGCAGCAGCACCGATAACCAGGTGCAGTTCGAGGACGCTGATGCGGTCTTCGGTTTGGTGCCCAACGCGGGGATCATCGACGCATTCGGCGGCAACACCTACCCCGACCAGATCACACCGATCGCCCCGGCCACGGCCATCATGCGCTACAGTGCCACCAAGATCGGCGGACTGCGCGCGCAGACCACCAACCACAAGGTGGTGTACTTCGGCATCGGACCTGAGCAGGTGAACAACGCCGATGTGGCGCGCCAGATGGTGTCGCTCAGCCACGATTGGTTCTACGGCATCGTGAGCGTGGAAGAATTCGACGCCGCCCTGAACAACCTCGGCCAGGCCTATCCTTCACCTACCAGCGACGTGGTGAACATTCCCATGAACGCGGTAAGCGGTGATGCCACCCTCGATGTGATCGATGCCACAGGCCGCGTGGTGCGTTCGCAGAACCTCACAGGCAACCGCTCGTTGGTCACGTTGAACGTAGAAGGCTTGAACAACGGGCTGTACAGCGCACGGTTGCGCAACGGCACCGGCACGGCCACCACCTTCGAAGTGGTGCGCTAGGCTACCGGTCGGACTTTCCGAAGAGCCCCCTCACCGAACTGGTGAGGGGGCTCTTTCATATATCCAACACAGAGTCGCTTATCCTTGTGTCTAGCACGACGTCGACCATGTCCTTCACTACATCACACTTCCGCATCACCTCCGGCACGTCCTTCCAACTGAAGGATCACCCCACCGAACTGCGCGAGCACATCGACAAGGATGAGCTGAAGGACATGCTCGCGGATGACAAGCGCCAGATCGGGAAGGAACAGGAGCTGCTCTACGCCGAAGGCAAGCGCTCGCTGTTGAACATCATCCAGGCGATGGATGCCGCGGGCAAGGACAGTTGCATCGAGCACCTGCTCACAGGAGTGAACCCGCAGGGCTGCATGGTGAAGAGCTTCAAGCAGCCGAGCAAGGAGGAATTGGCGCACGACTTCCTGTGGCGCCACACGGCGGCCTTACCGGGTGCCGGTATCATCGGCGTGCACAATCGCAGTCACTACGAAGAGGTGCTGGTGGTGAAGGTGCACCCCGAATACCTGAAGGCCCGGCCAAGCAATAAGATCACCGATCCGGCACAAGCGAACGAAAGCTTCTGGGAAAAACGCTACGCCGCCATCGTTCAATGGGAGAAGGAGGCCGTGGCCGCGAACGTCACCATCATGAAGTTCTTCCTGCAAATGGGGAAGAAGGAGCAGAAGAAGCGCTTTCTGGAGCGGATCGAGGACCCCACGAAGAACTGGAAGTTCAGCCTGGGCGACCTGAAAGAACGCGCGCGCTTCGACGATTACATGCGGGCCTATGAAGAGGCGATCCGGGCCACCGCCACGCCCCATGCGCCTTGGTATGTGGTGCCTGCCGATGAACAGTGGGAGAGCCGCGCGATCATGGCGCGGCTGGTCCGCGAACAACTGGGCGCCATGGACCCGAAGTATCCGGTGTTGACCCCGGAACATCGCGCGGACCTGGCAGAAGGCAAACGCTTGTTAATGGCCGAATAAGGCCGCTGTGCGGTCCGCGACCGGTCCTGTTGCAAGGGTTTTCCCGGTCCGGATTACCTTCGGGCCATGAGCAAATCCGAAGGCAAACGGTGGCGATTGAAAGCACCCGGTTATGTGGCGGCCGTCCGAGCGCTCACCAACGAGCGTTGCCCGCGCGAAGTGGCTGAGCTGCTCGTGCAGCGTGGTATCAGCACGCCCGAGGACGCCACCCTCTTCTTTCGTCCCGACATTTCGTTGTTGCACGATCCGTTCCTGATGAAGGACATGGACAAGGCCGTTGCGCGCATCGAACGCGCGCTGGGCGATGGCGAGCGCATCATGGTCTTTGGCGACTACGACGTGGACGGCACC
>JBKJNF010000273.1:0-3335 GCA_046596155.1 Flavobacteriales bacterium | reverse complement strand
CGCGGAGTGGGCAGAAAGGTCCACACTGCTGGCCGTTAGTGTTGGTACGGACGTGATGGCCTTCTCCACGCGCGTTGCGCAATGCGGGCTGTTCATATCGAGGATCGGGAGGGTGATGGCGTTCATGTTCATGAGGGGCTTTCTGGAATACACCGCAAAGCAAGGCCCGCCAAGTGCGGCGGGCCTTACATCGTTGCGGGAAAGACTTACAACCCAGCGATCGCAGGGTGCTGTCCGTTACTTCTTCTCCACCATGTCCATTCCGCACTTCGAGCATTTACCGGGCTTGTCGCTCGTTACCTCGGGGTGCATGGGGCAGGAATACATCATGGTCATCGGCTCCTTCTTCTTTTCCATGGCCATACCGCACGTCGGGCATTTGCCTGGCTTGTCGCTCTTCATCTCCGGGTGCATGGGACAGCAGTACATCATGGCGGCCGGTTGCTTCTTCTCCACCATGTCCATTGCGCACTTGGAGCACTTACCGGGCTTGTCGCTCGTTACTTCCGGATGCATGGGACACACGTACATCTTGGCCATAGGCTCTTGCTCCTTCTTCACCAAGGCCATTCCGCACTTGGGGCATTTGCCCGGTGCTTCAGTGATCACCTCAGGGTGCATAGGGCAGGTGTAGTGGACATGGCCAGCCGTTGTGGATGTGGCATGGTCCGTATGCGTGGTTTGGGCGGTTGAATTGGTAGCGAAGAGGAGGGCGCAGCAAAGCGCGCTCAGGCTTGCAAGTTTCTTGATGAAGTTCGTTTTCATTGGGATCGGTTGAAGGCACTGCGGGATTGCTGTGCGCAGGATGGGTGAAGCAATGACCGCGCCGGGTCTTCAGAAACACCGACCGGGCCATCGCCGATACGATCACTCCTTCACCCACTTCCCGCTCGCAACACGTTGCTCCTTGGCATCCAGCACCCGGTAGAAATAGATCCCTGCCGCCAAGCTTTCAGCGTTCACTTGCGCCCTGTTGCTTTGCACGGGTGATCGCGTGACCAACCTCCCTTGCCCATCGGAAAGCACAATGCTTCCGTTGTTCACCGGAGGGCCGTTGAGCAACAGTGTGAACCCGTTCGTTCCGGGGTTCGGATAAAGTCTCGCATTGGGTTTCTCCCGCTCGGCCTCTCCAACCGTGCAATCATCCGGCCCCAGCTTTTGCACCCATGCAATGGGCGCACTGTCCGGCACGCTCACATCCTGCCGTGAACCGATCAGCAAGGTACCTCCATCGCTGGTGCGCTTCACGCGAGAGAGGAAGTAGTAGGTGTTGTCCGCGAAGCCGTCCACCACGAAGTCGCATAGTACATTGAAGGAGGTGTCCATGTGGAATATGTGGACGCGTGAAGGCGAGGATCCGTCGATGAAGTTGGGTGGATCGGCATCCAGCCCTTCCAGCATGCCGTAGAGGAAGGTGCCCTCGTCGATCTTCTCGATGCTGCTGAGGTATGCGGAATGGTCATGGAAAAGTTCGCTCCGGGGGAAGAAGTATTGGAGTGGTTCGCCAGTACCCGAAAGCTTCCCAAGCACCGCCCGGTAACCATCGGGGAACCAGTTTCCGTAGTTGGCCGAAACGATCAGATCCCCTCCTGATAGCGCGTATAGTGACATGCTCTTGCGCATCACACTGTCTGCTGGATAAGGCGCACCAGTCCCGCTCAAGGACTGGCTACTAAAGCCGGCGACATATTGAAGTTGGTCATCGAACTGCAAGAATTTTCCAAAGCCGGAAGGTCCCACGCTGCTCCCCTCAGTCGCCACCATCATGGCACCACCGTAGGTAATCGCCTGCCGCGGAACGGTCAAACCATTGTTCGCCCCCAACAAATTGGAATCAAGGGAATCCCCGGCCTGGGAGAATTTCATCAACAGGAGCTTGATGGGATAAAGGGTGTTGTTGATGCTGGCACCGCTCGCAAGGAAGAAATTGCCATCCTGGTCCAGCGTGGCATTCTCCAGCGTGATGTTCGTGAGCGTATCGAACATGAACCGGGCTGAGTCCAACAGGTCCATCTCCTGGTCCAGCTGATAGTGGATGAAGCCGTAGCCGTTCGTTTGAACACTGTCCCAGCAGTAACCGATCGCATGAATGAGGGAAGAGGTATCACTGGGCACCAAGGCGGTGATCGCGATGCTGAGGTCGGGGTAGCTCAGCTCTCTGGCCTGTTGTACGCCACCAAAAACATCCAGCGCTATCACGGAGGACCGGTTGGGCCCAAGGACCTGAAAATCCGACATGAGGGCAATGATCCACGATCCGTCCTGTAGCTCGACCGCATCGCGGGCAATGGAGTTCGTCCCGGTTGTTGGGCCAATGAAGGTCCATTCACCCTGACCCAGCGCCGCATGCGCGGCAAGGACAAGGCAAAGCGGAAAGATGGACCTGTTGTTAACGGACATCGCGCGATGCCTTTTCTAACGACGACGGAGGCCGTAGGAGAAACGCGCGGTATGGAAGTAGGAAGTGCCGTCCGTGTCCCCATCCATCCTGCACGTTACAAGTTCCTTTGTCGGGCAGTAGTCATTCCGGATCTTCAACATCGCATCGTATGTGCCCTGCGTATGGAAAGCCATATCCCCTTCATCCAAGCAGGTGACGCAGTCCATTCCGCCGCAGAGGTAGATCAGGTAGTCCTGATTGCTATGGCCGGAAAGGTTCGGATCCGGATTGGGCAGATCTTCCAACCAGACATTATTCGCCGATACATCGGTCGGGAACTGGGTCGCACTCCAAGTCTCTACATCGGTCCAATAGCCCAACACTCCACCGGTTATCTCGTAGTTGATCCGTTTCTGGATGTGGTGGTCCGCACACCACGAGATCGTATTGGGATTATCCCCACAGGGGCAGCCTGAACTTTGTCCGAACCCTTGCCACCACAGGTAGTCATCCTCGTTCGTGTAGGTGGTGTTCAAAGACTGCTCGTAGCCCGAACCGATCACGTAAGAGCAGACGATGGCCAATTGCGTTCCTTGGGCTGAACCACTGGCATCGATCACTACCAAGTGCTGTTCGTTCGTCGGGATATTCTCAAGCGCATCGAACGCGGTGTTATATGCCGCCAGCACCTCGGACTCATCCACCGTGCCATCCACGTTCATTGTGCATGCCAGCGCAGTGCTATCGTCCGTTGCATTGTTGTAGTTCACTTGTGTGTTGGTCAGGGCGAAGTTCAATGCGGCTTCAATATACCAGATCGCGCTATCGGGACTGATGGTGTTGCCTGATTTCCGGCCACCTGCACGCTCTGCCCCGGCTCGTTCGATGAAGGCCTTGATCCGTGGTGTGACCTGTGCCTTGGCTCCATGGGGCAATGCCGGGTTGATCTCAGGAG
>JBKJNF010000316.1:0-4555 GCA_046596155.1 Flavobacteriales bacterium | reverse complement strand
CGAAAGCGATGCTACTATTGTGGCACCATTGATCTTCGCATACATCCTCGATATGTAAGCAGCGCACACTCCCATGCAACGACTGATACGCTCCTTCAACACCCTCACCGATGAGCTTCGGGACAAACTGCAGGAACAGTACCCCGATGGCATCGACAACAGCCATATCCGCACGCTTAACACCCCCAAGGGTGAAAGCCTGCGCGTGATCGAGCTGCGCACCAGCGACGCCATCTACTTGATCAAGATCAACGCCGAGAGCCGCGAGGAGATCGACCAGTTCCTGGACCAGGATGAAGGCGGTCCCGCTGTGGCCGAGGACATTGAGGCTGGCGATGGAGACGAGTTGGAGGGCGTGGACGGTGCCGAAGATGAAGAAGAGAAAGAAGATGGACCGGATGAGGACGATGAGGATGATGATGCCGAACCAGCATCGGGTGATGAGGATGAGGACGAGGATTGACCGCCGAACATCATGAACAGTTGAACGCCGCCCCCTCCGGGCGGCGTTCACGTTACGACCCAAATGATGTTGTCATCCTATGGTCGCGGTCACGGTTCCTTGCAGCCTCCTCATCTTTACAGGACATTTCGACCATGAAGCATTTCCTTCCCTTCGTACTTATAGCATTGTTTGGCGGTTCGTGCGGCCGGTCTGATAACAGCGGCGCCACCGATACCCTGCACCAGGACAAGGCCGGCAACGATGATCGTGTTCGCCCGGAGATCTATGCCACCGTAAAGCTTACCACGGACCTGAGCAAGCTGAGCGCCAACGACCAACGGATGCTGGAGCGGCTCATCAAGGCCGGGGAGATCATGGATCAGCTTTTCTGGCGCGAGGCCTGGGGTAATAAGGATAGCCTGCCAACTGGGCAGCTCACAGCTGATGCAAAGCGCTTCTTCGATCTCAATTACGGACCGTGGGACAGGCTGAACGGCGATCTGCCCTTCATTGATGGCGTGGGCACAAAGCCCCCGGGGGCAGGATTTTATCCTGTGGATATGACCAAAGAGGAATTCGAAGCTTCGCCAGATGCGGCCAAGAAAAGCTTGTACACCTTTCTGCGTCGCGATGCCAAGGGTGCCCTTGTTTCAATTCCCTACCGGACCATGTTCGCTTTAGAGATCTCGCGGGCCAGTGACCTGCTCCGTCAAGCTGCCGTGCTCGCCACCGATCCCGGGCTCAAGGCGTATCTCGTCTCACGCGCAGATGCGCTCCTCACCGATTCCTACAACACCAGCGACCGCTCCTGGCTCGCTATGCGTAACAACACCATCGACGTGATCATCGGCCCGATCGAGACCTACGAGGACCAGCTCTTTGGATACAAAGCCTCCCATGCCTGCTACGTGGCCGTGAAGGATCTGGAATGGAGCCGGAAGCTCGAGAAGTTCGCAGCCTTGCTGCCGGAACTGCAGCGCGGACTGCCTGTGCCGGACGCGTACAAGGCGGAGCAGCCCGGAAGCGACTCGCAATTGGGTGCGTATGATGTGGTGTACTATGCCGGTGATTGCAATGCCGGCGGTAAGACCATTGCGGTGAACCTACCCAACGATGAGCAGCTCCAACTTGAAAAAGGCACGCGCCGCCTACAGTTCAAGAACGCCATGAAGGCCAAGTTCGACAAGATCCTCGTACCCATCAGCGAGGTGCTCGTGGACAAGGACCAACGCAACCACATCACCTTTGATGCCTTTTTCGAGGACGTTATGTTCCACGAGGTGGCACATGGCTTGGGCATCAAGAACACCATTAACGGCAAAGGCAGCGTGCGCGATGCCCTGTTGGAGGAGGCCGGTGCTCTGGAAGAAGGCAAGGCCGATATGCTCGGGCTATATATGGTGAAAATGTTGCGCGAAAAAGGAGAGCTCACCGGTGGCGAACTGATCGACAACTATGTGACCTTCATGGCCGGCGTGTTCCGTTCAGTCCGTTTCGGAGCCAGCAGTGCGCATGGCCGGGCGAACATGTTGCGCTTCAACTTCTTCCTGGACCGTGGTGCCTTTGTACGCGATGCCGCATCTGGCATGTATCACGTGGATATGGAAAAGATGACCAGCGCTATGAACGAGCTCAGCGCGTTGATACTCACGCTTCAGGGCAATGGCGACCTGAAAGCATTGAAGGAACTGATGGCCACCATGGGTTCGGTGCGACCCGAACTACAGGCGGATCTGGATCGCCTAAAGAACGCCGCTATTCCCGTGGATGTGGTGTTCGAACAAGGCGCCGATGTGCTGGGCCTTCCCAAAAGGTAGAACCTGAATGGCGGAGATCAGACCATCGGGACCGGATGTTGATGTCGACGGGCAGGGCGTGGCGCATGGCGTTGTCCTTTACCTCGTTGCGCTGCTCATTACCCTACCCCTCTTCATTCTCATTTTTCCGCATGTGCCGCGCTTGGTGTTGCCTATTGGCGCAGGTTGGCGGATCGACCACCTGCTGACCTTCGCGGCGGTCCTGGTTTCGCTCATCGTGCTTGTGCGGCGCTTCCAGCTGATGGTGTACACGGTGCTCGTGATCGGTCTGGCCAGCCTCACGTTCACCAGCCTCACCGGCCGATATGGCTTCCGCGACATGTACCGTGATTACGGCGTGTTCCTCAGCTCACTTCGCGCCAACACAGAGTCCATGCCGATGCTCATCCAGGAAATGGGGCCGTTCGAGGATGCTGACATCCTACGCTCCCGGATCAACGATCACGACCCGGCAGTGCGATCGTTCGCTGTGAGGGCCGCCACCACATGGTTCACCGATGCCGATGTTCGCTCGGACGAGTTCACGCTTGTGCAGGCCTTCTCCATCTTCAAAGTGATCAATTCCTCTTGGACCTACGTGAGCGACGTGAAGGATGGAGAGTACTTCGCGCCAGCGAGCGAAAGCACCCAACTGCTGGCCGGTGATTGCGATGACCATGCCATCCTGATGGCCGCCTGTCTCAAGGCCATTGGCGCGGAAGTGAGATTGGTACGGACCACCGGTCACATCTACCCCGAGATGCACATCGGCGACCAGAAAGCGATGGCGCGCGCAGCCTACCTCGTGCGCGATGTGCTCTTCCCGGAGGTGGCTAGCCATGCTACGCTCTTCTACCACACCGACCAGAACGGTGATCGCTGGATCAACCTCGATTATACGCGCAGGTATCCCGGCGGGGAAGTCCTGGACGAGAACATCCGTGGTATCCTGAAGATCTGATCCAACGGAAAAGGCCCGGTGTTCGCCGGACCTTTTCAGCATATCGGCAGCGCATACTAAGGCAATTGCTCCGTTCTGGTATTATCCGGGGTATTGCCTCCCACCGTTACCAGTATCGGATCGCGATCGTTATACCATCCGGCATACGTGACCACACCGTTCAAGGTCACATCCTCGGGGTAATAACCACTGACCTGCTGGGTGGGCCATGTCGGACCGACTAAAAGGAGAAGTGGATCACGGTCATTTCCGGTTCCCGTATATCTCACTTCAGCATTGCGAACAACATTGCCTGCCCACAGGGTACGAACGGCACCAACAGCCTTACGTGCGTTCGTACCATATGTGCTCGTGGTCGGCGAGGTCAGATCCACCGTGACAACGCTCTCACTCAGCGCGATGGTGTTCGCGGTCATAACACCGAGATGGTTCCGGTGCCGCACGGCCACGAAGTAGTCATCGGCGGGAAGATCGAAGCGCATCGGGCTCAGACCGTCGACCTCGACGATGCCGCCATCGCTTTGTAACAGGCCGGCCTTGGTACGCAATATCGTGGACGGGGAATTCGCATCGCGCAGTTCGATCAGGATCCAATCCACAACGGCATCATCGCCATCAACCGCAAGCACCGAAGGATCAATGCTCTCACCGCCGCCGCCGACAATGGTGAAACCGGCCGCGGTAAAGGGCTCCGTGGTGGGGAATCCAGCAACCGAGCGAAGCGTCGCGTTCATTTTGCTGGTCGCGGTCACATACGGACCATCCAGAAATACCTTGGCGCTGAGCAGGAGATCCGAGGCGGACGGAACGGTTTCTGAAGACAACCCATCAAACGGATATTGACCTGTAGCCAACCCGGACATTTCGATCACCGTGCTGGCCGCGTGTGTCACTGGGTCGAATGCGAAGATGACACCTAGGTCAAGATCGCCACCCTGTAACGTCGTTCCGTATAGTAGACCATTGCTCGCTGCGATCAATGAAGAGGAAGGCATATTGCCCTCCGTTGTATTGGGCGATGTGTTGAACCCATACTCCTGAGTGTAGGCACCCGTGTTGATATTCCACCTGAACACACCACCGCTCTGGCCATTGCCATCAGCTTGGAACGTTCCGAACAACCTACCGGGAAGTGCTTCCAGCATTTGGCCCGATGGCGTACTTCCATCGCTGGTGTCGAAGTTGTACAGCTTCGCAAACACGGCCGTGGACAGATCGAACGACCAAAGCGTACCGTACCCGCTCGATCCACCTGTACTGCTGGTCCCATAAAGCAGACCATTGCTGGCCTGCATCACATCCGCCAAGGTCAATGTCCCGTCATTCACCTGGAACGCGTGAAGAACGACCAAG
>JBKJNF010000178.1:0-3786 GCA_046596155.1 Flavobacteriales bacterium | reverse complement strand
TCACCATTTCGGCCACTTCGTGCACGGCCTGAAGGAATTCCGGCTCGCCGCCGTTACGCTGTTTCACTTGCGCCATAAAGGCATCAACAGCTTTGTTCGATTTCGCCATCGCGGGGAAGTTGGTTTCTGTTTGCGGTAAAAACGGTGCGAATGTAGGCCGGGGAACACGACCTGCAAACCCTTTATGGGCCCCAAGCCGCAGGCCTCAGGCCCAAGCTCGACCAGTGGAGCCTGAGGCCTGAGGCCTGCAACGCGTGGCGGTATCCTAGCGTGCTTTGTCCTCGTCGGTGATCACCGCATTGCCGGCGTAACGGCCGTTGGTGTACACTTCGATCTTGACCAGCGCCCCGTCCTTATTGTACCGGTAGTATTTCCCGTTCAGTAGCTGTCCGTTGCGGAATTCGCCCTGCTGGCTCAGGCGGAGCTGTTTATCGTACAAGGTGTTGAAACCGTTGTCGCGGAAGGCCACAGCGTTGGTGCTTTCGTCTTGTTTGCGCTCGGGCGCGGCCTGGGCGGTGGGCTCGGGCTGGACCACTTCCACCTTGCCCGCAGGCTTCATGAATTTGCTGGTACTGGCGTTGATGGCGCCGTCTTCGAATTGCGCCACCTGCTGCAGGTCACCATTGGCGTAGTAGCGCTTCAACGTGCCCTGCTCCTTTCCCTCCACCACGGCCACTTCCACTTCCAATCGGCCGTTCTCGTGGTAGTATTTTTGGACACCGTCGCGTGTGCCATAGTCGTTGAACTTGAAGTCCTGTGCTAGTTGCCCGTTGGGATGGTAGCGCTTGAAGACACCCGTGTTGCGGTCAAGGTCCCATGTGCCTTGTTCCTCCACCTTGCCATCGGGATAGAAGGTCTTGTACTCACCACGCGGCCGACCCATCTGGTAAGCGATCTCACTCATCACCTTACCGTTCGGCCAGTAGCGCCGCCAAACACCGATGCGCTTGCTGTTCGTGTATTGTCCTTGCTCGATCAGCTGACCGTTGGAGTAGTCGGGCTTGTTCTCTATGGGGGCGCTGATCTGCCACCAACCCTGCTTGCGGCCCATTTCGTCGAGCCGGTTGAGCGTATCGGGGGAGGAGGCGTTGGCTTGGGCCAGCGCACCTTGCCCGATGGACAGGAGTACGAAACCGAGAGCAGGAAGGAAGGAGTACCGGTTTGGCCGCATGGGTGCACGTCTTTTCTCTCCCCGCGAAACGGGGAAAGAACGGTGCGGGTTACAGAGCGCTCGCGGCAGCCATTCTCAACGGGCTTTACTTGGCCAACAAGGGCCTGAGGTTCAACATCATATCATCCACCATGCCTTTCAGGTCATACTGCGGCCTCCAGCCCCAATCCGCACGGGCGGCGCTGTCGTCGATGCTTTGGGGCCAGCTATTGGCGATGGCTTGGCGGTGGTCGGGCGCATAACCCATTTTGAAGTTGGGCACATGCCGGGCCACGTGCGCGGCGATGTCCTCGGGGCTGAAACTGAAGCCGGCCAGGTTGTAGCTGGTGCGCTCCTTCACCTGTTCGGCCGGCGCTTCCATGAGGTCGATGGTGGCGCGAATGGCGTCGGGCATGTACATCATGGGCAGCTTGGTGCCACGGTCCAGGAAGCTGGTGTACGCACCGCTCTTCAAAGCTTCGTGGAAGATGTGTACGGCATAATCCGTGGTGCCGCCGCCGGGTGCGCTCTTCCAGCCGATGAGGCCGGGGTAGCGTATGCTGCGCACGTCCACGCCGTACCGACGGTTGTAGTAGGCGCACCACTGCTCCCCCGCCTGCTTGCTGATGCCGTAAACGGTGCTGGGCTCCGCGATGGTGTGCTGCGGTGTGTTCTCCTTGGGCGTAGTGGGGCCGAAGACCGCGATGCTGCTGGGCCAGTAGACCTTCTGGAGCTTGCCTTCCCGGGCCAGTTCCAGGATGATCAGCAGGCTTTCCATGTTCAGCTTCCAGGCGAAGGCGGGGTCCTTCTCGGCCGTGGCGCTAAGCAGGGCGGCCAACAAATAGACCTCGTTTATCCCGTGCTTGTCCATCACCCGCTCGATGCCCCGCTGATCCATGGCGTTCACCATGGCGAAGGGGCCGTCCTGCTTCGCCTGCGGCTCCTTGATGTCGCTGGCCACCACGTTCTCATTGCCGAACCGCTGGCGCAGGCCTTCGACGAGTTCGGTACCGATCTGGCCGCTGGAGCCGATGACGAGGATCTTCTTCATGGGAAAGTCACTGAGCGGTCAAAGCTATTCGCAGGGCATTCACCCTAGCACTTCTGTAAATTCGCACCAACTCCCCCTGCTACGGCTTAGCGAGATCCCACATGGACACCCACCAGCTCCGCAACCTACTGCATCCGGACCTGCTCCGGAAGAGGCTGGAAACCGAGGGCTTGGCGCGGACCACTTTGTCCTTCTACCGTTATGTGCGATCGACCAAGGTGGAGGACCTACGGCACGAACTGTACTCCGAATGGGAAGCGCTGGGTGTATTAGGCCGCATTTACATTTCGCAGGAAGGCATCAATGCGCAGGTGAGCCTGCCAACAGCGAACCTTGAAAAATTCCGCTCTGCGCTTGATGCGCGCGAGGCCTTCGCTCACGTGCCTTGGAAGATCGCAGTGGAAGATGACGGCAAGAGCTTCCTGAAGTTGGCCATTAAGGTGAAGAAGCAGATCGTGGCCGACGGCTTGGCGGATGATGCATTCGACGTGACCAATGTGGGTGAGCACCTCGATGCGGCCAGCTTCCACCGAAAGATGGAGGAAGGCGCCTTGGTGGTCGACATGCGCAACAACTATGAGAGCGCGATCGGCTACTTTGATGGGGCATACCTGCCGAAGGCGGATACGTTCAGGGGTGCGATCGAGGAGGTGAAGGAGGTGATGAAGGAAAAGAAGGATGCGGAGGTGTTGCTGTATTGCACCGGCGGCATCCGCTGCGAAAAGGCAAGTGCCTACCTGAAGCACGAAGGCTTCACCAACGTCGGCCAACTGCACGGCGGCATCATTGACTACGCCCGGCAGATCAAGGCGCAGAACTTACCGAGCAAGTACAAGGGCCAAAACTTCGTATTCGACGAGCGGCTTGCAGAACGCATCACCGACGATGTGGTGAGCACCTGCATGCAATGCGGCGCACAGAGCGATCGCATCAGCAACTGCCACGAGGTGACCTGCAACATGCTGCTCGTGCAATGCGAGGCCTGCGCAACGCAATACGCTGAGTGCTGCTCGCCCAGCTGCCGGGAGATCCGTCTTCTGCCTGAAGAAGTGCAACGTGAATGGCGCAAGGGCCGAAGCACCCGAAGCACCAAGACCAAAGCCATCAATGATCCCGAAAGCTTGCGCCAAAGGATCCGCGATGAGGAGGAACTGCTCGCTTCAGGCAGGACCCTCCATCCCGAAATTCGTAAGGGCCGGAAAATTCCGGCCCCGACCCATTCCTAGCCCATGCCCTTCTACCACACCCTCGGCAACATCCCGCACAAACGGCACACCCAGCACAAAAGCCCGGAAGGCAACTTCTATTATGAGCAGCTCTTCGGCACGGTGGGCTTCGATGGTATGAGCTCGTTGCTCTACCACGTACACCGCCCAACGCAGGTGAAGGAGATCGTGGGCGCGAAGGACGTTACCCCGAAGATCGCGATCGAGAAGAACATGCGCGCGTTGCGGTTGCATGGCTTTAATGTGGCACCCGTGGCCGATCACTTGGAAAGTCGCAAGGCCATCCTAGTGAACAGCGATGTGAGCATCATCCTCTCCGCTCCCACCACCAAGAAGGTGGAGTACTTCTACAAGAACGC
>JBKJNF010000159.1:0-12358 GCA_046596155.1 Flavobacteriales bacterium | reverse complement strand
GACCTGCCCGCCTTCAACGCCAAGATGTTGGAAGAGATAGCAGAGGGCGTGCATGAGCAGCGGCCGGTGTGAGACGAACGCGAAGTACATCGCCCTGATCAACCCGAGCAAGAACGGAGCGCCTACAAAGGTTCGGAAAGTGCAGGCTCTGCCGCATCGGGACACTGTCGCGCGGCAAGGTCCGCTATCTTCACATACCCAACCGGCGGATCCATGCACCACCGAACCATCGTTTTCATTGCACCACTGCTATTACCCATGCTGGCAACGGCGCAGGTGCCTATCGATCCCGTGGCGTGTTACTCCTTCAATGGTAACGCCAACGATGGCAGTGGCCATGGGCACAACGGCACCGTGTTCGGTGCGGTGCTCACCACCGATCGCGCCGGAACGCCCAATACCGCCTATGCGTTCAACGGCGTGGACTCCTACATCGAAGTGCCTGCCTTCGAGACCTTCGGCATCAGCGATGAGGTGAGCGTGGGCATGTGGGTGCAGGCCGATGCGATCAACGGCAACTTCGCCGTGAGCGTGTGGCCCGACGACTTCAACGACCGCTTCACCGCCGCGCCGCACTATGGCAGCAATGGTAATGGCTCCATCTATTGGGATTTCGGCGCGGCCCCCCTTGGTGGGCGCCAGTCCATTGACCCCTTCCCGTTCAGCATGCAGTGGACGTATTTCGCCTTCAGCGCCAGCGCGGCCAGCAACCGCATGCGCATCTACCTGAACGGCACGCTCATCAATGAGGTGGCCCACCACAGCAGCATAGTGAACGTGGCCGGGCGCACCCTCAACTTAGGCGGTGGAAACGTGTTGGGCTACAGCCATTGGGACGGTAAGCTGGACGATATCGTGCTCTTTGATCGCGAGCTTTCGAGTGCCGAAGTGCTCGCTTTGTACACCTCCGGAGCTTCCTGTGCGCAAGATGTGAGCGTTGCCGAAACCGCACAGCCCGGTCCAACGCTGCGTGTGGACCCTGCCACCAACATGCTCCTGATCGATGCTGTTGAGGTGGCCACGTTGGAGGTTGTGGATGCAACGGGGCGCACATTGGCGCAGGCTCGCTTGAACCCGGGCCGCAACACGTGGTGCACCGCCGGAATGCATGCGGGTGTGTACATCGCACGGGTAAGCATGAATGGGCACTCGTACGCTACGCGCGTGCTGCTGCCCTGAACGGGGCGGGGACAACGCTCTGAACAGCGGGCGCTCGAAGATCCAGTCTGGATCACGGTGCTGACTTCAAAGGAATGGAGAAGCCGCCCCACTTACGCGAGGCGGCTTCTTCGTTACATCGGTAAATGCCGTTACGGCATCAACACCGTGTCGATCACGTGCACTACACCGTTCGAACCTTTCAGGTCCGCAGTTACTACTGTGGCCTTTCCTCCTTTGCTGTCGGTAAGGATCACCTTGTCACCGTCCAGGGTGGCGGTGAGCTTGGCACCGTTCACCGTGGTGAGCACCGCCTTGCCCTTGCCGGCCTTGATGGCCGCCACCACTGCGGTTGCGTCCAGGTTGCCTGCCACCACGTGATAGGTGAGGATACCTGCCAGGGTCGCTTTCATTTCAGGCTTCAACAGTCCTTCCACCGTGCCTTTCGGGAGTTGGTCGAACGCCGCGTTGGTGGGGGCGAACACCGTGAAGGGGCCTTTGCTCTGCAGGGTGGCTACCAGGTCGGCGGCCTTCACGGCGGCTACCAATGTGGTGTGGTCGGTGGATCCGATCGCGATATCCACCACATCCTTGGTCTGGGCGAACGTGAACGCACTGGCGAGCACGAAGCCCGTTGTTAACATCCTCTTCATCATGGGTCCTTGGGTTGGGTTGAGGTCAAGAGAATACGAGCCGCCGCATTTAGTTCACGCAGTAGGGAATGATGTTCTGTACATCCGTTCAGGAAAGGTCAAGCCGCGCCCAGCACAGCGCCCCGTATTTATACCTGTTCGTACTGGTATTTCTACGGGAAATGCATTCCACTCAAGCCGTGATAGGATACAGTGAAAACCGCGCCAGGGCTGAGGATGGCTTGGGCCCTCGGGGAAAGTCTTAACCATCCAGCCCTTGTTTCGCCTATTTCCCTTCGGTACTTTCGCGTCTTGCAGCTAACCACCCAAAGCCGCCGCTTCGATGAAGCGGTTGATCAAAACCCTAACCATCGACGATCATGTTCACACTACGCTCCCTCAAAAGGCTCGGGGTCCTGCTTTTCTGCCTAACGACCCTCTTCACATCGCTACAGGCACAGAACTGCGCGAACACATCCACCCTTAGCAATGGATACTCCGTGTCCATCTCCAACGTAACGGCCAACAACAACGGCACTTACACTATCACGCTGACGGTGTTGAACGACGGCTGTGTAGGGTGCAAGAAGCTCAACTCCTTCCTAGTACAGGCGGCTCCTGGGACCTATTCGAACGTGTCCGTTGCGTTGATATCCGGGGCGTTCACGTATGCGAACATTGCCCTTGGACCCACCTTGTCCGGCACGTCGCTCACCGGTTTCCGCATCAACAACACAAATGGCATGGGCAATGGCTTGGCGGCGGCGTTCTCCGTTACGTACACGGTGACCACGCTGCAGAGCCAGCAGATCCAGCTTAAGACATCGAGCAGCACGCTCAGCACCACGTTCACCGCGGCCAACTTCCAAGCGGTGCTGACCTGCTTGGCGCCCCCGCCACCTCCGGTCATTTTCCCCTACTTCAACCCCTACGCGAACAAATCCTACGACATCATCGGCGTTGAACTCACCTCGCTGTATTACACTTACTCGGCGAACGGGTCATACATCTCCAATGACATATTCCAGATCCTGGGCAGTAGCGTTAGGGTAACGATCAGGACCAAACCCGGGCAACACGCGAACGCAGTGGCGTTATTGGCCACCTCCGCCTATGGTCTGGTGCAGGAGTTGAACGACCCGACCAATAACGTGGTCGAGGGGACCTTCCCCATACTGAACCTGCTATCGCTGAACCTACTTCCCAACTTGCTTGTGTCCGCACGGCCCATTTACGCGGCGCTGCGGAATGTGGGATTGATGACAAGTCAAGGGGATACGGCCCTGCGTTCGTTCAGGGCACGGGATGTTTTCGGTGTTGATGGACAGGGCGTGAAGGTGGGAGTGCTCTCGGATAGTTATAACACCATTCTGAATGGTCCAGCATCAGATGATGTGTTGCGGGGAGACCTGCCTGGGGCGACCAATCCGGACCATCCGACACCAGTGCAGGTGCTTCTGGATTATCCCTTTGGGACGCGTTCGGACGAAGGTCGTGCGATGCTGCAGATCGTACACGATGTGGCTCCTGGCGCCGATCTGGCCTTCAGAACGGGCTTCTTGGGTGCGGTGGATTTTGCCAAAGGGATCCGGGATCTGCAACAGGCCGGTTGCGATGTGATCGTGGATGACATCTCCTACATCTCCGAACCCTTGTTCAGGGATGGTGTGGTGGCCCAGGCGGTGAACGCAGTGAAGGCACAAGGCGTGTCCTATTTCTCCGCTGCCGGCAATTTCGGGATCAATTCATGGCAGGGCACCTTCGCCCCTGTAGCGGCTCCTGCGGGTGTGGTGGGCCAGGCGCACAACTTCGCGAGCGGCACCGGTGGTACCGACATCTTCCAGAGCATCAAACTCTACCAAGGGGACTACACAGTGGTGTTGCAATGGGATGATGGAACGGTGGGTAACACCACCAGTTCGGATCTGGATATCTACTTGGCGAACACCAGCGGAAATACCCTGTTCGGGTTCAACCGCATGAACATCGGCGGAGACGCGTTGGAAGTGCTGCCATTCGTTGTTACAGCGGACTCCGTGCTCTCGAACATCGTGATCATCCGGGAAACGGGCACCGCGCCTGTTACGGTGAAATATGTTGTGTACAGAGGCAAGCTCAAGATCAACGAATACGGTACGTTGAACGCTTCAACGATCTCCGGCCAAGCGAATGCGGCAGGCGCCATTGCTGTGGGAGCGGTGCTCTACACGAACACGCCGGAGTATGGCGTGGTGCCACCTACGGTGGCTTCGTTCTCCTCCCGCGGTGGAACTCTTGTGAACGGAGTGAACCGGATGAAACCGGATATCTGTGCCCCGAACGGCGTGAACACCTCCGTTCAGTTGGGCGG
Organism: Flavobacteriales bacterium; assembly: GCA_046596155.1. Classification (GTDB taxonomy): domain Bacteria; phylum Bacteroidota; class Bacteroidia; order Flavobacteriales_F; family PHOS-HE28; genus PHOS-HE28. The sequence goes on along the minus strand of JBKJNF010000159.1, from coordinate 8,218 downwards.
GGTGAACATCGATGGCGACGCCTTCCCGAATTTCTTCGGCACCTCGGCCGCCGCGCCACATGCCGCTGGCGTAGCCGCGCTGCTGCTGCAGGCGAGGACCAAGTATTATGGCGATGAACTTTCTCCGGATGGTGTGAAAGGGATCCTTCAGAACACCGCGCTCGACATGGGCACACCTGGCTATGATGTGGCCACAGGTGCCGGTTATATCCTGGCGGATTCAGCACTAAAGGACTTGGCCAATCCGTCGGCCTATATCTATGGCATTTCCTACGATACCACGCTGACACCCGGGGTGGATACCCTGCTGCTGACGATCTATGGTGAGTACCTGAGCGGTGCATCCACGGTGTGGTTGGACGGTGTTCCATTGACCAGTGGTGTTGTTATTCAAGGGGACTCGGCCATCGTTACCCTTGTGCAGCCGTTCAGCGGGCTGTATCCGGCGATCCAGGTGTACAATCCACCACTGGCAGGCACGAACGGAACCGACGGCGGACTTTCCAACCCGCTTTATTTCACCACCAAGGAGACCATCCTGGTGACAGTGGACAACACGTCCAAGAAATACGGCGAGGTCCTTCCGGCCTTCACGGCCAGCTACACGTTGGAGAGCGTGGATTCCAGCATCCCGCTGAACGCGGCAGGACTTTCCGCGAACGAATTGGCCAGGATCCATGCGATCGGACTTACCACGATAGCCACCGCGCAGAGCAATGTGGGCCTGTGGGCCATTTCAGCCAACCCTGCTGATCCATTGAACCCGAGCAGCAACGTGCCGGTAACGAGTGCGCTTGATCTTTCGCTGCTCGAGCAATACAACATCGTTTTCCGTAATGGTCTGCTGACCATCGATCCCGCGGACCTGACGATCACGCCCCGCGACACAACGTTCGTTTACAACGACCCCATTGTAGGACTGTCCTTCAACTACGTTCTAAGTGATGGCACCTCGGCCGGTCTCGACATCACCGCCAGTGACAGCACGGCTATTATCAATGCGATCACGGCCACGCACGGTACCGCCTTGGTCAATGCGACGGGTCTGGTCCGCGGCACGGCTTTGGTGAACAACAACGGCGACCAGTTGCTGACCGATTCGCTGCTCAGCAATTTTAGTTTCATGATCTCCCAGGCCGTTAGCACCACACGGGGCACGGCCTTGGTGAACGGTGAACTGATCGATCCTGCGGAGTTGTATTACGCGGCCGCGTTCACCAATGCAACGGCCCAGCTCGTTCGGGGCACCGCGTTGGTAAATGGTTACGGTCTGGTGCGGGGTACGGCGTTGGTCAATACGCTCGACACGCTGGGCAACATCACGAACACCAGTTCCCTTACCAATGCGGGGAGCTTGGTCAACAGCCAAGGGCTGCTGAACTCGTCGACCATTTCGCTGGAGAGCAACACGCAAACGCTCGTGATCCTGGGCGATAACGATATCGACATCCTCTCGGGCGATAGCGCGGGCAATGTGATCATCCGGTCGGTGAACCTTGTAACCGGGAATACGGTAGGCACCCATCGGATCATTCCGGGAACCTTCTTGACGAACAACTTCAACGTGCACTACGGTCTGGGGAACATCACCATCCTACCGGCCACCGCACAGTTCACCCTCGCATCGAACACGCTGACGCAGACCTTCAACGGCGCTCCGAAGTCGGTTGGCGTATCCGTAGTTCCGGCTGGCGTGGCCTACACGGTTACCTACAACGGCAGCGCGACACTACCGGTGAACGCTGGCTCGTATGCTGTAGTGGTCTCGGTGAACGACCCGAACTACGTAGGCACGGCGAGCGGCACGCTGGTGATCCAGAAGGCCACCGCCGTGGTGACCATTACGCCGAGTTCGCTTACACAGACCTACACTGCCACCGCGAAGACCGTTGGCGTGACCACTGTTCCGGCCGGCCTGGGGTACACAGTAACGTACAACGGCAGCGCCACGCTGCCCGTGAATGCGGGCTCGTATTCCGTCCTGGTCACGGTGAACGACCTGAACTACTTAGGCACGGCGAGTGGAACCTTGGTGGTCCAGAAGGCTCCGGCCACCGCCACCACCGGCATCTATGTGATCAACAAGGGCGCTGCTCTGCCAACGTTCGTGGCCACCTACAGTGGCTTCATAGCAGGCCAGACCGCCTCGGTGGTGACCTCGGTGTCCTTCACGCTGAGCCCGAATTACACGGGTAATGCGGGCGTGTACCAGATCATTGTGAACGCCACGGCGGCGAACTACACATTCACCTCGGTGAACGGCACCTTGTATGTGAATCCGGCGGGCCCTGGAACGAAACAGTTGAAGCCGAACTTCATCTGCTACCAAGTGCTGAGCACGCCGAACGCGAACGGGTACACGCAGGTGGCCTACTTCAACTACGAGAATAACAACGCAACGGCGGTGTACATCCCCGTAGGAACGAAAAACTCGATCACGGGCGTAGCGCGTGATGCGAGCCAACAACCGTCGCTCTTCCTGCCCGGAATAAGCGCTCCGATCGCGTTCCCCAAAATGGCAGGCGCCCTTACCTGGCAGATAACGAGCAACAAGAACACCGGTGGCACCGGCTCGATCCCTGCGAACACCTCCAATGTGGTATGTACCAGCCCGGGTGTGCGGGTGATGGTCGCTCAACCGTCGGTCTCGAGCCTGAAGGTCTACCCGAACCCATCCTCCGGTATGGTGTTCCTGGAGTTCCCCGAAGGAGAGGCGGCAGCCACCACACTGGAGGTCTTCAACGCCATGGGTGTGAAGTGCCCGGTGCGGATGGAGCTGGACTCGGACAACATTATCGGGCTGGACCTATCCACCTTCGGAAGTGGCATGTACCTCATCAGTGTTATCCACGGAGAGGGTGTGGAGACGCGCAGAGTGATCATTGAGTGACCCGGACCTGCATATGAAAGAGCCACCTGCCGCTCCATGGCAGGTGGCTCTTTTGCAGGTGCCGCCTATCTTGGGCCATATGCGCTGGCTCTCCTTCATATTCATTGTGTTCGCTTCCGTCCTGTCCTCGTTCGGACAAGACCCGGTGATCGACAGTTTGAAGACGGTGCTGGATTCCCGTATCCCCGATTCCACGCGGGTGAAGACCCTGTTGGCGTTGAGTGGACAGTACGCCCGCACCGACGCGAAGGAGTCTTATCGACTGGCCACGGAGGCGAAGGAACTGGCAGTAAAAAAGAAGTACAAGAGCGGGTTGGCTTATGCGTACAAGGCCATTGGCATGAGCTATTATTTCCAGAACGATTGGGTCGATGCATTGGTCCAGTGGAAACTGGCGCTAGAGACCTTTGAATCGATCAACGACCTGAACGGGGTGTCCAACATGTTGAACAACCTGGGTGCAGTGCACTTCAATGGGGGTGATGACAAGGCGGCTCTGGACTATTACCTGCAGTCGCTACGCGTGGCGGAATCCACCGAGGACTCCTTAAGGACGGTGACCGCCCTGGTTAACATCGGTACCGTTTACCTCAACAAGGAATCCAGCAAGGAATTGGCCCTCAAGTACTACAAGCGCGCACTGCCCTTGAGCAAAGCGCTGGGAGATCAAGGCGCGATCGGCACCTGCGCGGTGAATCTGGGTGAGATCTACCTGCGCAGGGTGCACAAGACCGACTCAACTGAATTCTACGATCCGGATTCGGCCCTGTACTATTTCGAGACCGCCCTGGATGCCTATCGCCAGAGCGCCAATGGTAATGTGCCGTTCGCCTTGAAGAGCATCGGACGGGTGTACGCCATTCGTGGCGACTTCGGCAAGGCCATCCGGTATCAGACCGAGGCGTATCAGATCGCGTTGGCAACGGACGCCAAATTGGAAATGGCGCAGTCCTTATTAAGCTTGGCGGATACGTACGAGCGGAAAGGGGATAAGGCCGAGGCCATCGCGAAATACAACCAGGCCAAAGCACTTTCGGTGGAGATCAATGCCATCTATGAGATGCAGGCGGCCTATAAGGGCCTGGCCGATAATTATTCCAAGTCCGCTGAGTTCAAGGAGGCCTACACGAATCTCCACCTGTATTCGGACATCAAGGACACCCTGTACAATGCCGAAATGGACAAGAAGCTCCAAGCCCAGACGCTGAGCTATGAGATCGAGAAGAAGGAAGGGCAGATCTCTTTGTTGGAGAAGGACCAGGAGTTGAAGTCGCTGGAGCTCAAACGACAGAAAGCGATACGGAACGGTTTCATCATCGGCTTCGCGTTGGTGATCGCCTTCGCCGGCGTTTTCTGGTTCCAGCGTAACCATATCGCCCGAGAAAAGAGGCGAAGCGATGAACTGCTGCTGAACATCCTGCCCAAGGAAGTGGCCGAGGAGTTGAAGGCCAAGGGCGAGGCCGAAGCCAAGCTGATCAACCAGGTTACCGTGCTGTTCACTGATTTCAAGGGCTTCACCGCCATGAGCGAGGTAGTAAGTCCGGAGCAGCTGGTGCGCGATCTGAACGAGTGCTTCAGCGCCTTCGACCTTATCACCAGCAAGTACGGTATCGAGAAGATCAAGACCATCGGCGATGCATACATGGCCGCTGGCGGCTTGCCCACACCCAACACCACGCACGCCACGGATGTGATCAAGGCCGCATTGGAGATGCGCGATTTCATCGCCGAAGGCAAAGCGCGGAAGATCGCCGCCGGACTTCCGTTCTTCGAGATCCGCATCGGCATCCACACCGGTCCGGTAGTGGCGGGCATCGTGGGGGTGAAGAAGTTCAGCTACGACATCTGGGGCGACACGGTGAACACGGCCAGCCGTATGGAATCCTCCGGCGCCGTGGGGCAGGTGAACATCAGCGGTGCTACCTATGAACGGGTAAAGGATGTGCCCACCCTCACCTTCACTCCGCGCGGAAACATACAGGCGAAGGGTAAGGGGGAAATGGCGATGTACTTCGTAGAAGGGACGTCCGCCTTGGCGAGTTGAGTGCGCGGTCAGATCCGCCGCCTTACTTCCATGCGTATGTACATGAGAGATGCCCAACGGCATGTCATTCTCAACTCCTCTGTTGTGCGTCGGCGAGGCGCCCTGCTCGCACCACTTTTGTACCGTCCTTACCACATGCGAAAACTTCTTCTTCCCAGCCTTTTCACCACGTTGCTCACTTGTATGGGCCACGTGCAGGACCCTCTGCCGCTTACCGATCTACCCCATTCGTTCTACGCACTAAAGGCCACGGACATCGATGGCCAAGAGGTGGACATGGCGCAGTACAAGGGCCACAAGGTGCTGGTGGTGAACACGGCCAGCAAGTGCGGGCACACGCCGCAATACGCGGGCCTGGAGGAATTGCAGCAGCGCTATGCGGCCACCGGTCTGTTGGTGGTGGGCTTCCCCAGCAATGATTTCCTGCGGCAGGAGCCCGGCACGGATGCGGAGATCGCCGAGTTCTGCACGAAGAACTACGGTGTCACCTTCCGGATGATGAGCAAGGTGGAGGTGAAGGGTGACCTGATGCACCCCGTGTATCAGTGGCTCACGGAGAAGTCGCAGAACGGTGTGTTGGACAGCAAGGTGAAATGGAATTTCCAGAAGTACCTCATCGATGAGCAGGGCCGCTTGATCGCGGTGTTCGCGCCCGGCACCGATCCGTTGAGCGAGGAGGTGATCAGCTTGATCCGCCCTGCGGATGCTGTGCGGCCGTGATGCATCGGTGCTCGGCGTGTCACTGACCAGAACACGGACGGCCCAAAGGATCCCTCCTTCAGGCCGTTCGCGCGTTGGGTCAGCTACCGGATCAGGCCGTGGCCGGTTTCGGGGTGCTGAGGGTATCGATCAGGTGGTCCACTTCGTCCTTGGTCTTGCCCAATGACTTTTGTAGGCGACCGTGCAACTCATCTTCTTTTCCTTCCACGTACATCAGGTCGTTGTCCGTGAGGGTGGCGAACTGTTGCTTCAGTTTTCCCTTCAGCTCATTCCAGTTGCCTTTGATCTTGTCGTTCGTGCCATTCATGGTCGTATGGTTTAGCCTAATGAAGTACACGCTTCGTGCCGCTAAATAGGAATGGCCCATGGACCGGGGAAGCAGCGTTCGGTGGGCGGTGATCACCGCGATCCGGTGGGGAAGGAGCGAGGCGGTCTGTGGAAACCGCACCACGTTTCGCCCACGGCTGGGTCGGTCCGTAACGGTGGTGAACCGCTAAGCGCATTGCTACCATTGCCGCTGGTCCATTAGGATATCGGCAACTTCAGGAGCGTGTGCTCCGCCATGCGCGGATGGAGCGCGCAACAGCTACGTATTCCAACGGCGAAGGCCCCATCCCTGGGGCCTTCGCTCTGCACTGAGCATTGTTGAGCGGGGCACCCCCCTAGGGGGGCGTTGCACGCATCAATGCTCCATTTGCTCTTTCTTCTCCTTGGTCAATTCACCGGTGCCCTTCTGGCGCATGTCATCCCACTTCGCATATTGTTCCGCGTTCAGCACGGCCTTCATCTCGGCATCGCGCTCCTTCATCAAGCGCGCGGTGCGGTCGCTCATTTCCTTTTCGGTGAGCTTCGGTGTGGTCTCCTCCAACGCTTCGTGCTTCTTCACGTAGCGCTCGGCGATATCCTTCACCTTTGTTTGCTGGGCATCGTTCAGACCGAGTTGCATATTCAGCTTCTCCGTGTTCATGGTCACCCATACTTGATCCATGGCATCGGGTTTCGTGTCTTGGGCCTTCACGGTCATGGTGCTCATCAGGGCGACAGCACCGATCATCAGGAGGTTTTTCATGCTTGGTTGTGGTTGGTTGAGAACACCCTGCACAAAGAACCGGCCACCGATGGTGGCGATGTGTGCGATGTGGCGGAAATGCCCAGTGCACGTGGGGCGAGGGCACTACCACACGCAGCAAGGTTCGGTGTCCTCTGTGTAAGTCCTTACGCGATCATGAGGTACGCTGTCTACGCGTCGCCCCGCTCTAGAGGACCATCTGATCCGGACGGCGGCAACCTACGGGTGCGTCCCTAGTCCGGTCGCTTCTTGGACCAGTGGCCTTCCAGGGATCGGTTGCAGGCGTTCATCAGGCTCATGCCTTCGCGCGCCAGGTCGTGGTAGTCGTTCTCGCCGCGGCGGTAGAAGCGCGCCATGTCCTTGAATTGGATCATGGCCACCTCCACGGTGCTGTCCTCCACCAAGGGCAGTACGCCCCAGTAGCAGGTGCGGAACCGCTCCAAGCAGCTATCGAAGGCCGCTGTATCGTCTGGCGTTATCCACAACTGTTCGTCGTGCGGCACCACCAGCAGATCGCCCACCGCCTTGCCCACCTGCTCGTAGGCCTGCAGCTTCTTGTTGTACATGCTGCGGCTGAACTCCATGGTGCTCTCGTGGCTCATCTGGCTGGTGAACTGCCAGGCACCTACGGATATGCCAAGTACGGTAAGCATCGGTGCCACAGCCTTGGAATAGTCGGTACTTCTCTTCAGGGTGTTATCTTCCATCAGTGTGCAAGGTAGATGGTGCGCGTGGCGTCCGTTCTACCATCTGGCACGGTGACCAGTCGCACACAGTTCGCATTGCCCTTGCAGGCCGGTGCTCCGGCGGGCAGCGTCTTCACCTCATACTGCGATCCGCCGAAGGCGATGCCGCTCTTGCCGTTGGCGCTCCACGTAGTAATGGCCTCCGAGTGCGACTTCCACGCACCACCCATACATTCCTTCACCACCACTTGTGCCGGCTTCGCTTGGAAGATGTACACCCCGTCGCCCGGCTTGCACGCCGCGTCCGCCGAGCCGCCCCCGATGATGGACCATTGCTGCATAGTGGTACCGGTCAGTTCGGTGAGCGGATCCTTCGCCTGCGCGAACAAGGAGAGCGACGTGGCGAGTACAAGGAGGACGATGGTCGTGCGGAGCATGGGATGGGTTTACGAGGGTAATGCAAGGACTGGGCCCGAAGTTCGGCAAAGCGCTGGGACGGGCGTAGATCCGCATTCTCCGGGCTTCCATTCCCGCTGCTCGGGGGATGCGAACGCATCGAGCTACCAAGTTTTAACCCCTCCTGCCGCAGCCGCTGGCGGCGGATAGGAGGGTGGCCGTAGGCCGGCGCTTCGCCCCGATGTGTCGGGGAGTGGTTGCCTGCGGTGGTTGCATCTGTTGCTTCCTCATTGCTGCTTCACCACCCCAGTCGCCTCCGGCGACATCCCCTCCTCAAGGAGGAGGGGGGAAACCATGTGGTCACCGCAGCCGCAGGCGGCGGATAGGAGGGTGGCCGTAGGCCGGCGCTTCGC
>JBKJNF010000140.1:0-3640 GCA_046596155.1 Flavobacteriales bacterium | reverse complement strand
CCGATGGGCGTGTGAAGGACCTCGAAAAAGACGATTTCAAACGGGCAACGGATGATGACGGCACCGGCAGCTACCTCTACTTCGCCTTCCAAGGTCTTGTTCCAGGGAGCATCATCGACTTCTTCTATGTGCTGAAGAAACGTCCGAACCTGCGGGGGGATGGCGAGCAATTGCAGGTGGGCGTTCCCATTGTGAACGAGCAGCTGCATGTGATCAACCCCGCCCGACTCGTGTACGCCAGCAAAAGCTATCCAGGTGTTCCGCCAGCCGTGAACGACACCAGTGACACGCGTGTGCAACACCAGAAGTGGGAACTGCACAATGTGCCTGCGATCGAAAAGGAAGAGAGCGCGAACATGGCGGCGGCTACATTACGCGTGGCCTACAAACTGGACCGCATACCGGACCGGAGCATAAAGGGTTTCAGTTCATACCTCAACGCTTCAAAGCTGTATCATGGCCTGGTGCACCAGCAGATCGATAGCAAGCAACACAAGGAGATCGCCGCCGTGGTGAAGAAACTCGGTCTGACCAAACTTCCCAACGACGAGGAGAAGGTCCGGGCGCTCGAAGACCACCTGAAGACCAACTACCAGGTGATCGAGGTGTCGGCGCCGGAACTCACCCAGATCGGAACCATCCTGAAGAACAAGGCAGCCAATGAAATGGGCATGGTGGCCCTTACCTGTGCCTGCCTGCGCGAACTCGGCATAGAATACCAGATCGTGGTCACCAGCGACCGCACCGTGCTCCCCTTCGACCCCGAATTCGAGAGCTTCCAATTTCTACAGGACGTGGGCTTGTTCCTGCCATCAGTGAACAAGTACATGGCACCCGGTCAACAGGGGCTGCGCCTTGGGTACCTGCCGGCCGAGGACATGAACAACCACGGCCTCTTCATCCGCAACTTCGATGTGGGTGGTACGTTCACCGGCGTCGGCAGCGTGAAGTTCATCGAGCCCCTGCCGGATGTGGCCACGATCCACGACCACATCATCACCGCCGACCTCAGCGCTGATCCCAGCAACTGCGATCTCACCTTCGAGAACCAGCTCTCCGGATATTACGCGACGTTGCAGTGCTTCTATCCCTTTCTGGATGATGAAAAGAAGAAAGAGATCACCAACCAGTACGTGACCTACCTCGTGGAGAACGGTGACGTGAAGGAACTGACCGTGGAGAATGGCGAGGGCAAGTATTTTGGCGTGAAGCCGCTCATCATCAAGGGCCGCGTGGAGACACGGAAGTTCAGCGGGAATGCCGGTGAAAAAGTGCTCTTCAAGATCGGCGAACTCATCGGGCCACAAGTAGAAATGTATTCCGAAAAGCTCCGTAAGCTGCCTGTGGATGACCAGTATAACCGCCGCTTCAACCGTTCCATTGATGTGGTTATACCGACCGGCTACACCGTGGAGAATCTCAGCGACCTCCGCATCGATAAGCACTTGGACATGGATGGCAAGCGCGAGCTCTCCTTCACGTGCACGGCGACGCAGGACGGGAATGTGGTGAAAGTGCGGATCGAGGAATACTATCGTCGTTGCCAGGTGCCGTTGTCACAATACGAGGGATACCGTACGGTGGTGAACGCAGCGGCCGACTTCAACAAGATCGCCCTGGTCCTGGTGAAGGGTTGACCGCCGCGAAGTCGGAACAGTCGGACCAGGTCTACATTAGTCCCATGCTCCGTCAGTTGGCCATTGATGACTTCCTGAGCGTCACGGCGCCGATCGTCGACGTACGCTCCCCTGGTGAATTCGCCCGAGGCCATATTCCGGGTGCGAAGAACCTTCCGCTGTTCACGGATGATGAACGCGCGATCGTGGGCACGCTGTACAAGCAGCAAGGCCGCGATGTGGCCGTGCTGGAAGGCTTGCGGATCGTGGGACCCAAGATGGCCTCGCTGGTGGAACAGGCCCGCACCATGGCACCGGATGGCCGCATCCGTGTGCATTGCTGGCGCGGCGGCGAACGTAGCGGTAGTGTGGCCTGGCTGCTGGACAAGTCCGGATCGGTGGAAGTGACCACATTGAAACGCGGGTATAAAGCGTTCCGGATCCACGTGGTCAACAGCTTCCGCCACCCTCCGCCTTTGGCCATCCTCGGCGGTTACACCGGCACCGGGAAGACCGAGGCCTTATCGCATCTACGCGCGCTGGGTGAGCAGGTTATCGACCTCGAGGGCCTCGCACATCACAAGGGATCCTCGTTCGGTGCCATCGGCGAATTGCCACAGCCCACCACCGAACACTTCGAGAACCTTCTCTGGGACGAACTCCAGCGCATCGATCATACCCGCGTGCTCTGGTTGGAGGATGAGAGCCTGCTGATCGGTCGCACGCGCATTCCTGATGACTTCTTTGCCGCCATGCGGCAGGCAACGCTCTACTTCGCGGATATGCCCATTGAGCAGCGTGCCGATCGGTTGGTGGTGGACTATGGTCGCTACCCGAAAGAACTACTGGCCGAGGCCACCAAGCGGATCGAAAAGCGACTGGGGCCGCAGCACTGCAAAGCCGCACTCGAAGCGTTGGAGAACGGTGATCTGCGCACGGTGGCCTTGATCACCCTGCGTTACTACGACAAGGCCTACCTGCATGGCGCCGAAAAACGCGATCCGCAGAACGTGCTGAAAATACCGGCCGGCGCCACCGACCTTCGCGGTCTTGCCCAACGCTTGAAAGACCATGTCGCTACCCCCGCCTCCCGGTAAAGGTCCGATCCGCCTAACCCAATACAGCCACGGTGCCGGTTGCGGTTGCAAGATCGCTCCGGCCGTGTTGGAGACCATTTTGAAGAGCGACCTGGGCACTCTGCCCGACCCCCGCTTGCTGGTCGGTTATGGAAGTCGCGATGATGCGGCCGTGTATGATCTGGGCCAGGGCCGCTGTTTGATCAGCACCACGGACTTCTTCTCCCCGATCGTGGACGATGCCTTCGACTTCGGGCGCATCGCTGCGACCAATGCATTGAGCGATGTTTACGCCATGGGCGGCAAGCCATTGCTTGCACTCGCCGTATTGGGATGGCCCGTGGAGAAACTACCACCGGAACTGGCAGCGCGCGTAGTGGAGGGGGGACGGCAGGCCTGCCATGATGCAGGCGTCGCCCTCGCCGGTGGCCATAGCATCGATGCGCCCGAGCCATTCTTCGGCTTGGCCGTCACCGGCGAAGTGGCGATCGAACACCTGAAGCGTAACGACACGGCCCAAGCAGGTGATGTCCTGTTCCTGACCAAGCCGATCGGACTTGGACTGTTGGCCACCGCCATGAAGAGAGGAAAGCTGCGCGCAGAGCACGAACACATCGGCCGGGACCTGATGATCCTGGCCAACAGTGTGGGTAGTGCTTTAGGACAGTTGTCCTGCGTGCACGCATTGACCGATGTCACGGGCTTTGGTCTCGGAGGGCACTTGCTGGAAATGTGCATGGGCAGCGGATTGGACGCGGAACTCGATGCTGGCTCGATCCCCATGATACCCGAAGCACGCACCTACCTCGCTGAGGGTTGTTACCCTGACGGGTCCTTCCGCAATTGGAAGAGCTATGGCGAGCGTATCAGCGGAGCCTCCGACATGGAGCGCATGATGTTCCTCAGCGACCCGCAAACAAGTGGAGGCCTATTGATCGCTTGCGCACA
>JBKJNF010000077.1:0-3132 GCA_046596155.1 Flavobacteriales bacterium | reverse complement strand
CCATACAAAGCCGCACTAATACCGATCACGTCCGTAAGTCCAGGGACCTCCAACGGGTCGTTGCTGTGCGAGATCGAACTGCCGACACCAAGTTGCCCTTCGCTGTTGTCGCCATAGGTGAAGACTTTCCCATCATTCCGCAATACCACGGAGTGATAGATGCCCGACGAAACAGCGGTGATACCATCGAACGTGAAGATGGGGTTCAAGGGCGTTGGCACGCTTGTCGTTGTGATCATATTTCCCATCTGACGGCCCCAGCCTACCAATTGGCCATCCGAGCAAATAGCGGTGGAAAAGGACAGGCCACCCGTGAATGTTTGGCCCGAACACACCAGAGCGCTGCTGTAGAACAGAGCGATCAGGAAGGGATCAAGAACGCAGCGACGGGTGCGCGTATGACCGGCGCGGTCAGGAGTCGTGATCATGGAGGGCAGGGTTGGGTTTCTATTTGACCGGAGCGGCGTAACTAAAGGAGAACATCGTCCTATTCGGAAGGGTGGCAATGTTGCCGAAGGATTGTCCGAAACTGATGAAGAAGGCGTTTGTGATGCTTAAGCTGATCTCGTAAGTGAAGTTCATGAGGTCGGTGGCGGCCGGATTGCCTTTACGCGATTTGAAGTACTCGCCATACGTTTTGCTATTGAGGATCTTCTGATACATGCCGCCGATACGAAAGGTGAGGTTGCCTAGCTGGCTGGCTCGTAACTGGGCTTTGTCCGTGATCTTGCCCGATGCAAGTGGGATCAGGAACTTGGTCTCGATGGATGTATGGAAGGTTGGCACCACGAACTCCGAATAACTGCGCGTCTGCGGATCCACGAGCTTGATTCCTGCGCGGAAGTCGATCTGACCACCTTTGATGTCGCGGTTAAGTGAGTCACGGCCGTTCGCGAAGTAGCCCATCTTGCCCACCGCTACGTTCAGCACGCCCCCCACTTGGTTGAGCAATTCATTGCCGAACTGCTGCACGGAATCCTTGGCGGCGGGTATGAAGGTGGGGAGGCTGTTGTGCACGTATAAGTCCACCCAGCTGTTCAGAACGTTCGCAGTGAGCTTATACGTGCGCAGGCCGATGCGTGGCGGCAATAGGGGCCCGGCCGGCGTGCTAAGCGATGCCTTGCCTAGGATGCTCGATGTCTTTTGGCCCGGCGCAACGGTGGAATCGTTGCCTTGGGTCTGTGCCCACGCGGCGATCCCGTGACCGACCAACATGAGGAGGAGTATGGTGCGGGCTATCATCAGTTCCGGATCTTGAGCTTGCGGATCACGTAGTTGCCGGAATCGGCCACATACATGTAGTCCCCGTAGATGTCGATATCCTTGATGCCGTTGAACCGTGCACTGAGCAAGGACCCATCCCCGGCCGCGTAGCCAGCGCTCGCAGCACCTGCGAACACTACCGCATTGCCGATGGCCAGTAGGCGATAAATTCGGTTGTCGCTCGCGAAGTACACGTCCCCGTTGCCCGGATCCACGGCCACACCCTCCATCGAGCGATCCACATTTTCTGTCGGTTCATAGAGCGGTGTGACACCCGCGTTGGTGCATTTGAACAAACGTCCACGTGAATACGAACTGTTCGGGTCCGTGATGGTCACATACGTTTCATCCATTGGCCCAATTTCCATATCGTTCGCGTTGGCGAGCCCATTCGTGAGAGGTATGGAGGTTGCCGTAATGGAATCCACGAGATTCGATGAACGGGCATTGAACAGGGAGAACCACTGAGTTTGGTTGGTGACCCACGTCCGGATGAAGGATACGCTTTGGGTTTGCTGAAACGACCGCGCAGCTAACGCATTACTATAGCTCGATCCCTGTGGGGTGGAGGTGGTATACCACGGTTGCGTGCCGCACCCTCCTCCAAAGAAAACGAACTGGGACACTTGATAGTAAGGCGGCACGATCGTGCCGAAATAGATGAAGTCCGCATCATTACCCGGCATGATGGTGATGGTGGGAGCAACGTTGAATGAGCAGGGGATGGTGGTGATCGAGCTACCGACGATCTTGCGCACGCGACCTTGTGTACCATTCTGTGCATCGGAGAAATAGAGGATGCCCGTATTGCCGATGGCGATGCTGCTCAGACCCGTGATCTTGCCGACGCCGGGAGGACCATCCGCCGTGCCCGGCTCGTTCGGCGTGCCTGCCACCACTTGGGAGAAGCTGGCCAGTTCGAAGTAGGGAGCGCCGTATCCCGGTATCAGTTCCGATCCCAGGTAATCCCCCACCTTGATGGTGACCCTGCCTGAGGTTGCGCCGTTGGGTACCTTCACCATGAGGGTATCCTTGGCCGCGGAGTAAATGGTGGTCACAACGGTTCCATTGAACCAGATATGATCGTCCGCCAAAGTGGCTGAGAAATTCTCACCGATCAACAAGACCGTGTCGCCATAGTTACCCACTGCGGGCACCAGCTGTTCTATGCGCGGGCATGATGGACAAGGACAGGTGTCGCAATCGGGATCCTTGGTGCACCCTTGGAATGCGAACAGTACGATGGCCACCGACGCGAGCGACCATATGATCGCTCCCACTCGGGTATGTGGCCGTTCCATGGGTTCATTCCTGACTGGTCTTCGCGTGTTCATTTGCCACCTTGTTTTTTGATGTACTTGCGCAACTTGCTCCCGAACACAGCACCGCCGCATTCATCCTTGATCGATTTGCCCTTGGTGTTCACCGCGTTCACATCGCTGCCGGCCTCCACCAATGCTTCCACCACGTCCATGTTGTCCTTCTTACCGCGCACGGCCACGTGCAGTGGTGTATCCCCGCTGCCCGCCGCCTTCATGTTCACGTCGAATGCGGCGGCGATGAGCAGTTGCGCTACAAGAAGATCCTCTCGCAATGCGGCTACATGTAATAAGTTTCCGCCGCTGGCCGGGTCCACAAAGCCCTTGGCATCGCAACCACCTTTGAGCAGTATGGTCACCACCGGTGCGTAGCCCTTATCAACAGCGGTGGCCATGAGCGTAGCATCGCGCACATCAGCTCCGTGCTCCAGCAGGAGATCGAGTACCCCTGCCGAGCCTGAGGCCACAGCGTTCACCACCCCCTCTTGAGCCGGACAACCGGCCTGGAGCAGCAGCCCCGTAAGAGCTGGGTTGTCATGTCGGGCAGAGG
>JBKJNF010000282.1:0-9537 GCA_046596155.1 Flavobacteriales bacterium | reverse complement strand
CACCGATAGGTACCTCACGCAGGAAGTTACCCTTGCGTACCAAGCGCCTTTCGTCCAACGCTTACCCACCGCGCGCGTGCTGCTTAGGTTGAAGGATTCGCCGCTACAGGGATCGCTTGCGCTTCGCCAACAATGCTACACCCCGCGCAGCATTCGGCGAGATACCATCTTCACGGGTGAACGGCCCTTTGCTTCTGCGTTCTACGCACAGCACATGATGACCAGCGCCAACGAGGAAAAGGGGTTGCTCCTTACATCGACGCTGAGCTTGGGCGTGCTGGGCCCATGCGCGGTGTGCGCGGAGGAGCAGCAGGGCATCCATCGCGCGCTGGACAACATTACGCCGCTCGGTTGGCAGTTCCAGGTGGCCAACACGCCTCTCGTCAATTATTCGGTACAGTTGGAAAAGCGGTGGTGGCGATCCCCGCTCGCTGAAGTGAGCAGTGGCGCGGGTGCGGAGATCGGGACCTATCATACCAATGCCGTTGTTCGAGGGCGCGTCGAACTTGGAAAATTCCGCTCACACTTCACCATACCTGTAGTTCAGGACGGCAAACTGCGATTCAGCGTGGCCCTTACGGGCGAAGCAAAAGGGGTGGCCTACGATGCCACCCTGCAAGGCGCGTTGATCGGTGATGCCAGTCCATATGTGCTACCCTTATCGGCCGTATCGCGGGTGGTGCTGCGCGGCGGTTGGGAAGCGATGTTGGCCTACAAGCATGTGCATCTCTCTTTCAACCGCGTATATCTCACACGCGAGTTCGCCGGTGGGTTAGCGCACGGCTGGGGCGGCATCCAGTTCCGTTGGTCGTGGTGAATAGATGGTCGGTTATCACAACTGAATATCCAGCAGCGTTGATGTGGCTCATCAAAAAATATGGTTTGGACATGGAACTTTCGTAATGCGCTTGGTTCGATGATCCATGGACCAAACGCATCTATAACACACGCTATCATCTTTAGCGATCGAGCAAGTTCTGGAGTGATACGTGGTTCGTCCAACAACCTCGAAGTATGTTCTGTGGAAGAAGTTCCACATCGGGCGATCAGGTCTGACCATTCAATGCCTCAAATGAGCTTCTTCTGTGGAATGATCGCCCCAGCCAAGTGGTTAGCGATCGAAGGCGCACCCTTTCGGTCTGATCGCACGTATGATCTCATGGCACTGCGGGACCATTCAAGATCCGCACTATAGCCCAGCATTCTCGCGCCATGCGGTCATACCTCCAGGATGTTCATCGGCACGTCCCTTGTGCAAGTTGCTTGATGCTGGGTCCATTCACCGGCATGGTTGCACTTCGCATGATCCTTTTCTCACTCAGCCGCTTCTCGGTGCTACTTGTCTTGTACGGCTTGGCGTTCGAAACGCAAGCGCAACTCTTAACCATCGATGCAGGTCCGGATCTGACCTTGTGCGGCAACCAACAATCCACGCTAGGTGGCACCCCTACAGCCAGTGGTGGGGGAGGTGTGTACACGTACAACTGGGCTCCGACGGCGGGTCTGGACAATGCGTTCTTGGCCAATCCGGTATGCACGGCGGCGGCCACTACGGTCTATTCGTTAACGGTAACGGACAACTTGGGCAATTCAGCGGTGGACAGTATCACGATGACAATGCAGCCTGCACCGCCCAGCGCCATTGCAAGCGCAGAGCAAGATACCGTGTGCGCCAACGGGAGCATTCTACTGCATGCAGCGTGGATCCCGGACGCCACCTATCAATGGACAGGGCCGTGGGGATTCAATACCTCAATTCAGGATCCGGTCACGTCCGCTTCGGAGGGCCTCTTTGAGGTCACGGCCTACCTGGGTGCCTGCGCCGGTCCCAGCAGTAGTGTGTACATCACCGTGCTGCCCGGGCAGTCTGTTGCCGCGGGGAATGATACTGCCTTATGCGGAAGCTCAGGGCCTATCGATCTCATCATGGGACAGCCAAATGGGGGCGTGTGGACCGGCCCCGGCGTAGTTGCTGGATCACCGTACACCTTCGATCCGGCGCTTGCCGGCCCCAGCAATACGCTCACCTACACTTGGGGCGCTGGGGGGGAATGTCCCAACAGTGATGAGCTCCTCATTCTGGTGAATGTACCACCGGTGGCAGCCTACACGAGCGACAGTATCGCTTGCCAGAATACACCTACCGCGTTCAATGATATGAGCTCCGGTGCCACCACTTGGTACTGGGATCTCGGGGATGGCCTTGGCACCAGCACATCGCCCTCACCCGAATACACGTATGCGGATACGGGCACCTTCATTGTCACCTTGATCGTTGGTGCGGGCGCTGGTTGCGCGGATACCCTCACCGGTCCCGTGGCGGTGTGGTCCGCACCGATGGTGGGCTTCACCGTCGATGTGGCCGAGGGCTGTGGGCCCCTCACAGTGGAGTTCGACCTCCAGAGCTCGGGTGCGTCGGTTGCATACGCATGGGATCTCGGCTATGGCCCGGGGAGTACGGACGCAGACCCAGCGCCGGTTACTTATCCCGCATGCCTTTCGGGCGATACCACTTACACGGTAGTGCTCAATGGCGGCAACAGCTGCGGCACAGCCGGTGACCAGGCGCTCATCACCGTTCATGCGGGTCCTTCGGCCGCCTTCGAGACCGACGCTGATGCCGGCTGCTCCCCTTGGACGGTCACTAGCAGCAATCTTAGCACCGGTCAAGGCGACCTCTTCCAATGGTTTTGGGGGGATGGAACATCGTGCTTCTGCCAAGACAGTGTGGTTCAGCATCTCTTCATTACGGACAGCCTCGCGCTTCTGAACACGATCACCCTGATCGCTACTAACGCCTGCGGCACAGATACCGCAACTTCCGTCATCACGGTACAACCACCTGCGGCCATGGCCCTGTTCACGGCGAGCACCACCCAGGGTTGTGTACCGCTCCTGGTGGACTTCACACCATACAGCACCGGCCTTACCAGCTGGTCTTGGAACTTCAACGGGACCGATGTTGGCAGCGACACCAGTGCCTCATTCACCTATACCGAGCCCGGCACGTGGATCTGTACCCTCACAGGTACCAGCACCTGCGGCAGCGATACGGCCAACATGCAGATCATCGCTGAAGCTGCCCCGGTCGCGGCGTTCAACGTCCTCCCCGCCAGTCCCTGGGTCGGTGTGCCGGCCAACTTCATCAACTTGTCGGACAACAGCGGGGATATTTCATGGACCTTCGGCGACGGCGGAACTAGCACTCTACCTGACCCATCACATACGTACCTGATCGAAGGGATCTACCCCGTAACGCTCACTGTAACGGGTCCCTTAAATGCGTGCACCGCTACGGTGGAACAGGGGGTTGAGGTGCTCCCCGTGGAAAGCGGGCCCGAAGAACCTCTTGTATGGGTACCGGACGCTTTCACGCCGGATGGCAATGGGGTCAATGACAGCTTCTTGGCAGTGGTCTCCGGTTATTCCACCTGCGACTACGAATTCAACGTGTTCGACCGTTGGGGAACGCCCATCTTCCACACGGAGGAACCCAGCGCTAGTTGGGATGGACGAACCAATGGCAACGCCAGCCCTCTTGGGGTGTATACATGGCACGTCTCGTTCAGGAAGTGCACTGATGTGCGGGAACGGATCGCAAAACCCGACTTTTTCGGGCACGTCCTGCTGCTATCTGGGGAATAGTCGGCACCGCAAATTGTTGTGTGCGCAAGTAGCCGCACTTCACTTGGACGAATATCGCAGTCAAGCGCGTGATAGAATGCGCATCGTTCCGCTGGAAACGCAGATGTGTGAAGTGGCCTGAGAAGTGGCCATTGCCCTCACGGCGCTTTCGATCCGTTGGGATATCTGAAGAAGATCGCTTTGTTCTCCAAGTTAACTACGGACGCTAGTTTACCACCACGCGTGCTGCTCTCCGATCTCCACCCGGTCCGATGACGATCGCCAGATAAATGCCGGGTACAAGGTCACTCACATCCAGGTCCATCTGTGATGAGGTCTCAAAACGATCGACCACTCTTCGGTTCGATGGATCTTCGAGTATGAACTCGTACTGACCAGCGAATGGCACAACGAGGTGGGCCACGTCTGACACTGGAGAAGGCCAGATGGAGATTGCTTTGAAGGATCCTTCCACTATCCCGCTCTGCAGGTCCAACTGATCCAGTTGAAAACCTCCATTGAACAAAGAACCAATGGGCGCTAACACATTGCCGGCAAGGTAGAAGTAATAAACAGTATTTGACCCATCGTCCCATTTGATCATCACTACATCGGTGATGGTGCCCCAAGGTGCTTCGATGGACCCTGACGCCACGTATGTCTGCGTTGTGCTCACTGTATTTCCGAACGTGTTGCAATCGTCGAAAAAACTGTTGCCCAGATCGAACGGGAAATTGCAATTCGTGCACCCTCCAGGGAATACGTCACCATCGATACCCAGCAGATCGGCAACTTGGGTATCCACCATCCAATGGGACCAAAAGGGGAGTATGAGGTTGCCTTCCGTCATTGCAACGAGTGTCGCCGTGGGATGTGCTGATGCGAATGGGCTCGCCGCTGGTGTTTGGTAGATCGAGGTGGTAGTTGTACCGGTAGCGATCATGCCTGTCGCATCCCATATGTTCCCCGTGCCACTAACGGGCAAGGTGCCGGGTTGATCGTCATAATAACTGATGCGGCTTTCGACATAGCCAGGCGTTGGAACAGACGTGTCGAACGACAGGGTTTGCGCGCGCCCGGTGTTAACGATCGCCGAGCACACGAATGTCGACCAGAGTATCGATGATCTCATTGGAGAGTAAGTTTTGCAGGGAAGTTAAAACTTTGGAACAAACAACGAGTCTTCGAACCGGAACGCCCAAAAGACTTACATACTCTGATCCAACTTCTTCACCTGAGTAAGTATCGTCGCGAACGCCCCTGTCTCTCTAGGTAAATCAATCCCATCCACCAAGAACTTCACAATGCCCTTCGCAACATCCGCAACATCCCGTTTCTGTTGATCGTCCTTCTCTTTCACCGTGAACCTGATTTGAATGGTCATCCCAAGTTAAACCGGTTTCGTGAACCTCGCTTCATGAATACCATAGTTCAACAGCACAAGCCCATTGGGCGGATCAACGAACAAATCCGCCGCGCGCGATAGGATGTAGTAGCCATCCGCCACGCGGCCGGTGAAGACAGTGCCTTCGAGGCTGTTAGCGTCCATATACGCGTGGAACTTGTCGCGGCTGAAGGCCGCGAAGTCCTCGATGTTCTGTAGCGTCACCGACAACGAATGGAATACAATCCTGTCCTCGTGTGGACTGCAATAGGTGAACTTCTGGATTATCCCATACCGTTGCCGAACCGTGCCTAAAGGTGAGTGCGGCAATTCAACGACCTCAAGGTCGATCCTCTGTGCATGTCCGCCAAACGCGGCGCGACGCACAGATCAACTGCCCGCCCGCTCCATAGACCGAGGCGGGCAGAATTCGAGACCATCCTGGGCAAGGAACGGAACTGCCATCAGGTGAACCCTTACGGCGGCCGGGTGGAGCCGTGGCTGACAACCCAAGGACCTACATTCGTCGCAAAGCCCCACACCATGGAGTACATCATCATCGTGCTGCAGATCGTCGTCGCATTCGCTGTCGTCTACGTATGGATCTTCAGGTATCCCAATGTCGTCGCAGAATTCAAGCAGTTCGGCCTAAGCGATGTGGTCCGTAACGCGGTGGGCGCGGCCAAGACCGCCCTGGCGACCATGCTGGTGGTGGGCATCTGGTATCCACCGGTAGTCCCTGTTGCGGCCGCGGGTATGGCCGCGTTCATGCTCGCCGCCCAATTCTTCCATTTCAAGGCAGGCAACCCGTTCATCAAGAAGTTGCCTTCCCTGATCCTTTTACTGCTCTGCGTGTTCATCCTTGTGCAAACAAGGCCGTAGCCCGCGGATGACGCTTCTGAAGATCGCTGTTCTCCTCTCGAGCATTTCCTACCTCGCCTACGTGGCTGACTATTTCAGGTCGCCGCACATGAAGACCGAGTTCGAACGGTTCGGGATGCGCGAACTGGGCCTGTTCATCACCGGCCTGCAATTCCTGGGTGCTGTTGGACTCCTCGTGGGGCTGTGGTTCCATCCGATCCTCACCTTGGCTTCCTTGGGTCTTGCCCTGCTCATGCTAGCGGGCCTGATCGTGCGAAGGAGGTCGAAGGACAGCCTGTGGGTCTCCCTGCCGGCCTTGTTCTTTTTCGGCTTGAACATCTACATCTGTTGGGCGTCGGTAATGCTCCAGCCCTGATCTCTGCGATCCCGCAGGGCAGGAGCAATGGCCGCCCCAACGTCTGGCGCCGGACGACCAATACGCCTCACCGTCTGGCGCGAACAAGCCAAGGCCCACAGCGTTCCTTACTCAGTGCCAAGCACTGCGGTTTCGCGGTACTTGACACACCTTAAGAGCACCTTCAGCACCAACCGCACGAGCGCATGAACGACGAAGCGGCAACGTGTGAATACAGCGGACTGCGCTCGCTGGCCAGCCTCCTGGCGGAGCAGGAGGAGCGGGAAGCCCAGCGCTCGCAGGCTTCTCGAGCACCCTTCACTGCGGAGGATCGCGACCGCATCATCCAAATGGCGTGGGAGGACCGCACCCCGTTCGAGGCCATCGAGCACCAGTTCGGTCTGAAGGAGAAGGACGTGGTTGAATTCATGCGCAAGCACTCCCTACCCTCCAGCTTCCGCATGTGGCGCAGGCGGATGAAGGCACGCAAGACCAAGCACGCATCGCGCTGCGCGGGCACGAGCCTCCGCTTCAAGAGCAGCCGCCAACGCGACACGGGCAACCGGATCGCGAAGCGGTAGATCAATGCTGGGGGCAGTACTTGGCGTTGCTTGGTCGGCCAGCGGCCTGTGTGTTGCATGAAGTGAACTTCTGGTGGCCCGATGAGACGCGCCGCGCTAGAACTCCTCCTTGTCGATCCCCGCTTGTTTCAGGATCGCGAGCATGGTTCCCTTGGGCAGATCGTGTTTGTGCATCGGCACCACGGTCATCTTACCAGTGTACTTGTTCTTGTAGATCTGATGCGATCCCTTGGTGCGCGCAACTTCGAAGCCGTGCTTCCTCAGCAGGCGTATGATGTCATCTGGTGAAAGCGTCGGCGCTTTGGTCCTTGCCTAGGAAGCGAGCACAAGCGAATACTCCAAGGTCTGGCTGTCGTCGAGTACGGGTTCGCCGTCCGCTTGCAGGGTCTCCGCGTAGAGTTCGATGGCCTCCTTGGCCATCTCCATCGCATGATCGATGTTCTCGCCGAAGGTTACGCACCCCGACAAGGCAGGCACGTTCACCGTGAAGCCCCCTTCAGGTTCGCGGGTGAGCAGGAAGCGGTACGTGAGTTGCGCCATTGTCACTTCTCTTTGGCCAACGCTATGTTGATGGATGCGATCACTGCGGTCGTTCATCCTTCTTCCTTTCCTTTGGATGAACGAAATTCTGGGCCAGCGGCACCGACAACGAATGGTTCCCCTTCCTCGCCGCGCGTGGGTTGGATGAGGTGAACATCTGGCGACCCGCCTAACTTCGGGCCAATGGCGTTGGACAACGGACACATGCAACTGAAGAACCCACGGCTGGCTGACCTTGCGGCGGTGGAGGTGGTCGCGTTGGTCGATACCGGCGCACTGCATCTCTGCATTCCCGAGCATGTGCGCATCCAGTTGAAGCTCGATGCGATCGACGAGAAGGAGGTGACGTTGGCCGACGGGTCCAAGCGCCTTGTGCCTTACGTGGGTCCCGTCGAGATCAAGTTCAAGAACCGCACGGGTTTCGCTGGCGCCTTGGTGTTGGGCACGCAAGTACTGCTGGGCGCGATCCCCATGGAAGACATGGATCTGATCGTGATCCCGAAGACGCGCACCGTGGATGTGAACCCGGACAGCCCGAACATCGCGTCGAGCATCGTGATGTAAGGAGCGCATGAAATTCTGGGCCTGCGTCAACAACAAGGAATGGTTTCCCTTCCTCTCCGCGCGTGGGTTGTATCAGGTGAATTTCTGGCGGTTGGTGGGGTCAGATCACCCGCAGGTGTCCGCTCTCCAATGAACGCTTCGCCGCTTGATAGCTGTTGTTGGATCCCTCGCGATCATAGGGAATGCCGATGATGCTCGCCATTTCCGCTTCGGGGTTCTTGTACCCATGCCGGTCCTTACCTCCACCCACGATGCCGTTGTTGATGTTCCAGTTCGCAACGCGCAAGTGAGGCTCCATCAAAGGTGTCTGGAACCAGCCCAGGTTGAAGGTGAACTCATCCACGAAGCGGTTCATCACCCCGATCGTGCGCTTGTCGTTGTCGCTGGTGGAGAGTTGTGCGCGCGTCAACGTGCGCAGCCACGCTTCGATCGCGGGTCCGTGCATCGGCCATTGGCAATGGAGCTGCTCCTGTAGCAGATCGTGGAAGAAGGTCGGCAGGTCGATCAGATCGGCCTTCACCACATCGAACTTGATCAGCGAGAAGAAGCTGGCCTTGTGGGTGAGGATGATGCACTTGCGGCCAGCGATGGGAAAGAGGTTCGCGTTCCATCCATCGGCATCGGGCGGCGCAACGGTTGGCTTTACCTTCAGCAGCTTGGCCAGCTTGGCGGTGCAGTGGATGAGGGGCGCGGACATTAGTTCCAACCAGGCTCGCTCGGCAGCTACATCGCCGCGCTCATTACAACTCCTCCTTATCGATCCCCGCTTGTTTCAGGATCGCGAGCATAGTTCCCTTGGGCAGATCGCGTTTGTGCAAAGGCACAACGGTCATCTTGCCGGTCGACTTGTTCTTGGTTCGCCGTCCGCTTGCAAGGTCTCCACGTAGAGCTCGATCGCCTCCTTGGCCATCTCCATCGCGTGATCGATGTTCTCGCCGAAGGTCACGCAACCCGGCAAGGCAGGCACGTTCACCGTGAAGCCGCCTTCAGGTTCGCGAGTGAGCAGAATGCGGTAGGTGAGTTGCGACATCGTCACTTCTGTTTGGCCAAAGCTACGTTGGTGGATGCGATCACTGCTGTCGTTGGTCCTTCTTCCTTTCCTTTGGATAAATGAAATTTTGGGCCGGCGTCACCGACAACGAATGGTTTCCCTTCCTCGCCGCGCGTGGACTGGTTGAGTTGAATTTCTGGCGGCCCTGTGGCGAGGCGCCGTTCAAGAGCCCAGCGCCTAACTTTGAACGACCATGGATCTCCAAGCACTCAAACTCGACCTGGTGCAGCAGTTGGTGTCCACCAACGACGCCACGGTGCTCGCCAAGGTGAAACGCCTGCTGGAACTGCTTCGCGCCAAGGCACCGGGCAGCACCGATGAGCACGAAGAGGAGCTTATCGCGGCCTCGACCATTTTCGGACAAGCGGCCTATGGTGAAGATGAGCCGGACATCAGCGGTCTGGTGTTGAAGGAGCCGAACCCGAACTACGGGAAATGAAAGCGGGTGACATGGTGCGTTGGACCTTCGTTCAAGGCGACGGGCAGCGCAAGATGCGGCCCGCGATCATTGTCAGTGCGGTGCCACCCTTCAACGATTGGTTGATCTGCGCGGTGAGCACGCAGTTGCAGCACGAAG
>JBKJNF010000120.1:0-4298 GCA_046596155.1 Flavobacteriales bacterium | reverse complement strand
CAGCGAGCCAGTCGATGATCACCTGGTCGAAGTCGTCGCCACCCAAATGGGTGTCGCCGTCGGTGCTCTTCACTTCGAACACACCGTCGCCGAGTTCCAGCACGCTAACGTCGTGGGTTCCACCGCCGCAGTCGAACACCACGATCTTCTGGTCCTTGTGCTTCTTGTCGAGGCCATAGGCGAGGGCGGCCGCGGTGGGCTCGTTGATGATGCGGCGGACCTTCAGGCCGGCGATCTCGCCCGCCTCCTTGGTAGCCTGTCGCTGTGCGTCGTTGAAGTACGCCGGAACGGTGATCACCGCTTCGGTGACCGTGGTGCCCAAGTAGTCCTCGGCGGTCTTCTTCATTTTCTGCAGGATCATGGCGCTGATCTCTTGCGGGGTGAATTCGCGGTCAGCGATCTTCACGCGGGGCATGCCATTGCTGCTGCGCACCACTTGGTAGGGCACGCGGGCGATCTCCTTCGCATCCTCTTCATAGGTGTTGCCCATGAAGCGCTTGATGGAGAAGACGGTGTTGATGGGATTGGTGATGGCCTGACGCTTGGCGGGGTCGCCCACCTTGCGTTCGCCGCCTTCCACGAATCCGACCACACTGGGTGTGGTGCGTTTGCCTTCGCTGTTCGCGATGACGACGGGTTCGCTGCCCTCCATCACGGCCACACAACTGTTAGTGGTGCCGAGGTCAATGCCGATGATCTTGCTCATAGTGGTCGTTTGTCGTTCGGCCCGCCTAGGTCAACGTCCGTGCCATGGGGTATTCACATACCTACCTGTCAGGTGATGGGGTCAAGCCTTGCCGGACGCGGCTTGGAGGGCTGTCAAAAGGACAGATATGCGACTAATCGCAGTTGGGGCTGCCGGGGATGCAGAACTTCAGGCCACTGGTGAGTGCACCATTCAGCAATTCATCCTTCGACTGCTGGTTCAGGTCCTTGCGGCCGTTGCTGTCGCCCACCTGTTTGTACATGCGGCTGCTCACGATGCCGTAGCCGCCGATGACGTTCGAATAATCTGGGCGCTCCTCCACCAGTCCGCTGATGGGGTTGGCCAGTTGCAGGTAGGTGTGGAGGTCCGGCCCGGCCACCCACCAATACAGTTCGATGCCGCGGAAGATGCGCTTGGTCACCAGCGCATCTTCGAACACGGGTTCAATGCTCGGTACCCGGGAGGCTACCGTTTGATAGAACAACTCGCCGTTCAGCGAAGCGGAGATCTGGTCGCCGGGGGCGGTGCTGGTGATCACCGTGCCGATCTGCGAAGCGAAGTTCTTGGGGTGCACCGAGCCATCCTCCAGCACCTCATCATAGAACACCCGGTAATACGACTCGTAACGGCGGGCATTGGCAGTGGTGAACCAAAAGGCGGTGTACGGCACAAACCCGGCACCTGCTCGGAAGCTGATATCGGTGTTGAGGTTCTGGGTGGGGTTGTAAATGGACAGGTCGTTGACGATGGGGGTGGAGGCGGTGATGGTGTTCCCCTTCACCGTTAAGGAAACGCGATAACGTGCTGTAGCATCGAGGTTGCCATTGGCCCGGTCGCCCCGGAAGTAGTACAGCTTGTGCTCCGGCGCATGGAAGATGCCCGTTGGCCGGTCCACGATCGTATCGCGCAGTTCAAGCGTGGCAAGTACGTTACCAGCGGCATCGGTCTTCTCGATCCGGCGCTGTGCTGATGGCAGCTGTTCTTCGGTATACTCGGTGGAATCCTGGATCTGGGCGTATTCAAAGGCATTGCCAGACCCGAGGAAGGCCTTATTGATCTTCACCCAGTGGATGTTGTCGTTCTTATTGAGCAGGGAATACACCACAGTGATCTCCTTATATGGAGCGGTGACATCGAGGTCGGTGCTGCAGCCATAAAAGAAGGACGCAGTGACCAGGGCCAGCAGGGCGCGAACGGAGCGATTGAACATCATGGGTGGTCAAAGATAGAATCCTGCCTGCATGCTGGTGCCGATGTTGACCAGCGGTCGCACGCGGGCCACCATCGGCGCGCTGGATATCGTAGGCGGTTTAGCTTTGAGCGCTCTTGCTTACTGGGGCACACCCACCAACCCCCGCGCTGGGAATAGGCGCACCACGTATGAGCATCCATAAGGAGGTCAAGCGCGTTACCACCAACACGCTGCTGGAGATGAAGCAGAAGGGTGTGCCCATCGCCATGCTCACCGCCTATGACTACTCGCTGGCGCGGCTGGTGGATGCAGCGGGCCTCGATGTGATCCTGGTTGGCGATAGCGCGAGCAACGTGATGGCCGGGCATGAGACGACATTGCCGATCACGCTGGACCAGATGATCTACCACGCCAGTGGGGTAGTTCGCGGTAGCGAGCGGGCCCTTATCGTGGTGGACCTGCCCTTCGGCACCTATCAAGGTAATTCCAAGGGGGCGTTGAACAGCGCCATCCGCATCATGAAAGAGAGCGGTGCCCACGCCGTGAAGCTGGAAGGCGGCAAGGAGGTGCTGGACAGCGTGCATCGCATCCTGAGCGCGGGCATCCCGGTGATGGGTCACCTGGGTCTCACGCCCCAGAGCATCTACAAGTTCGGCACCTACGTGGTGCGGGCGCGGGAGGAGGAGGCGGCCGATCGCCTGGAGCGCGATGCGAAGCTGCTGGAGGAAGCGGGCTGCTTCGCCCTCGTGCTGGAGAAGATCCCCGCCACGCTGGCCACCGAGGTAGCGAAGAGCATCAGCATACCCGTGATCGGCATCGGAGCCGGCGGTGGCGTGGACGGGCAAGTGCTCGTTCTGCACGATATGCTGGGCATCAACAAGGAATTCAATCCGCGCTTCCTGCGCCGCTATGCCGACCTGCACACGGTGATCACCGACGCGGTGGGCAACTATGTGAAGGACGTACGCGCCAAGGATTTCCCGAACGCCAGCGAGCAGTACTAAGCGGCCGTGGAAGAGCTGTATAGCGATGCGTTCTTGTTGGCGCTGAACAAGCCCGGCGGCATGCCGGTGCAACCCGATCCCACCGGGGACATGTCCCTTTTTCAACTGGTTCAGGCGGGGCCTCCGGAGCGTGCGGATGCTGGCATGCCTCATCGCGTGGACCGCCCGGTGAGCGGCGTGGTCCTTTTTACGCTCACGCCCGAAGCCCTAACGGCCATGAACTTGCTCTTCGCGGAGCAGCGCGTGCACAAAGTGTATTGGGCCGTGGTGGAAGGGAAGCCCGGCGAAAAAGGCTCGTGGATGCATCGCCTCACGCACGATGCACATGCGCACAAGGCCCGCGTGGTGGAGGCTCCCGAGGGGCACCCCTGCATCACGCATTACCGCCGCTTGGCGCAGGGCGATCGGTATGCGCTGCTGGAGCTGATACCGGAAGGTGGTCGATTCCACCAGCTGCGCGCTCAATGCGCGGCGGCCGGCCATTCGATCAAGGGCGATGTGAAATATGGTGCGCGTCGCGGCGAAGCGGACCGGACCATCGGCCTGCATGCACGTTCCATCACCTTCGAACATCCATTTACTGGAAAGCAGGTAGTTGTTGAGTCGCCGCCGCCGTCCACGCCGTTGTGGAAGGCGTTGTTGGAGAAGATGGGGTGAGGGAGGAGCAGGTTCGCTTCGCGGGTTGGATCAAAGATCGCTTCGCGCGTGTTGGGTGCACACCCGCTCGCGAAGTCACATGGGATCTACGTCCACCACGAGGTGCACGGCGCGGTGCTGCTTCTCGGCGAAGAGCCGGTCGATGGCGTTGCTGAGGAATTCCTTTTCCGCGCGATAGTGGCCGCGGTCCAGTTTGAGCAGGACCGATCGCAGATGCTTGTCGCGAACGCGTGCTACAGGTGGCGGTTCGGGGCCCAACGCGCGATCGCCGAAGCGTTCCCGCAGCATGCTGGCCAGTGCGTTGGCCGTGGTGGCCACGCGATCCTCCAACCGATGTTTCAGCGTGATGGACACCAGCCGCGAGAACGGCGGATAGGCATGCGCGCGGCGCATCTCCAGCTCGCGTGCATACATGCCATCCACATCATGCGCTTTGACCAGTCCGATGATCGGGTGGTTGATCTCGCGTGCCTGGATGAACACCGTGCCGGGGTCGCGTTTGCGCCCACTGCGGCCCGCTACCTGGGACATTAGCTGGAAGGCGCGTTCATGTGCGCGGAGGTCGGGATAGCGCAGCAATTGATCCGCGCTGAGTATACCCACAATGGTCACCTGATCGAAGTCAAGGCCCTTGGGCACCATTTGCGTGCCCACGAGTACATCCACCTCGCCGTCGCCGAAGCGGTGCAGGATGCGATCAAAGGCATGTTTGCCGCGCGTGGTGTCCTGGTCCATGCGC
>JBKJNF010000105.1:0-17944 GCA_046596155.1 Flavobacteriales bacterium | reverse complement strand
CTTCCGTGGGCAGCGGCTGAAGAACCACATCCGCGAGGTGTTCACCCAAGTGGTGCTGTTGCTCATGGAAGCAGGCCATGTGGACCTGAAGGCCGCCTACACCGATGGAACGAAGCTGGAGGCCAACGCCAACAAATACACCTTCGTGTGGGCCAAGAGCATCGCCACCAACAAGAAGAAGATCAAGACGCAGTTGGAAGAGTTGTGGGACTATGCCCAAGGCGTGGCGGCCGAGGAGCTGCGGGGCGATGATCCCGGAGAGATGCAAGAGGTGGAACCTGAGAAAGTGGCCCAGACCATCGATGCGATCAACGAAGCGCTCAAGGGAAAGCCCATCGACAAGCAGGTCAAGCAGAAGGTCAACTACGCGGGGAAGAACTGGGCGGCCAACCTGCGCAAGTACAAGATGCAGGAGTCGATCCTGGGGGAGCGCGGCAGCTACTCGAAGACCGATCCCGATGCCACCTTCATGCGCATGAAGGATGACCATATGGGCAACGGGCAGTTGAAGGCCGGCTACAATGTGCAGTGGAGCACCCAGGACCAGTTCATCCTGCACTACAGCCTGCACCAGGACACCACCGACACACGCACACTAATACCGCACTACAAGGAGTTACAGGCGCAACTGGGCAAACTACCCCAGGCTGCTGTGGCCGATGCAGGCTATGGCAGCGAACAGAACTACGAATACCTGGAGGGCAAGAACGTGGAGGCCTACGTGAAGTACAACTACTTCCACCGCGAACAGCAAAAGAGCCACCAGGAGAAGCACCCCTTTGAACAAAGCAAGCTCCACTACAATGCGCAGCGCAATGAGTTCGTCTGCCCGATGGGCCAGCCCATGCGGCATATCGGTGATCAGGTATCGACCAACAAGTCGGGCCAGACCTCAACGGTGTCCCGCTATCAAGCCATCAACTGCGAAGGGTGCCCCTTGAACGGTACCTGTCACAAGGCCAAGGGCAACCGCATCATCGAGGTGAACCACCGGCTGAACCACCTGAAGGCCCAAGCCCGAGAGCGGCTCACCAGCGAAGAGGGCTTGAAGCACCGCAGCACCAGACCCATCGAGGTGGAATCGGCCTTCGGCAACCTCAAGGCGAACAAGGGCTTCACGCGCTTCATGCTCAGAGGTCTCGAAAAAGTGTCCTTGGAGATCGGCCTGCTCTCCATAGCGATCAACCTGAAGAAATGGACGAGCATCCTTCAGAAAATGGCCCAGGAAATGCTCAAGAACGGGTTGTTCCACTTGCTTCCGAGCAATCCTTCGCATGCAGCTCTTGGTTGACCACCCGGATCAAGATCGGGCCATAGCTCCTCCCTCTTGAACCAAAAACAAAGGGGCCGCCCCTTTCGAGACGGCCCGCTTGCGCTTTTCAGACCGCTTGCCTCCGCACCAAACCGGTCAATGCGTCCACCCAGGTGGGTAAGGCGTTCAGGCTGGGCACGAGCTCAAGGTGTTGGCCACCGTGCTCGTGAAAGATCTCGAGATACTCATCACCGATCTCTACGGTGGTCTCCAGACAATCGGCCACAAAGGCCGGACTGGTCACTAGCAAGCGCTTAATGCCGCGTTTGGCGAAGTCCTCCACCAGCTTGTCGCTGAACGGCTTCACCCATTGCTGATCCAACCGGCTCTGGAAACCGACGGACCAGCCTCCATCCTTCAATCCACAGCGCAGGGCAAGTGCACGTGCCGTTGCATGGCATTGCATCTTGTAGCAGGTGGGATGGGCGCTGTATGCGCCGCGCTCACAGGGGCAACCTTCCACAACATCCGCTTTCACCTTACGCGTAAGGAAGTCGGCGCCCGGGGTATGCGACCGCTGGATGTGCCGGTCGGGCAGGCCGTGGAAACTGAAGAGCACGTGATCGAAGGTCTCGGGACGGCTGGCCGTGATCCGCTCGGTGAACGCCTGCAGGTAACCTTCTTCGTTGTAGAATGGGGGAACCATGTGCACAGGCGGAATGTCGTTCCATCGCGCGATCTCGGTCATGGCCGCCTGCAACGAAGCACCCGTGGAGGAGGAAGCATACTGGGGATAGAGCGGCACAAGGATGACGCGCTGCACACCGGCGAGCCGCAGCTCGTTGAGCGCATCGTGCATGGATGGGTTCTGGTAGCTCATAGCGAGCGCCACGCGGTATCCGGTGCCCAACTTCTCCTGAAGTCCGTTGCGCAGGGCGTTGCCATGCATGATCAGCGGCGAGCCCTTATCCGTCCACAACTTTTGGTAGGCCTTGGCGCTTTTGGGCGCGCGGAACGGCGCGATGATACCGTTCACCAACAGTTTCCGGCCGATCCACGGCAGATCGATCACACGACCATCACCGAGGAACTGCTTCAGGTAACGACGCACGTCGGAAGTCGCGGGGCTGTTCGGAGTGCCCACATTCATCAGGAGTACGCCAGTGAGAGGTTTGATGCTCATGTGGAAAGGAACAAGCAAGGCAGTGATTCGTTCTGGGAGATGGCTTTGGTTGAACGCACCGTGCCGATCGTTCGGGGCGCGAAACTAGCCGCGAATTTCACCCCAAAAGGTCACGCCCGCGTAAGGCGACGACGCAGGCGCCGCACCAACATGAGCACGATCGTGAGTAGGCAGGCCCATTCAGCGCCAAGGCCGATCAAGTCGCCATGGCGGACGAAGAACGTAAGGTCCGTTCTCGCCATCAAGGTCATGCGGCGGGCATCGGGAACCCACCAGGACGTGGCATCGTTCACATCTCCACGCTGATCGATAAAGCAACTGATACCAGTGTTGGCGGAACGCGCGATAGCGCGACGGGTCTCGACTGCGCGCAGGCGGCCATATGCCAGATGCTGCTTGTACGCGGGCGAATCATCCCACCAAGCGTCGTTCGTCATGATGGTGAGCAAGGTGGCGCCGTTGCGCACGTGTGCCGCCACATGATCGCCATAGATGCTCTCGTAACAGATGATCGGCGCCACTTTCACACGGCCATCCGGTGTGGTCAGCACCTCGCGTTCCGCCTGCACGCCAAGGCTGCCCGTGGTACCACCTAGGTCCAGCGCGACCGAACCGGCCAGCGGACCGATCACCTCTTCGAACGGAAGCAGTTCCACGCCGGGCACCAGCTTGCTCTTATGGTAGGGCTCCACTGTGCCATCGGGTCGCACAAGCAGGGCCGCGTTGTACGAATCGAATCCGCGACCTAGGTTATCCAACAGATGAGCTGACACAGGTAGTTGGGCGCCCACTGGATAGAGATAGGCGGATGACATGCCCGTGACCAGGGCCGTTCCTGGGTGCTTCGCAAGGAATGTGCGGATGCGTTGTACGCTGGCCGCAGCCTCCAGATCATTTTCCCAGAGCCCGCTGAAGATCAGCCGACCATGATCTTCTTGCAGACGAGGCTGTTCCTGGAGTGAGGTCTCGGGCATCACCACCAATGCGGTGGCAGATGTCATCAAGGCCTCGGCCTGCATCAGCATGGTGTCCAGCTGCACCAAGGGATCAGTATCGAACTTTTCATTGTAGGGATCGATGCAGGGCTGCACCACCACCACCTCCGTTGGCGTGCCTTGCTCGCTGAAGGTGTAATAGCGGATGAGCGATACCGCGAAGGGTAGCGCGATGAGCAGTGCGGCGAGTAACGCACGTCGGCCGCGGCGTTCAATTGGACCGATGATCCAACCCACGCACATCAGGTTCACCACCCACACCCAGAGCGATCCACCGAGGTGACCTGTGAATTCGTACCACTGCACCCAAGCAGTATGCTCCGCGAAGACATTACCCAGCGTGAGCCAGGGCCAGCTGAGATCCCAGTTCATATGGAAACGCTCGAAGGCGATCCAGGCCACCACCAGCATCACGCGCACGCGATCACCACGCATTGACCATCGCGCCCAGCGCATCACGAGCCATGGCAGGCACATGAGCAGGTCGTTGCCGATGTTGGGCCCGATCACCGAGAATAATCGCGTATCCATCGAACCGCTCACGCAGAAAAGCCACCACGTAGTGAATGCGTTCCACACGGCAACAGCCAACAGCACATAAGGCATGAAGTGCGCGGGACGATCGTGCTTTTCGCTCGTGGCGAAGCGTTCCTCGGCCAGCAGCAACGGAACCCATGCCAGGAAGATCAGGGGCACCAAGCCGCCATTGGCCGGCCAGCTGAAGGCCAGCAAAAGGCCTGTGGCTATGGCACTGAGCAGGTAGTACCGACGGTTCCGCATGGCGGACGAATGTAGGCGGCCGCGGCGCGAGGTCAGGATGTGACCAAGCGTTTCCGGAATACTGCGCGTGATCCCAGCGCCGCCATCATCAGCATCAATGGCCACACCGGCACCAAGAAGCGCCCGCTCCATTCGTCATGCGTGAAGCCGACCAGCAGGGCATTCAAGAGCAGCACCACCGCAAGAAGGCCGATCACGGCACAGGTGCGCCATCGCCACCATCCGTAAAGCGCCAACAACAAGAGGACATAATGGGCCGCAAGAAAGGCGTTGTGCGCTGTCGAGTAGTAGGTCCGTGTCAGCGTGAACAAGGAGCCGAGCCGTCGGAAGAACAGGCCGGTAGCATACGTTGGCGAATGCTGGAACAGGCTGATCTGCGCTTGAAGGATGCTGGTTCCGTTGAAGTGGTCCATGGCTCCGGGAAGCTCCGGAAAGCCGCAAATGACATGACCTTCTACGATGGGAGCCAGTTGATCCCGCGCAATGCCGGGAAGTGAGATCGCCAGGAGCAGCACCAGCACATAACCTGCGTTCCGCAGCTTCCTTGGAAATGGAATGGGCAACTGATCAGCCAGCTTCCACAGAAGTGCCGGTCCGACGAACAACATGCCCACGGGACGGGCGAACACCAGCAAAAGCGCCCAGAACAGGGTTACGCCATCCATGCGTCCCGGCCGGGTCACCCGTTCGAGGAACAGCACAGCGATGCTGGCGAAGAAGGATTCCGTGTACAGCGCGAGCACCCATTGCTGCAACGGAATGCAGACCAGCACTAGCCCGAAGGCTATATCGCCGGACCGGTGGTCGTCGGTCATCCGCTCCACCATCCGCGCCACGGCGAACGCGGCCGCCACAGCCAACAGCGCCTGTGCGAGCACCGCCCACGGTGCAAGCCCGATGGCCACAAAGGGTACCAGGAACAGGACGTAGGAACCGTATTTCAGGTAGTTGCCGAAAAGGTCGTGCACGTCACCCCGCAACACCTCCTGCGCGCAGCCCACGTATTTCAGCGCTTCCTTATCCGCAAGCACATGGCCGCGTGCCACCAGCGCGATAACGAACAACACAAAGGCCCCCCCGATGATCCAACGTACCCTGCGGCGCTCAAACATCACCGGCCAGCGCTGCGATCACCGCAACAGGTACATCTTGCCGAAGCCCTTGGTGAAGTACTGACCAGCAGTGGTCTCGCGGTACTCGATATCCTCGCCGTTCAATTGGGCCAATACCTGGTAGAGGTAGACCCCACGAGCCAGCTTGTCGCCGAATTGGTCCGTGCCGTCCCAAGCGAACTCGGAGATGTTGCGGCCCACACGCAGCGGACCGATCTCATCGAGGCCGATCTCGCGCACCACGCGGCCACTGATGGTCATGATACGTATACGCATGGCGCTCGGCGTTTCGCTGCCGGTGAGGGTGAACACGAAGCGTGTACTGGTGGTGAAGGGGTTCGGATAATTGAGCACTTCCGTAATGGTGGGCTTGTTCACCACTTCGAACTTGATGGTGAGGTCGTGATCACCGCTTGAGTTGCTGCTCTTGTCCTTAGCCCGGGCGATCAAGGTGTAGACGCCATCGGTGCCGAACACCGGCCGATAGATCACGTGACAGATATTATCCGTACCCTCCGCGGGAATGAACTGGAGCTGCTCGATGCCGTTCTCGTAGTAATAGAGCTGATCCAACTGGGAGGTTCCTGGCCTCAAAAGGAACATCTTCACGTTCGCCGTATCCCCAGGGCTATCCAAAAGCAAGGACGGGTTCTCATCGTCCAATGTGATGCGGATCTCTGGACGTGCGCTCACGATATCGCCATCGAGGATGTGCATGCCATCGAAGGTGGCGTCCAGCACGGGGTTCTCCTGGTCTCGCAAGGTCTCGAAGCGCAACGTGGCGATGTTGTTGAAGTGGTACATCTCGCGCTGGTCATAGATATTCGTAAGTGTATCGCGCGGATTGGCCTCGATCACCAATGCGTTGTTGCCGCCAAAGCCGGCCAGGTCGAAGGCGATGGTATCCCGCAGAACACCGCCGACAGGAAGCGGGGCGTTGCGCTTGTAATGCACGTTGGTGCGAAGGTTTGCACCATCCACCACCCAGGCACCTACCAGCAGGCTGTCCATGGCCACATCGCTGATGTTGTGCACGGCCACCATCACCTTGGCGGTCTGCCCTTCGTAGAGGCTGTCCACAGAGACGTAATACCCGAGCGGCGGATCGATGGCGCATTCCGGCGAGGGCGATCCCACGAGCTGCCAGCGCACAGGTTGTGCGGGTTGGGGATCCGTGAAGACCGTGTCGGTAAAGAAATGGGCCTGCAGTTGCAGGCGTTCGAGGTCCTGCTGCGAAATGCCCTCGGCCACCAGGTCGATGGAATCCACAGAGGCCGATGGTCGCGTGAGCAGCGGGGTTCGGTTGCCGAAGTCATCCACCGTGGAAAGGGTCACCGTGGCACTGTCGGATGGCACGTTGGGATCCATACGCCAATGCAGGGCGAGCCAATTCAGGAAGGGGCCCGTGGCGGGCGCATCGATATTGCCATCGTTACCGGTGACCGGCAGGTAAGCGGACAAACTAATATCGGAGGTGAGTGTGGTGCCGTATATCTCTTGGTTGTAGGTGTTGTTACCCTTCTGGCAGAAAAAGATGTAGGGTACGGAATCCGGAACGGCACCGCTGCCATAATCCGATGCACCCAGGTCGATCAGGGCCTGATACATGTCCGACGTGTCGAGTATATCCCGTGTGATGTACTTGTAGGTGTACAACAGAATGTAGGAACCGTCCGGTATTGAATCGTTGAGCGCATTGGCAAGGTTTTGAATGCGGGCCGGTTGGTTCACTTGGAAGACGAAGTTCTTCATCGGACGGTAGTAGATCCAACAGCCTTCGTTCGGAGGACCCTCATTATTCGCACCAAGAGTATGTCCAGTATCATTCCATCTGGCGGTCCAAGGGATGAACGTATTGGGATCGACGACAGCCATGTGGATCGCTGGTGGATTCCCGTTATTACCACAAACGCCACCCTCTTGCACCTGCAGGTCCTTTGTCCATTTGCAGATGGCGACATTATTTCCGCGGACCACACAACCTATTTGACGCGCGCCGGTGTAAAAATCGAAATCCCGCTCTGGCCGGTCATAGATAATGTTGTTGTAGTCGTTGTCCTTGTACTGGAAGTAATGTGCCTGCCCCCAGCCCCTGCGCCCTTGAATGCATTGGAAGGAGAACTCGTGCCACTCATACCCACCATTACCGGTGCTATCCACCGAGCAGCGCCAGTAGTACACTAGGCTGTCCTGCGTTCCGTTCAGGTTGTAGATCGTCGGTGGTTGCCAGGAGACCACACCGCCAGGCGCGCTAATGGTGGTCTGTTCCATCACCGGACTGTTGTACAGGTCGGTGGTATCGATCTGGATCACGTAGGTCCGCACGGGCGCGAACGGATCGCCGGTGCTGGCCTGCAGTTGCGGCGCCGGATCGTCGGTAATAGCGAAGTTGAAAGGATCCACGGGGAGTAGGTCACCCGTAGTGATCAGCATGGGCACTTGCACTTCATTGTTCGTCACATCCTCCACCTCATTCACCACATCGGGGTCAAGGTCAGCCCGGACGGACAGCGTGTTGAGTCCGATCCCACCGCTATCCACCAACACAGGCAGCGTGAAAATGAGCGTATCCTGCCACTGCAACATGTAGTGCTGCTGGATCACGGGTTGAAGCTGGATATTCTCCTCCACCATGCGGCGCTCCACGGCCACAGAGAACGGCGTGTTGATACAAGCCCCCGTATTACGAAGGGTCACCACCACCTTGAAGCTGTCCACATCGGCGGTCACTGGATCCGGAATGATCCGCACATCGGTCGCATTCAACTCGATATCCGGTAACGCCGGAGAGTTCATGATCAGTGTGGGGTCGCCATGCAAGGCGAACTGCTGCACCGAGCTCAGATCGGCGATGGTCGGTTGTCCGACATTGAGTGCAACTGAGTCGAGGTACTGGATATGTCGTCCGATGCTCTTGCCATAGTTCGTCTGACTGAAGCTCTGATAGAAGTTGCTAGTGAGGCCATACAGGTATCCGGTGACTCCGAGGTCCGTAGAAGCAAGGAAGGCGATGGCGCCGGCATCAGGCGAAAGGATGAACTGCTCACTGGCACTGCCGGAGCTCGGCAGGTGGATATTCCCCGTGTAGCAGGAATTACCGATCATCACCGGATAGTGTCCATTCCATTGGTAGTTACCCGGTTGGTCGATGGTGATGTCGAATCCACCACCACTGGCGTGCGCGAAGAAGGTCATGAGTGTAACCCCCTCACTCACCAAGTTGTAAACGCTATCCGCAGCAGCTTGAGAGATGAGCTCGTCCGGGTTCTTCACGAACTTGGTGACACGCCCCATGAAGCAGGGGGCCTCGGCCGTGGCACGATAGCTCTCCAGGAAGTTGTCGAAGAGCGTCACTTCAGATGGCGTGAATCCGCCGCGGAAGTGCAGGATGTTCTTCATCCACGCGGCCGGGGTTTGTTGCTGTGATTCGAGCTGTTGCACCTTGTCCAGATAATCCAGTACCTGCTGATCCGTTTGTGCCGCCAATCGACCCACGGGTATGGTGAGGTCCCACGGTTGTCCGGATAGGCCGAGGGTGAACAGTTCATCGCTGGGAGGGAAGCCCATGGAGGGCACCAAGCACATGCGTCGCACGAGTGAGTCGGCGGCAGTGGGGCTTCGATAGCCGGAATTATCACCAGTGCCCAGTTTGGCGGAGGGTGTGGACTTGCCGATCAGGAAAAGCCCTTGCGGCGGCGTATCGAATCGATCAAGCAAATAGCCCATGAACCGACGGATGCCCAGCGGATGCCGGAGAATACCTCCGCCGAACTGCTGGTACAATTCCTTCACATCGGCCACTAGGGTGTTGTAGTGATTGTAGGACAGGTTCTGTCGATAGTTCGCGTATTGCGACGCACCGTCCATCAGCTTAGGATGTGTAACGATCACCAGCGCACTATCAATGTTGGTGGCTGCGAGATCATGGAAGTAGCCGTTCCCGTTCACCGGAAGAACCGCCGCTATAGGGTGGATGTTCGGCAACTTCGACAGGTACACATGCGTGCGTGCATGAGCCAGATCGCGAGGGATAAGGGATTGAAAGGTACTACCGGAGAATTCAGGTACGATGCGCCTCACGGTATCACCAAAGACGTACATGACCGGTCCATTGGTCAGAAAACTCACATGGGCCTCCTCGGCCTCATTCGGCAACCACATATGGATGTCATCGGCTTCGAAGCCGGTGAACAAATGCTGGTACTCCATCCGGATATAGGACAGCGCTTGGCGGTCGGGATAATCCGCCTGCATATCCCCTTGTTGAAGGTCATGAATGATATTGAAGACCACATTCGTCGTTCCTTCATCCAGCATATTGTACACCAGTGGAAAATGGAACTTCTGGGTACGCTCACCCGTCCATGTTGCTTCATAAGGAGGCGAGTAACCTGCGGTCAGTCGTAAATGGTGGTCGGGATAGGCCTGGTTGCTGGCCGAATTCGTGCCCGCCACAACAATGTCCGTCCATACGGTATCATGTATGCTCACATCCCAGAAATAGGGCGTTGGCATCCCGATGGTGAACGGTCCATCATTGGTGTTGCTGCCTTGACCGTCGTTCACCCAATCATATCCGAAATATCCTTCCCCATCACCCGTAGTGGAGGTGGTGATCCCGATCGCATCGCGTTTGCCTTTGCGGTAGAGGGGGGTGGATGAGTAAATGGACTCGCCCCAGTACCATTGCCTAGGCTGCACGGGCGCATAGTTCCCCGGTGCCTGGTCCAGCACGCGCAGCACTTGCGGGCTGGAATTGTAGGTGACGAAGTATTGAATGCTGTCGCCGATGATGGAGTAGTAGGGATTGTTGATGTGCGCAGGATCATCCCACAGGGCAGAATCCAACCAAGCATCGTTCTTGGGCACATAGAATTCCATGAAATCCGTACCGTTGAATACTCCGTCCGAATCACCCGGAAAATAGACGGGCACCTGTTTCTCGCGACCGAAGACCTGGATGGTCCGGGCATCAACGGTAGCCACCGGGAATCCTGCATTGGCGAGGGTAGTGCTATCGATGCGCCAAAGGCCCTCGATCGGATAGACGGACGGGGAGCCCGGTGGAGTGCCTACCCAAAAGGCCCAATACTGCGAACCATAATTGATCCACTCATTACCGAACGGCTGGGCCAGAGCGCTGGCGAAGGGGAGTAAGGCGAGGAACGGGAGTAACAGTCGCTTCATATGGCCTTGGGTTTGAAGAGGTCAAAGCGCAATGAGAAGACGTTCGATACCAGCGATACCCCGGATTTCCCGATGTTGGTGAGGGCGTAGTCCAATGCCAGGCTCTTGATCTTCAGGCCCACACCGATGTTGGGCTGAAAGTCGAGCGTGCGCGAGCCGTCGAGCTCCGTGATATACTGCGTGTTGTTGATGCCGCCTCGAAGGAATACGACGTGCGCATAGCCGACCTCCAGCCCGAGGCGCGGATCACCGCTCCAAAGCGAACTGGCGAACACCGTATTGCGCTCACCGTCAAAGGTGTTCTCCAGATCGAACGAAGCGATGATATTGACCCTGGGACCCACCTTGAACTCGCGCGCAGCACCGAGCACCAAGCGCGGCAGTGTAACCTCGAGGCCGTTCACGGGAAGCTCGTTACCCGTTTGGGCGAACACATCCTTGGTGCGCTGGTCCAGGCTGTAGCTCCATGCGTTGAATGTGCTCGTAACATCACGGGCCATGGCGCTCAGTCGCCATTTCCCCCGCTCATACTGAGCACCTGCATCCAAGCCGAATCCCCACGCCTTGGCGAACGGACCCACCTTACGATACACCACCTTCACATTGGCGCCTACGCGCAGGCCGGGC
Organism: Flavobacteriales bacterium; assembly: GCA_046596155.1. Classification (GTDB taxonomy): domain Bacteria; phylum Bacteroidota; class Bacteroidia; order Flavobacteriales_F; family PHOS-HE28; genus PHOS-HE28. The sequence goes on along the minus strand of JBKJNF010000105.1, from coordinate 6,808 downwards.
ACCGTAAGTTTACGGGCATAGCTGATGATGAAGGCATGATCGGCGGCGGTGAACGAGGTGATACGGTTGTAATCCAGGTTGCCGTTGTTGTCGATGAGCTCCGTGGTGTTCGGTATGTTATCCACCCCGAAGCGTATCACGGAAAAGCCGATAGCGCTGGTGCTGTCGATGCGCTTGCCTAGTCCTACATAGTCATACTTGGCGATGCCGGCGAAGTATTCGCTGTGCATGGCGCCCACCTGCAGATCACTACGGATGCCCATGAGGCCGGCGGGATTCCAATACCCTGCCGTCACATCATTAACAGGGGCTGAGTAAGCGTAGCCCATACCCAAGGCGCGAGCGCCTACCCCGATCGCAAGGAATTCATTGCTGTATTTGGGTGCGTCCTGCGCCTGGGCGCCGAATACGAAGAACATCCCCAACACAGCCACCCACGTAGGTTTCATGACTTTCAATGCCTTGTTCTTCATATGATCGGTCCAATGACGCAACAACTAACTGAAGGTGGCCTCCTTTATTGCTCCAAATTTACCTGAACTTCGGCCCCGTCAGCACCCGGACCGAGGTCTGACGAAACACCACGTGGTACGCCTTCCCCGCATTCCCGACCTGTTGACCACGGCGAACTTAGTCTGTGGCGTAGGGGCTGTTCTATTGGCTTCCCACGGACAGCTAACGATCGCCTGTGGGCTGTTGTTCCTAGCTGCGCTGTTCGACGTGTTCGATGGATTGGCCGCACGGGCCTTGGGCGGAGGCACAGCATTAGGGGCACAACTGGACAGTATGGCGGACATGGTGAGCTTCGGGCTGGCACCGGCGATCATCGTCTTCCACCGCGCTGCGCCTTGGCTGGCAGCGGACCGCAGTGACCACTGGATGCTTTGGGCAACGGCCGTGATCATATCCGTTTGCTCGGCCTGGCGCCTCGCCAAATTCAACATTGACACGCGACAGACCAGTGGATTCCTAGGTCTCCCCACACCCGCCCACGCCTTATTCTGGGTAAGTACTGTACTAATGGCGGAAGGTTACGAACCTTGGTCGGCTCCCATGCGGCAGTGGCCCGGGGCTTGGGCGGTAGCCTTATTCACCATGCCTTCAGTACTGCTGGGCCTTAGTGTGTTGTTGGGCGCCTTGATGCTTTCCGAGCTGCCCCTGCCCGGCCTTAAGTTCAGCAGTGGAAAATGGCAAGGCAATGAGGTCATCTTCCTGCTCATTTCTGCAGGCGCCATACTAGTGATCGCCCTGGGGATCCCAGCCGTGCCGGTGATCCTGGGTCTTTACCTGCTGAGCCCGCTCTGGGGCCGGCTGTTTCCGAGTTCCAGGACCTGAGCGCCGAGCAACCCGAACGAACCCGCTGATCCACATAGTCACCACCTTTGTCTGAGACCCTCCTATCATGAAGACCTTTCGCGCCCAGATCGATGTGATGCCCCACGACAATTTGTTGGACCCTCAGGGCAAGGCCGTTACCGGCAGCATGACGAATCTAGGCCTGCCGGAGATCACCGGTGTGCGTATCGGAAAGCACATCACACTGCAGGTGGAGGCCAGCGACAAGAAGTCCGCGGAGGTCAAGGTGGACGAAGCCTGCAAGAAGCTGCTGGCCAACCAGATCATGGAAAAATACGTCTTCGCGGTGGAGGAGATCTGAGTCCCTATCAAGTCGCCTTCGCCCTGCGCAACTCGAAGTTCTGCCCGAGGTAGACTTTGCGCACCTGTTCATCAGCAGCGAGTTCTTCGGCGGTGCCCTGCTTGAGGATCTTCCCTTCGAACAGGAGGTAAGCGCGATCCGTGATCGACAATGTTTCCTGCACATTGTGGTCGGTGATGAGCACACCGATGTTGCGTTCCTTGAGCTTGCTCACGATGCTCTGGATGTCCTCCACGGCGATCGGATCCACGCCAGCAAAGGGCTCGTCAAGCAGAATGAACTTGGGTTCGGTGGCCAGTGCCCGAGCGATCTCCGTTCTGCGACGTTCACCACCGCTCAACACATCGCCCATGTTCTTGCGCACGTGTACCAAGCCGAATTCGCCGAGCAATTGCTCCAGTCGTTCTGCTTGCTGTTGCTTTCCAAGGCCGGTGAGTTCCAGGATCGCCCGGATGTTGTCCTCCACACTGAGCTTTCGGAACACGCTGGCTTCCTGCGGCAGGTAACCGATGCCGCGTTGCGCCCGCTTGTACATGGGCAGATCCGTGATCTCCTGGTCGCCGAGGAATACATGCCCGCTATTCGGGCGTACGAGACCGGTGATCATGTAGAACGTGGTGGTCTTGCCAGCGCCGTTCGGTCCCAGCAGACCCACGATCTCTCCCTGGCGCACTTCCACGCTGACGCCCCCCACCACAGTGCGCCCTTTGTAGCGTTTGATGAGGTCCTTGGCGTGGAGCATCAGAAGTTGATGGTGAGTTTGGCACGGAGCGCGAAAGGTGACGCGTTCGGAAGATCAAGGTAGCTGAGGCGCCAGATACCGTCCACGCGCAGCACTTTGAAGATGTTCTCCACACCAGCGCTGGCCTCCATGAACGGCCCATTGTCCAACCGGTTCATCTCGGGCAATAGCACAAGTTCGGCGAGGTGTTTGTTGTCCAACGAACCCACCAGCGCTTTCACACCGAGCACTTCGCGCCATTTCAAGCGTCGGAAGGCCGGTATGCGGTTGAAGAAGAAACCATCGAAGTGCTGTTCGAGCCAGAGGCTTGCGTACCGGTCGCTGATGAACTCGAAATAGTTCATGGTGTTGTAGGCCGCATCATCATAATAGAAGGTCTCATTGCCCGGATGCAGGATCAGCAATGGATATGGCAGCCGTCCCCATAACTGTCCGGCCTCGAATGTATAGCGCAGATTACCCAAGGCACCAACGGCCACGCGTTGATCCACGTGGCCTACCACTTTCTGATACGCGTACTGACTATCGAACAGGCCGGGCAGACCGAAGGCGGCGTGCACTTCGAACACCGGGTATTGGGAACGCAGGGCCACACGGTTGAAGGTGCCGCTCGCATATTTTTCGCGGAAGGCGAAGCGGGTATTGAGGGCCACTTCAAACGTGCGGATGGAGTTCACGGTGATCGGCTCCGGAGAAGCCTCGATCTGGCGCAGGTATTCTAGGTCGCCCCGTGCAAACAGCGTTCTGTAGCGTAACAGCAATGTATTGCTAAACCCTTGGAACCATTCACGTTCATAGGAGAACTTGAACTCATCCACCAGCGTAAGCTTGGTATTGGGCGTGCGACGGAAGGCACTGCTCAAGATATTGTCCTGTCTGAACGCATTGATGCTCTGCCCCAACTGTTCCACATCGTGCGTGTAGTAGAGGCCCAGCAATTGCCGGGGATCGCGCGTGATGAAACCTCGCCCGCCAAAGCCGTACTTGAATTCGCGGTCCTTGGTGCCGTATGCTAGGAAACCTCCATACTCAACGCGCTTGCTGAACTTATCGCTGGTGCGCAGGCCCATACGGAAGCGACTTCCTTCCACCGGGTTGAAGCTGTATATGTTGAAATACGGACCAAATTCCACTTGGCCTATTGTGTAAAAACCCGTGACCACGGTGGTGATGATATCCAGATACGTCCTGAACTTCGGGATGGTCTTCATGGTATCCACCATGTGGTAGACATCATTCTCCCGCTTGCTCAACTGTGTGTGCCGGTGCTGATCCCAGTAATCCGCGCTCAGACTAAGCGGGTCGATCTCAACGACCACTTCCCCGGGACCTGCGTAGTAGCGATCTTCACGGGGCTTGTTGATCGCGAAGTTCTTATATGTGGCCGTCCGCCTTCCATAGAATCCTTGCAACGGATTGTCCTTGGGCTTTTTGCCGTCGTTCAGGGGATTGAGGTCCACTAGCAATTGGTCCTTGGTGAGCATCCACACCTCGTGATCCACTTCGTCGTATTCCTGATTCACCCGCAGGTCTTGAACAAAGTTGAGATTGGTGCCCGGCGCTATGCCAGCCTCGATGCGTCTCACGGCGAAACTGGTATCGTTGATCCACATCTCGCCTATGAAGCAGAGCTGCTGCTTGTGTTTGGGCCTGAAGGTCATGCGGTAACACCAGTTCCGGCCCACCCAATTGCTATCCAACAACAGGTAGTCGTAGTACTGCTTTCCACCGTCAGCGATCGGGCTTATGAAGTTCTTCCCGAAGAGGGTGAGGAAGTTGTCATAGATGTTGACGTTGGTGTACATGTCGCCCATGAACTGGGTGATGCTCTCATTTTCGATGCCGCTCACCTTGTTGGCGCGTATCACTTCGCGCCGCACCTTGGGTTCCTGGCGGTAGTACACATCGCTCAACGTCTCGGTCATGAAGATGGGCAGCGACTCCTTGGCTGTGCTGGTGTCCACGTAATCGAAGATGAAATCGAAGTCGCGGAAGAGTTTCCTCTTCTTGAAGTCCTCGGTGATGTTGTTGAGGTCGAACTCCACCTTGTTGTAGCTCTCGTACTCGTAGGCTGCGAGCTTGGCACGGTTGTTCACAGGTTTGTTGCGCACCACCTGACGAAGGATAGCGAAAGCGCTGTTCTCAACGTAGGTCACCACCACCTCGGCCAGGTCGGCACTGGCGGGCTGCATCACGAGGTTGATCAACTGGGCCTGGTCGCGTTCCACCGCCACGCTCTGCGTGCGATAGCCCATGCAGGTGGCGCGCAGGCTGTCCGTTGCGTAGTAGGTATCAAAGCGATAATGGCCGTCGAAGTCGGTGTTGGTACTGATGCGGCTGTCCACGAAGCCGATGTTCACGAAGGGCAGTGGTTCGCCTGTGGTGCCGTCGGTCACCGTGCCGGACACACGGGTTGTCTGCGCATTGGCTACCATGACGATCAGCAAAGTGATCAGCGCAGCAACGTAGCGGTCCGATCGGTTGGGTCGTGCGCGCATTGGATACATCAACGGACGTTGGGTGTTGCTGTTGCGGCGGCCATGCGCAGCTGGCGACGTTCAGTGCGGGCAGCGAGCAGGATGCTCAGTTCGTAAAGGGCCACCAGCGGAAGGGTCACGGTGACCTGGCTCACCACATCGGGTGGGGTGATAACGGCCGCGACAATGAGGATGACCACTACAGCGTGCTTGCGGTATTTCCGCAAAAAGGCGGCACCGACGATCCCGATACGCGCGAGGAATACCATGATCACCGGCATTTGGAACACAAGTCCTGTCCACAAGAGAAAGCTGTTCAACACACCGATATAGCTATCCAGCGTTGGCTTGTTCTCGACCGTTGAGCTCAACGAATAGGAGGAGAAGAACTGAATGCTCATGGGAGCAAGAACGTAATAGCCGAAAGCAGTACCGAGTAGGAAGAGCAACATCACATAGAAGACGGTCCCCCGCACAGCGGCGCGCTCCACAGGCTTCAGGCCGGGAGCGATGAATCGCCAAAGCTGCCAGATCACGAAGGGACTGGCGGCAATGAGCCCTCCGGTGAAGGCGATGCTGAATGACATCATGAACTGCCCTTCCATGGTATTGTTCTGGATATGCAGAGCGACCTCTTTTACGCAAAAGGCCTCCCCCATGCCCAAACGCTGTCCAACCGAGCACAAGAAGCGGTAGGTGATGAAATCGGGCTTGGCCGGCGCCATTACCACGTGCTCGAACACGTCCTGGACGTAGATGAAGATGACTACCATACCCGTCACAATGGCGATGGCCGATCTGACCAGCGTCCAACGGAGCTCCTCCAGATGCTCCAGGAACGACATTTCCTTGGCGGGCTGCGACATATCCGCGGGCCTCAGCCCATGCGGTCAAAGATAGCAGTGGGCATTCCGGCCATCCAACAGAACGGCAGCACTTCTCAACAGCGTCTGTCATGCAGTACGAACATTGTAACGGAGCTGTTGCAAAGTCGTGTTAATGAGGCATTGGACAATTGCATCGCGTACCGTAGTTTTAAGCGTTCAATCAGAAAGCCCGGCTGACTCCGCAGCCACCCTTATCGACATGACCAGCATAGATCTTTCGCCCAAGGAAGCGCTTGAGCGCTTTTTCGGTTTCAAACAGTTCAAAGGCGAGCAGGAAGCCGTAGTGCAGAGCTTGCTTGACGGCAAGAGCACCTTCGTGATCATGCCTACCGGCGGGGGTAAGAGCCTCTGTTACCAGTTACCCGCACTGATGAGCGAAGGCACTGCCATCGTGGTAAGCCCGCTCATCGCGCTGATGAAGAACCAAGTGGACGCCCTACGTGGCTTCAGCAACGAGGACGGTGTGGCCCACTTCCTCAACAGCTCACTCTCGCGCACGGAGGCTCAAAACGTGAAACAGGACATTAAAAAAGGTCTCACGAAGATCTTGTACGTAGCCCCGGAGTCACTGACCAAAAAGGAGAACGTCGAATTCCTGCGGGACATTCCCATCAGCTTTTTCGCCATCGATGAGGCACACTGTATCAGCGAATGGGGCCACGACTTCCGCCCGGAATACCGTCGCCTGCGCACGATCTTCGATGAGATCGACCGAGTACCGGTGATCGCCCTCACGGCCACAGCAACGGAAAAGGTACAAGAGGACATACTGAAGAACCTGAACCTACCGGGGGCCAACGTGTTCAAGGCCAGTTTTAACCGGCCGAACCTGCATTACGAGATCCGTCCGAAGGTGAATGTTGCACGAGAGATCACCAAGTTCATCAAGCAGCACACCGGCAAGAGCGGCATCATCTATTGCCTCAGCCGCAAGAAAGTGGAGGAGATCGCGGAGACGTTGACGGTGAACGGCATCAAGGCCCTGCCTTACCACGCGGGCATGGACGCGGGGCAACGTGCAGATCACCAGGACCGTTTTCTGATG
>JBKJNF010000326.1:0-5888 GCA_046596155.1 Flavobacteriales bacterium | reverse complement strand
CCGCCACAGCCGTAGCCTGGATGCAGAGCCGAGTGCACCGGGTCACGGCGGAGATCGACGGACTGTACACGCATTTCCGCATCAGCGAAGCGTTGATGGCCACCTACAAGCTGATCTGGGACGACCTGTGTAGCTGGTACCTCGAAAGCATCAAGACCGGCTTCGTGAAGAACGCGGCCGGTGAAGGCGTGGCCGAGCCCATCGACCGCAGAACGTACGAGGCCACGGTGACTGTGTTCGAGGAGGTGATGAAGTTGTTGCATCCCTTCATGCCCTTCCTCAGTGAAGAAGTGTGGCACCTTTTGCGTGAACGCACGGAAGGCAATGACATCATCATTGCGCGCTGGCCAGCGGCCGGTGTCGGCGATGCGAAGCTTGAGGCAGAGATCCACCATGCCTTCGATCTGGTGACGGCGGTTCGCAACATGCGCAATGAGCGCGGCATGAGCCCCAAGGAGGCGATCCAACTGCAGGTGAAGAACGCCGCGCCTTTGAGGGATGCGACCGTGGCGTTGGTGGGCAAGCTCGCCAACGTGAGCGCCATCAAACCTGGGGACAAGCCAACGGACGGTTCCATCACCTTCCTGGTTGGCACAACGGAATACGCTGCGGACCTGGGTGGCAACATCGACGCTGAGGCCGAGGTGAAAAAGGCTGAAGCCGAGCTCACCCACCTGCGCGGTTTCCTCAGCAGCGTGGACAAGAAGCTGAGGAACGAACGATTTGTGGCCGGTGCTCAGCCGCAGGTATTGGAGGTGGAGCGGAAGAAGAAAGCGGATGCCGAGGCGAAGATCAAGGCGCTGGAGGAACGAATCAGCCAGTTGGCGGGCTAGCCCATCAATTAGCGAGCCGTGAAGCGGGCAGATGGACCGATTACCTTCGCTTCATCGAACGTCAGCTCACATACTCGGCCATCGACATCGGATCGAACGCGGTGCGTTTGCTGGTAGCCGAGGTGATCGAGCGCGATGATCATCCGATCATCAAGAAGCAGACACTTGTGCGCGTGCCGATCCGCTTGGGCGAGGACGTGTTCGACCAGGGTGCGATCAGCAACGCCAAGCGCGATTACTTGATCAAAAGCCTGAAGGCCTTCCGCCTCCTCACGGAGGTATACGGCGTTCCGTACCTGCGTTGCTGCGCGACCAGCGCCATGCGCGAGGCCACCAACAGCGAAGAAGTGCGCGCGTTGGTGGAGATCGGCAGCGGTGTACATATCGAGACCATTGGCGGAAAGCTGGAGGCGGACCTGATCGTGAACACGTTCTGGACGCAAGATCTATTGAAGGACCGGAGCTATCTGTACATCGATGTGGGCGGTGGCAGCACCGAGCTCACCTGGCTGGAGAAAGGTCGGCGTATCAAGAGCGCCAGCTTCAAAGTGGGCACCGTTCGTTCGCTGAAGGGCAAGGTGAATCCTGAGGTGTGGACAGAGATCGGGGCCTTTCTGAAAGACCTCCGCAAGGAGCATGGGCAGCTCATGGCGATCGGCACCGGGGGGAACATCAACCGCCTATTCAAGGAGAACGGGAACCTCTTTGGCGAACCCCTAAGCCATACCGACATCCAAAAACAGCGGGAACGCATTGCCTCCTACACGTTCGACGATCGCGTGAAGTTGCTGCGCCTCCGACCCGACCGCGCGGACGTGATCATCCCCGCCGCCGACATATTCCTTCGCGTGATGGGGAATGCGGAGATCGACGAGATCTTCGTGCCGAAGGTGGGCCTAGCGGACGGCATCATCTACGACCTGTACATGAAGCAGTACGGGAATGTGCGGTACCCGAAGGCGGAGCCTGTGGCGGCGTAAGATCAGCTTATCGCTCCTCTCTTGACCTCCTCAACCACCGCAGGATCCAACAGCGTGCTCGTGTCACCCAAGTTGCCCATATCCCCTTCCGCGACCTTTCGGAGGATGCGCCGCATGATCTTGCCACTGCGCGTCTTCGGAAGGCCGCTCACGAACTGGATCTTATCGGGTCTGGCGATGCGACCGATGCCCGCCACCACCGCTTCGATGATGGCAACGCGCATATTTTCCTTCGCGCCATCATCATCAGCGGCGATCGGCTTCTCGGTGACGACGTAGGCATAGATGCCCTGACCCTTGATGTCGTGCGGGTAACCCACCACGGCGCTTTCCACCACGCCGGTAGCCTGATTGATCGCGTTCTCGATCTCGGCCGTGCCGAATCGATGTCCGCTCACATTGATCACATCATCCACACGACCGATAATGCGGTAGCGTCCTTCCGCATCGCGCCGTGCGCCGTCGCCAGTAAAGTAGTAGCCCTTATAGCTGCTGAAATAGGTCTGCCGACAGCGTTCATGATCGCCATATGTGGTGCGGATGATCGACGGCCAGGGGAACTTGATGGCCAGTAGACCTTCCTGCTCATTCTCTGTGATCTCCTTACCGTCGGCCGTGAGGAGCACGGGTTGCACGCCGGGCATAGGCCACGCTGCATGCGATGGTTTCTCGTCAGTGACCCCGGCCAGGGAGGACAACATGATGCCACCGGTCTCAGTCTGCCACCACGTATCCACCAACGGGCAAATACCCTTGCCGATATGGTCTTTGTACCAATGCCATGCTTCCTCATTGATGGGTTCGCCCACGCTGCCGATCACCTTCAATGATGAAAGCGAATACGGTTCCACAAAGTCGAGACCACAGGCCATCAGGGAACGGATAGCTGTGGGTGCTGTGTAGAAGATGTTGACCTGGTGCTTGTCGATCACTTGCCAGAAGCGCCCCGCATCGGGGAAGGTCGGGATGCCTTCAAATAGCACGCCGGTGGCTCCAGCCAGTAAGGGACCGTAGACGATGTAGCTGTGCCCTGTGATCCAACCCACGTCCGCTGTGCACCAGAAGACGTCGCTCTCCTCCACCTGGAACACATTCCGGAACGTATGATCGGTGTACACCATGTACCCTCCGCAGGTATGCACCACGCCCTTGGGTTTGCCTGTGCTGCCGCTAGTGTATAGGATGAATAGCGGGTCCTCAGCGTCCATCACCTCAGCCGGGCATTCTCCATCAACGTGTTCCAACTCCTCATGCAACCACACATCGCGACCGGCTTCCATGTCCACATCCCAGCCTACGCAGCGCGTCACGATGACGTGCTTCACACTGGGGCACGTGATCAACGCTTCGTCCACAATGCGTTTCACGGGCATCTGCTTGGCACCACGCGACATGCCTTCGCTGGTGAGCACCATGGAACACTGTGCATCCTGAATGCGATCGGCGATGCTTTGCGCGCTGAAGCCTGCGAACACCACTGAATGGATGGCGCCGATGCGCGCGCACGCTAGCACAGCCACTACCAATTCTGGCACCATGGGCATGTATATGCAGATGCGATCGCCCTTCATCGCGCCGTTGCGCTTAAGCACGTTAGCAAACATGCACACCCGCTCGTGCAACGCACGGTACGTGATGTTTTGCGCAGGAGCCTTGGGATCATTGGGCTCCCAGATCAGGGCCTTCTTGTCTCCACGAGTGGCGAGATGGCGGTCCAAACAATTTTCTGTGATGTTCAGCTTCCCTCCGGCGAACCACTTCACATTCGGTCCCTCAAAGTCCCACTCAAGAACGGTGTCCCACTTCTTGTGCCATGTGAAGGTTGCGGCCTGATCGGCCCAGAACGCTTCAGGCTCCTTCACGCTGTACGCGTATGCCTGATCGTAATCCGCTTGCGAGCGGATGCGGTTATGCTTCATAGGGGAAAAGTAGCTGCCCCACCGCGATCCGCTGCGCTGTCACTCGCGCATCCAGGTGGAATGAGCCAAGGGCTCGCCTGTGGCGGAGAAGATGCGCACGGCGTATAGTCCATGCGGAAGATGGGAGACATTGATCCGCGCAGTGCTCTGACCGAGTGTGGTCCGGATCACTTCCTGGCCAGTGGCATCGAACAGCAGAAGCACGGTGCCCGGCATGGCGGTGGGCAGCACCACATCCACCCATGTGCTACCTGGGTTGGGGACCAGTACGACCTCCTGCCCGTACTTGCGGTGCCAAGCCGTGCGCACAGGTGAGAAGGACGGCGTTCCGTCGATGTCCACTTGTTTTAAGCGATAGTGGTTGAGGCCATCGAGCGGATCCGCATCTACAAATCCGTAATGCGTTTCGTGTATGGTGGTGCCAGCGCCGGACACTACGCCGATCAGGCGGAAGTCGGTGCCCTCCGCCGCGCGCTCCACTTCAAACCGATCATTGTCCAACTCCGTGGCGGTGGTCCAACCAAGCTCAATGACCAAGTCGCTCGGCGTGGCCTCAAAACGCAGCAGCTCCACTGGCAGTATGGTACAATCCAGTGATGCACCGCCGCTCAGTTGCCAGGTGAGGTTGAACGACTGACCGTTGGAGGAGAAGTTGTCTACGTAGAGGATATAGATCTGGCCTGTAATGACCGGAATGGTACTCACCCAAGCATCACCGCCCGCACCTTCTGTCTGATCAGTGGCAGCGGCCCCAAGCCCGGTATTCGTGTAAAGCGCGGAATAAGAGCAACGCAAGGGTGGACCGGTCGGCGGACATGCGACGGTGCTCATTGGACCCCATACTGCGAAGTCGTAGTCAGTTGGCACAGTGGGCGCAATGGTGAAGCCGATGTTGCCACTCGCGGACGGAGAGAAGTAGTACCACGTGCCCTGGCGTTCCCCAGAGGACAGGCAGCCTTCATTGCCTGCGTTCAGGTCCACCACGTTCCCCGTATTGTTGGAGGTGTTGCCGAAGGCTTGTCCACTACATATCGTAATTCCGCCGGCGCAATCTTGGGGTGGTGAGGGTGGTGGGGTGCACGTCACGGTCTGGGTGAAGGCGATGCCTGGCGTGGGTGGTGTTCCGGAATTGAAGACCGTTAAGCCATTGGCGAGGAAGTTGAGCACGTAGCTGTTCTCTGCCTGGCCGGGCCCGGTGGCCGTGTAGTTCACCACCAGCACGTTGCCTGCATTGAGACCGAGGAGGATGATGTTATACGAACCTGTTACCGAATAGTTAGTAAACGCTCCGCCGTTGATGGAGATGCCGACCGTGCTGCTTCCCCAACCATCGCCGAAGGAATCATACAGCTGTAGTGCATAGACGCACTGCCCGGCGGGTATTGTACTGGGGCCGAAGATGCACAGCCCGAAGGTGCCTGAGCCGCTGCTGAAACCCCACATGCGCAAGTAGTAGGTACGACCCGGGATCAAGTTCGTGAAGGACATGAACGGCATGAGGCCGGGACCACTGTCATCATCACAGGATACGAGCGTGAAGGGCCCGCTACAATTGTTCGGTGATGGCCCGAGGTAGAGCGCCATGGCGCCGTCGATCATGGTGCCGGCCTGCGTCTGAATGGTGGCCACACCACTCGCCGGGGCCACGAAGGAGAACCACACGTCGAGCGATGTGGCGCCGAAAAATCCACACGTGGGCGTGGGTGTCATGGCCGAGTTGGTGGCGTTGACGTTCGTGTAGGTGGTATATCCGCAACTCGAGGCCACCGTAACGGGTGTGGCGGTACAGGGCTCATTATTTGCGGGTGCTGGCGGAGGCGGCGCGGGTATGGTGGCGCAGATATTGAAGCCGCCGAATGTGTCATTGCCATATTCCCACATACGCACCCACAGCACCGTGCCGGCCGCGCCAGTATACGTAAGCATGGGCATGAGCCCGGGGCCGCTGTCATCATCGCAGCCCACCTGGGTGAATGGACCGGCACACGAAGCGGCCGTATAGATCGACATACCCATGTCGCCGATGGCGCTGCCGCCCGCCACGTCGCCCGTTATCGACACCGTACCACCTGCGGGCACGGTTACCCGGAACCATACATCCCCCCCGCTATAGAACGAACAGGTGGGAGCGGGAATGCCCGCGCTGGCGGTAGCAG
>JBKJNF010000253.1:0-4830 GCA_046596155.1 Flavobacteriales bacterium | reverse complement strand
CGATGTTCATGCGCATGGCCGATGCGGCTTGGGGGGCACCGGCCGATCGCTTGGAGATCTGGAACATCAACTACAACGTGGCCACCCCCGGCAGCTCCACCATCACGGGGCCGAGCTTCCTCACAACGGACGCCTTTGATTCCGGTCTTTGCGGGTATACCACACTTGACTGCATCACGCAGCCGGGCGCACAGGCCATGGACCCCCTTCGCGAGTTGCTCATGAACCGGATATGCTATAGGAATATCAGCGGTTACGAGGCCATCGTATGCACCCATGCTGTGGATGTGGATGCCACGGACCGTGCAGGCCCGCGATGGTATGAGTTGCATCGATCAGGCGGCTATGTCAATCCCTGGAGCATCTATCAACAAGGCACCTATTCGCCCGATGCTAACGACCGGTGGATGCCCACGATCGCGATCAATGAGAATGGCGATATCGGTCTGGCCTACAACATCGCCGGAACCGTTGGCGGGAACATTTACCCCAGTGTGCGGTACACCGGCCGGTACAAGAACGATCCACTGGGTCAGATGACGTTTGCCGAAACGAGCATCGTGGCGGGCAGCGCCTCCCACAACAACAACCGCTATGGCGATTACAACTCGCTGGATGTGGACCCTTCGGACGGGCTATCGTTCTATGGTACGGCCATGTACAACCCATCGGCCAGTTGGAGCACACGCATGTTCAAGTTCTCCTTCCCCGTGGTAGGCTGTACCGCACCTACCATTTCGGAGAACATGGTGGATAATTGCGGTGCGGGCACCTTCACGCTGTCGTTGACGATAGGCGCGAACGGTGATGCGGTGAACTACGACGTGTACACCTCTGTTAACGGGGCATCGCAGACGTTCAATAGCACGCGCACGCCCGGCACCTATGTTGTGGGCACGTATGGCTTTGGTACCAACGTGGCTGTGCAGGTGCGCCACAACGGCAATGCGGCCTGCAACCAGACCCTGACGGCCGTTACATCCAACGGCACCTCCTGCTGTACCTCTCCCACAGCGGTTGTCACGGGCACTTGCATCGGCACAACGAACTATTCGGTGAGCGTCAACCTCACCGCAATGGGCAGTGCCACCTCAATTGACATCCAGATCGATCCGGATGCAGGCGGGCCCAGTGTGCCGGTGACGCTGCAGACGGTCACGGCTCCTGGGAACTACGGACCCTATGGCAACTACACGAGCGGATCACCGGTGAACGTGATCTTGGTACATAACCTCTTTTCGCAGTGCAATTTCACGCAAAGCAACTTCGTGAAGAACTGCAATTCGCCCGGCGCGGGATGCGGTCAGTTCAGCAACAGTACGTCCTTGGTGATCACTGATAACGCGACCTCTACCAGCACGATCGTGGTTCCATCCCAGGATGGAGCCACCATCACCGACCTGAATGTGTATGTGAACATCACGCATACGTATGTGAGCGACTTGCGACTTTCGCTTAAGAGCCCCGCGAACACCACGGTGAATCTCATCAGCACCGGGTTGTGCACCAACAACGACAATATCATCGTGGAGTTCGACCAGACCGGTGTGAACGGTGCCGTAGGTGCCACCTGCCCGATGAACAACCTGTACGTGATCCCGGCCGCCTCCCTTGCGGGCTTCAACGGACAATTGCTGGAAGGTACATGGACATTGACAATACAGGATGTTGTCGCGCAAGACCAAGGCACATTGAATAGCTGGTGTCTGATCCCCACATTGGCCATTCCCAATGTGCAGGTATCGCCGAAAGTGGTGCTCGAAGGCCCTTACAATACCGGCACAGGCCTCATGGGTGATGCCTTGCGTGCTGCGTCTCTCTTGCCGATTACGCAGCCCTACACGGCGTTGGGATACAGCTTCACAGGCGCTCCTGGAGCGGGTGGAACGGTGGCGGTTCCCGTGTTCGCTGTTACAGGCACCAACGCCATTGTCGATTGGGTGATCGTGGAACTCCGCAGCGCTGCGGTACCGTCCACCGTGGTGGCGAGCTGCGCAGCTTTGCTTCAATGCGATGGTGATGTGGTGGCCTTGGACGGCGTTTCACCGGTGAGCATCACCACAGCAGCGAACAGCTACTACGTCGCGGTACGCCATCGGAATCATTTAGGCTGCATGAGCGCCACGGCCAGCGCGCTTTCGAACGTACCGGTCACGATGAACTTCTCGGCACCGGCCACTGCTACATACGGAACCGATGCGCAGACAATAGTGGGAACGGTGCATGCGCTACGCACCGGGGATGTGTCCTTCAATAAGACCCTGTCCTACACAGGTGGGGGCAACGACCGTGATCCGATCCTGGTGCGCGTGGGCAGCACAACCCCCAACAACACGGTGAACGGGTATTACATCGAGGATACCAACCTGAACGGTATCGTGAGCTACACGGGGGGCGCCAACGACCGCGATGTGATCTTGGTGAACGTTGGCAGCACCACGCCCAACAATACGCGGGCGGAGCAGATCCCCTAGCGCTTTCGAGCCTGCCCCGAGGGGGTGAAAAGACCGCCGGTCCTGCAAAGGGTCGGCGGTCTTTTTTGGCTTGTTGCGGAGTTTCGGCATAGTCGAGTGGACTGCATGAATAAGCCGAACGCATCGATGAATTATAGAAAAACATCGGCGGGCCTTGACATCCGTGGCCGATATCGCCAGTTTTGGCCCCGCTCTTCCTCTTATCGATCGGCCTTGGGCTACTTGGACAATAGCACGGACCACAACGATGAAGCACGGAATGGAGCACCTCGGCCCGCATCCGCCCACGAAGGGTCGGATCGGTACAATGTCCCAAGTCAAATGGCAGGTCCTCACGGCGCTTACCGACCTGGAGTTCTGGTGTCTGATAGCCATCGGCCTGCTGTTGCTGATCCACAACTGAGCTTCCGACCAATTGCACCAATTCCTATTAAAAACGAAAAAACACCGAACGTCATGAGAACATTCAATTACAATAGGGTCTTCCCGGGACTGAAGGACCATTCCCCCGGGATATGGGCCATGTTGGTCATGATGCTCTGCACCATGATCCCGCTGGTGACCAACGCCCAGCTGGACAAGCCATGTGAATGTGCACAACGATGGGAGGATGGTGCGCATTGGAATCCGAACGGCACGGTGGATGAAACACCGAACGCTCCGGAAGCACAGGGGATCATCCGTTGCGGAAGTTCCGCAGAGACGCAGTCGCAGATCGTTCCGCAGGGATGCGTATACAACCCTGCCGAGTTCGCCATCAATGTAGGAGGCGGCGGTTGTGTTGAGCCCAGCAGCGGAAACGTTGTCACAGTGATAGGGCCCACGGCCGGTCAGCCGATCATCTGGCTGCAGTTCGATATTCGGCCCAACGCTGGAACCTTCCAGATCCAACTGAACGACAATAGCGGCGACCACATTGGTTGGGCCCTCTACTATTCGAACAACCCTACTGCTGGTGTACTGTTGGGAGGTAACAACCTGACCACCGATTCATTGGGAGGCAATTGTGCCTCGCTGAGCTTCGCGACCTGTGGTGTGGAAAGCGCAAGTAGCTGGAACACCCTTCCCGTGCCGGCGTTCAATCAGCCCACGAACTACTATCTCGCGATCTGGGATCAGGATGCGGACGGAAACCTGAGCGTCAGCAACTTCAAAGCGCGCTTCGGATGCGGTGACGCAGATGTGTTCTTGTGCAACCTACAATTGGGTGATGTGAGCCTGGTGTGCAACAACAATGGGACCTACACGGTGGCATTGCCGATCATGGGCATAAACGGAAGCTATGTCGGTTATGATCCGAACGCAGTTCCACAGACCTCGGCTCCGGTTTGCCTCACCAACAACGCCAGCGCCAATCCCGTGACCAGTGGCACGATCATCATGACCTATCCGAGTAGTGCTACTACTTGGAACATCACGGTATCGGCCCAAGACAATCCGGCCGCTTGCATCGATCCCTTGAATGTTGGCGACTGTGTGTCCTCCATTTCAGGAAGCGCGCCTTCCGCTGCAAATGCCTCGGCTATCGGTGGTGCGTTGAACTGCACGCACACATCGGTACAACTTAACGGCTCTACTACCACGCAGGGAGCCAGCTTTTCCTGGACAGGACCGAATAACTTCACCTCTGCTGATGAAGATCCCATTGTCAGTGTGTTGGGCACCTACACCCTCACTGTGAACAATGGCTTGGGATGCAGCGCAAGCGCAACGGCGGAAGTTTCACAGGACACCGAAGCCCCTGGCGCAGAGGCCACGGGTGGCACGTTGAACTGCAACGTATCGAGCGTGATGCTCATGGGCAGCGGCAACGGCAGCTTTAGCTGGACAGGTCCGAACAACTTCACGAGCGGTGCACAGAACCCTACGGTCATGATGGCCGGCACGTATGTGCTCACGGTAACGGGCGCGAACGGTTGCACGAGCATGGCAGAAGCAGCGGTGATCGGTGATACGAACGTTCCGGACGCGTTCATCGGCTTCTTCTTCCCGCTGGATTGCAACACGACGAGCACGACCATCATGGGCAATAGCTCGGAGACCGGGTCAGGTTTCAGCTGGAGCGGCCCGGACAACTTCACCAGCAATGGGCAGTCCATCAACGTCAGCGTTTCTGGAACCTATGTGCTCACTGTCACCGCTCCGAACGGATGTATGGCCTCCACGCAGGCCACACTAGAGCAGGACAATGCTCCGCCAACAGCGATCGCCACGGGTGGTTTCATCACCTGTGATAACACGAGCGTTCAGCTCAACGGCCTAGGTAATGGAACGATCAGCTGGAATGGTCCGAATGGATTCGCCAGCAACGCTCCGAACCCGATCGTTACGGAAGGGGGTACATATGTCCTTACCG
>JBKJNF010000076.1:0-12563 GCA_046596155.1 Flavobacteriales bacterium | reverse complement strand
TCGCCGGCCTCAATGGCCTGTACGAGCCCTGGACAGGGACGTTCCAGCACTTGTGCCCCGTGCGCATGCCGCTCAACTACACTGGCGAAGAGCTCGCCTTGGAACGTGGCCTTGGTGGCGATAACGCCCACCACGTGCGTGCGCGAGCGTTCCACAGCCGGCTTAACGGCGGGCTCCATACCCACAAAGGGCACGTTGGGATAAGCTTCGCGCAGCTGGCGTAATGCAGCCGCCGATGCCGTGTTGCACGCGATCACGATCATCTTGCATCCCTTGCCGAGCAGAGCGCGCACGATGGCGGCGCTGAAGGCCCGCACTTCGCGAAGGCTGCGATCGCCATACGGGATATGCTCGGTATCCCCGAAATACAGCAGGCGCTCTGCGGGGAGCGCCTGCCGAATGGCCGCAACAACGGTGAGGCCACCGATGCCGCTATCAAAAATGCCGATCGGCGCGCGCGCCACCACGGCGTTCAGGGATCAGTTAACGTTCAACTTCTTTTTCACGAGCGGCGCGATATCCTCACCCTTCTCCCAGTACAACACCATGCCCGTGCTGGTATCGAAGATGTAGGTGAAGTTGTTCTCGCCGGCCACTTCCTTGATGGCCTTGTCCGTGCGTTCCACCATGGGAGCCAGCAGTTCCTGTTCCATTTTTGAGAGGTCCTCCTTGGCCGTCTCCTGCGCCTTGGTGATGCGCTCCTCCATCTCGGCCACTTCGCGTTGGGCCGCATCCTTTTCGGTCTGCGTCATCGTTTCAAAGCGCCCTTGCACATCGGCTACCTTGGTTTGGTATTCGGTACCCATGGCCTTCAGCCGAGTGTCTAGCTCCCCTGCGAATTTTTTCATTTTCTCCTCCGCGACGGGTCGCTCGGGCAGCTTCAGCATCAGGTCCTGGCGATCCACGTGGCCCAATTTCACCTGTGCCATCAGCCCGGTGGTTCCGGTGATCAGCAAGCAGAGGGCAATGATGTACTTCTTCATGTTCATGCGTTCGTGTTTGGGGTGCCTGCGTTTGAACAGGCCTGGGTTCTTTACTTGGGTTTCGTTTGTTCTTGGCCACCACTCCCTGGCGCAGGGGTCTTGGTCCCATCATCGCGTCCACCGTCCTTGGATGGTGTCTTATCGCTATCCTGATCGGGCTGCTCGTCCTCCTCGCCACGCACGTTGCCCGAGTTGCCAACGCTTTTGCCCGGCTTGATACCGAGCTTTCGCAGTACCGCATCGCTCTTGTCGAACTTCTCGCTGGCGTAAAGCACATTGTTACCCAAGCCGCCGATGTCGAACACGGCCATGTAAGTCGTTCCGGCCACTTCCTTCACGGCCTGATAGATCCGATCCTGAATGGGTTGCACCAGCTCCTGACGCTTCTTGAACAGGTCGCCACCCACGCCGAAGCGTTTTTTCTGCAGGTCACGCGCCTCGTTCTCCTTGCCCGCAATATCCTCCTGACGCGAGCGCTTCATGTCGTCCGTCAGCAGGATCGCTTCCGCGTTATACGCATCACGCATTCGCTTGATCTGGCTCCAGCGATCATCGATCTCCTTCTGCCAGAGCGAACTCTGGTGATCCAGCTCCTGTTGCGCTGCGGCATAATCGGGCATCTGCTCCAAGATGTACTTCGTATCCACGAAGGCGATCCGTTGGGCATTGGCCAAGGCCGGCAGCACGAGGAAGCCGATGAGTGTAAGGTAGATGAGTGTGGTTTTCATGCGTGAGGCCATCGAAATTAGGCGATCACCGGGTCAGAGTTCCCCAAGATCAATGCCAATGGTGAAATGGAACTGGCTTTTCGCCATGTTCGGAAGTCCGGGAACATCATCGAAACGCCAGGCGTAATCGAGTCCCATGGGCCCGAACATGGGAAGGAATAAGCGCAAGCCGATACCAGCACTGCGGTAGAGGCTGAAGGGATCGTAGCGCCGGATGTCGTTCCACGCTTTGGCACCTTCCACGAAGGTGGTGGCGAAGATGGTGGCGCTGGGGTTGAGCGATACAGGGAAGCGAAGTTCCGCGGTGAATTTATTCACGAAGAAGCTGCCGAAACTGGGCGAAAGCGACAGGTCCTCGTAGCCACGCAACGCGATGATCTCGCGACCGTCCAACTGGAAACCGGTAAGGCCGCTGCCGCCGAGGTAAAAGCGCTCGAAAGGTGAATCACCCTTGCGCGCATTGTAGCGACCGAGGAAGCCGAAACCCGCGCGGGCCATGAACACAAGATCATGCTTGCTCTTGCTGCGTGTAAGCTTACTGAACCACTGGGTGGTGAACTTCCACTTGTGGAACTCCGCCAGGTTGTACCGGTCCGCAGGGCTCAGCAACGTATAGTCGGTGCCCGGGTCGAAGGCCGAGTAGGGCGGTGTGGCCTTGACACTGAAGGCGATCTCGCTGCCCTGGGTGATCCAGAACGGCTCGGCGATGCTACGGCGTGAAAGGCGGGCCTGCAATGCGATCACGTTGCTGGTGCCGTTCGCGAAGGAGAAAAGCGAGGTCCAGTTGCTCAAGCGGTACTGCTGGTAGCTGCCCGTAAGGCTGAAGAAGAAATAATCATCGGGCACTTCCAAACGCCACCCGAGACCGGCGGATGTGCCTAGGATGCCCAGTTCCGAGAAGTTGGACGAGCCGTCGGCCTTCAGTGCCTCGCGCGTTTCACCGTTGGTCTGGCGGGTGTAGTAACCGGAGACGCTGAGCGAGTTCGGCTTGCGCCCCCCGAGCCAGGGTTCAATGAACGAGACACTGTAGCTCTGGAAGAAGCGACCGTTGGTCTGCGCGCGCAGATTCAGTGTTTGACCATCACCTGCGGGCAGGGGCGACCAGGCCTTTTTATCAAAGACCTTGCGCAGGCTGAAGTTCGTGAAGCTAAGGCCCAGCGAAAGCAGCAGTCGGCCCGCGCCGTAGCCACCGCTCAATTCAAGTCGATCACTCGGCTTTTCCTCCACCGTGTAGTTGAGATCCACGAGGCCCGTACGCGGATCGGGTGTGGGGTTCACACCCACCTTTTCAGGGTCGAAGAAGCCTAGGCCGATGAGTTGCTGTTGCGAGCGGATCACCTCACTACGATCGAACATGTCGCCGGGTCGCGTGCGGATCTCGCGGCGGATCACATGGTCGAAGGTCTTGGTGTTACCGGTGATGGTGACGTTGCGTACGCGGTACTGCTTACCCTCGCGGATGCGGATCTCCAGGTCGATGCTGTCGCCCTCCACGCGCTCCACGGGATCGGGATTGAAGCTCAGGTAGCCATGGTCCATGTATAGCGAGCTGATGTCGGCCCCGCTCGGGTTCATGTACATGCGACTGTCGAGGATCTTTTTATTGTATACGTCACCGCGCTTGATCTTCAGGATGCCGTTCAGCGTATCGGTGCTGTACTTTGTATTGCCGCTGAAGCTAATGGTGCGGAAGTGGAAGCGTTTGTCCTCCTCCACCGTGATGTCCAGCCTTATCTTGCTGTTGCTCACATAGGAGAGGGAGTCCTTCACAATGGAGGCATTGCGGAAACCCTTCTCGTTGTAAAGCGCGATCACTTTGGCCTTGTCGGTCTGGAAGTCGCCGCTCTTGTATTTGCTAGTGCCGAAGATGTTCCACCAGCGTTTGCGCTTGGTCTCCTTCAACGCGCGCCGCAGGCGCTTGGAGCTGATATTCTCGTTGCCATGGAACTCGATGTCCTTGATGCGTACTCGCTTTCCGGGATCTACGCGCACGATCAACTTCACGGCGTTCTGCTGGCTGGTGTCTGCACGTTGTTCGATCTTGGCATCGGCCTTCAGGTGGCCCTTGTCGATGTAATAGCGGCGGACGGTGTTACGGATGTTGGCGATCACCGCGTCGTTAACCTGTTGGTCGCGTTCCAGCTTGATCTCCTCGCGCAATTTGTCGCCCTCGTTGCGGCTAACGGTACCATCGAAGCCCATGCCGGCCAGACGCGGGTTCTCCTGCACGATGATGTTCAGGAAGATGGTGGTACCGCGCACTTCGGCGGCTTCGATGCGCACGTCGGTGAACAGGTTCTGTTCCCAGATGGCCTTGATCGCCTTGGCGATCTTTTCGCCAGGCACTTGCACCTTGTCGCCCACCTGCAGGCCGCTGAAGAGCTTCACCGCATTAGCGTCGCGTGTAACGCAGCCTGTGACAGTGATGCCCCCGATGGTGTAGTCCTTGGGGAACTTGTAGTCGAGCGCGGGCACATCCAGTTGCTGCCCCAGGGCGAAGCAGGCGATCAACAGGCAGAGGGAAAGCAGGAGATAACGCATCAGGCGGTAGTGACTTGATCGCTGGTAAGACCGAAACGTCGCTCGCGCGATTGGAATTCCAGGACGGCCTGGAACAGGTGCTCCTTGCGGAAATCGGGCCAAAGCACGGAGGTGAACCAGAGCTCGGCATAGGCGATCTGCCAGAGGAGGTAGTTGCTGATGCGTTGCTCGCCGCTGGTGCGGATGAGAAGTTCAGGATCAGGCATGCCGTGCGTGCTAAGTCGGTCGGCAAAGAGCTCCTCGTTCACCGCGTGCATATCGATGCGGCTCTCCTTCACGTCCTGCGCGATGGAGCGCACGGCGCGCAGGATCTCCCACCGGGCGCTGTAGCTAAGCGCGAGCGTAAGGGTGATGCGGTCGTTGTGCGAGGTCTGCTGGATCACTTTGGCCAGTGTAGCGCGGCAGGTGGACGGCAGGCTGTCGGTATCCCCGATGGTATGGAGGCGTACGCCATTCTCGTGCAGGCTCTCCATCTCGCTCATCAGGGTGTTCACGAGGAGGTCCATCAGGGCGTCCACCTCGGCCTGCGGGCGGCTCCAGTTCTCGGTACTGAAGGCGTAGAGTGTAAGGAACTTCACACCGATCTCGGTGGCGGCGACAAGGGACTCACGCACGCTGCGCACGCCATGGGTGTGACCCACTACGCGCATTTCGCCGTGGTTCTGGGCCCATCGACCGTTGCCATCCATGATAATGGCCACGTGCTGTGGGACGCGCGTGGGATCGATACGGGCGCGCAAGGCCTCCGCGACCTGATCGGCACCGGGTGTGGTTGTGGGGTTCTGCACAGGGGCCGCGAAGTTCGCCATTCCGGGCCTCACTTGTTCTTCATACGGTCCCAGATGGCATCACACTCGGTGAAGCGGGTGAGCAGCAGGGAGAGGGATACCCCAGTGTATTGATACCAATCGCGGGTCTGGGAGTCGCCGCGGGCACGGCCGGTATTGAGGCCGGACTCACGCAGGTCGCTGCGATCGGCAAGTGCGGCCGTGATGGGCCCGGTTTCGTAGGATAGCTGGGCGTTGTCCACGTATACCCCGCTGACATCATCCAAATAGTCGGTATAGGTGCGGCGCAGGCCCCATTCCACGCCCAGGTCCACGCGATCCGTAAGCGCGAATTTGAATCCTACGCCAAAGGGAATGCTCAGCACGTCCAGCTTGTATGGCGCGCCACCGGCTGTACTACCCTGGCCCTCGGTGCCCAAGGGCTGCAGATCATACCAGGTCTCGCCCAGTTGGCCCTGGGGATCCATGTGGAAATAGGCAAGGCCAGCGAACACATAGGGTGTCCATTTATGGCTATCCTTTCCTAACCCCCGGTATTTCAAAAAGTTGACCTCCAATAACGCCGATGCCTCGAAGAGCGAGGTACGGAAGCTGAGGTTACGGCGCAGCTGCAGGGAATCGGATGAATTGCCGTCAGCGGCTTGCAGTTTGGTGTAAAGGCCCTGGAAACGAAAGGCGTAACGATCGGTGATGCTGTAGCGGTAGAAAACAGCGCCAGCTGGGCGCAGGTTGCGCGGGTAATGCCGGGTCGGATTGAGGTCGCCGATATAATAGGACACGCCCCCGCTGAAGCCCAGCTCGCTCACTTGTGCAGTGGCGGTTAGGACCGTAAGGCTAAGTAGCAGGAAGGCCCAAGTGCGGTGCATCCGTTCAGGAACGGTGAAAGCGCTAGATCCTTGCCCGTTCTGCCCGCGAACTTAGCGTTTGTGGCCGTTGCCGAGGGCTGAGCTGCGGACATCAAGGCCCCAGGCCAGCTTATCGCGCAGGGTGTTGAAGAAGTCCTGACCTTCCAAGTGCACCACGCGAACGCGGTGTTCGGCCCGGCAGATCACCAGATCGGTGGCACGGTCCATGGCCACGCTCTGCGAATCATGGTTCACTAGGTAACGATCACCGCGGGCCTCGGCGCGCAGGCGCACAATGCTGTTTCCGGGCACCACGAAGGGTCTGACGTTCAGGTTGTGCGGAGCGATCGGGGTGATCACCATGGCATCGCAGGTGGGATCGAGCAAAGGCCCACCGCAACTCAGCGAATAGGCGGTACTGCCGGTGGGTGTGCTCACGATCAACCCGTCGGACCAATAGGTATTGAGGAACCGATCGTTCACGTAACAGTGCACGGCGAGCATGCTACTGGAATCGCGCTTGTGCAGGCTTACTTCATTCAATGCAAAAACGGGAGAGCCGGCACCGAGTCCTTCCCCCTCCAACGCCAGCAGACCGCGGGATTCGACGGTGAACTTTCGGTCCATCACGGCCTGTAGGGCAGCATCGGCACCTTCTTCGCGGGTGCTGCTCAGGAAGCCCAGGCGACCTAGGTTGATGCCGAGGATGGGGATACCGCTGCGGCCCACTTTGGACACCGTGTCCAGGAAGGTGCCGTCGCCGCCGAGGCTTAGGAAGAGTTCAATGCCTTGCTCGGCGGGATTGTCAGCCACTTCCACATCGGCTGTCAACGGCACGGAAGCAGCTTCCAGTTGACGGGCCAGATCGCGGTCCACAACGGGCACTATGCCATGTGTGCGCATGGACGCCAAGATGCGGTGCACGGAGGGGATGTTCCGGCGGTCGAGCGAGCGGCCATGGGTACCGATGCGCATGATGGGATTCAGAAAGGTTGAGCGAAATGTAGATAGAAGGCGCGCTCGAACTCTGCGTTCACGGTGTATTCCACGCGCATCACCTGGTCATAACTGGTCACCACGTTCACGCCCAGCCCGAAGGCCTGTTGCCAGGTGTTGGCCAGGAAGTTGGCTTCGGCGTAGCGGCTGTCGCGCACATAGCCCACATCGGCAAAAGCGTTGAGGTAGATCGCCAGGTACAACGTCCTGAAATTGTCATTGTGCATGTTCTGGAACACGTACTCGCGCGGCAGCAGCAACGCCCACAACAGGTTGGCCTTTCCGAGGACGTAGTGTTCGCCGTCGATCACGTAGTACTCGTAACCGCGTACATAATCGTCATAGCCTAGCCCCTGTTGCAGGTAGTACGGGATCTCGCCGGCTATGCTTGCCTTGGCGCGCAGGCTGCCACCCAGGCTCCATCGGCTGCCGGATCGCCAGGAACGCTGATAGCCCGCATATAGGGTGGTGAGGTCGGGTTCATTCCGTCCACCAGGGCCCAGACCATAGCGATCAATACGCAACAGCAACTGGTCCCCGCTCAAGGGGAACACACGGTTATCGCGGCGGTCCATGGTGAAGGTGTAGCCGCAGCTGAGGAAAACAGTGCTGTTATAGCCACCGGGGAGATAATTCGGGTGGGCATTCGCTACAGTGTCCAGCACGTTGGCGTTAACGAAGCCGAGGCGGAACGCATGGCGCAGATCGAAGCCGGGACGCAGGGTGGCCTCCACATCGCCCTTCCACTCTGTACGGGTGTGCTGGCCCCGGAGCGTTACGAAGTCGCGCTTATTGCCGAGCGTTCCGGTGGTGATCTCATCTTGTCGCATAAAGCCGGCCCCAAAGGCCAGTCCCCAACGCTGGCGCTTGTCTATGAACGGGAACCGATAGCGTAATGCGAATTCCTTGGCATAGCCCAGCTGCACCTTGGCGTAGAGTGTTTCGTTACGGCCACGCATGTTATACCGGTAAAGAAAGGCACCCCAGTAGACGCGGCGCAGATCCTTGGTGAGCCACCACGTGTTGAAGTTGGGGTCACTGTACTTGAAAATGGGCGTGGGCCAATAGAACCATCGCTCGCTCACAGTGACTGTGATGAAGACCTCGTGGGGACCGATGTAGGTGGGCAGCACGCTCACGCTGTTGAAGAGCCCCATGTTGAACACGTTCTGCCGGCTTCGCTCCAGCAGGTAGTACAGCTGTTCGGAGGTGGCCACGCTGTCACCTTCGCGCACGGTGAGCTCGCGGATGATCACGCGCTCCTTCGTGGTACGATTGCCTTCCAACAGTACGCCTGAGATCAGGAACGGCCCGGTGTACATAGATGTCTGCGACTCCTGCGCGTCCACTTGCACATACAAGGCCATGGCCAGGACGAAGAGCAGGATGGAACGGAGGCGGGCTGTGGGCATCGCCCGGCGATCACAGATTCATCATGCGGAGCAATTCGTCGTACCGCCCGCGCAGGTCTTCCTGAAAGCGTGATCCCTGGAAGGTGGTCTTCACGTCGTACTCGTACCGCTCGAAGGTCTGAAGGATATCGCTGATGTCCTCTCGGTTGATCTTCAGCGTTACCTCGAGGCGTGTGCTGTCGGTGAGCAGGTGGCAGTACACGCTCAGCACTTTGGCGTCGTTGCCCTCCACGATGCGGGCGATCTCTTGCAAGGAATAATCCACCTGGTTCATCTCCAGCACCAGCACGCTGCCGGGCTCGCGCACATTCACCACTTCGCTGAGCCGCCGCAGGGCTTCGTGCTCATTGATCGCGCCGAGGTATTTGCCGGTCATGTCCAGCACGGGCACCACGGTGAGTGAGCGCTCCACGAACATTTTCATCACGTCGTAGATGTGCTGTTGGCCGCGTACGAAGGGCACCTCCACTCGCTCCATGAGATCGCCTACCATGGCGCGCGGATTGTTGCCGTCCACCAGATCATCATCCTTCACAAGGCCCACTAGGTGCTCACCTTCGATCACGGGCAGGTGCCCCACCTTGAACTCCTCCATCCAATCGAGCGCACGGCTCACGGGATCCGTGGGTTTCAACGGGGGAATGTCGTCGGTGATGAGGTCTGCTGCGCGCATGGAACGGTGAGCAAGGTGGCAGGGGCATCTACTTTTGAGCGCCCGCTTCCGGCCTTTGAGGGGGCGAAGCTATAAGGAACACGAGAGATGACGCACCTGAGCGTGAACGTGAACAAGCTGGCCACCTTGCGCAATGCGCGGGGCGGCAACAACCCGGACGTGGTGCGCTGGGCGCAGGACATCGAGCGGTTCGGCGGGCAGGGCATCACCGTTCATCCCCGGCCGGACGACCGGCACATACGCCGCAGCGATGTACGCGCGCTGCGCAACGTGGTCACTACGGAGTTCAACATCGAAGGTTACCCGAGTGAGGACTTCATCGCATTGGTGTTGGAGGTGAAGCCGCATCAGGTGACCTTGGTGCCCGATCCGCCGGAGGTGCTTACAAGCAACGCCGGTTGGGATGCCAAGGGCAACAGCGTTTTTCTAAAGGAGGTGCTCGCGCGATTCCGATCCGCTGGGATCCGGACAAGCCTTTTCATGGGCACGGACGAGGAGCAGATCGCACATGCCACGGACACCGGCACCGATCGCATCGAGCTCTATACCGAACCCTACGCTGCGAACTATCACCTGGATCGCGCGGCGGCGGTTGCGCCCTTCACACGTGCCGCGCAGAAAGCCGCTTCCCTCGGGCTCGGGCTGAACGCAGGCCATGATCTGGACCTTTTCAACCTCGCGTACTTCAAGGCGAACGTGCCGGGGCTGTTGGAAGTAAGCATCGGCCATGCGCTGATCTGCGACGCGCTACGGTACGGGATGCAGAACACCGTGCAACTCTATTTGCGCGAACTGAAATGAGCATCGACCTTTTCCATCGGCGAATCGGCTCTGGGCAGCCCATCGTGGTGCTGCACGGCCTCTTTGGCAGCAGCGACAATTGGGGAAGCATCGGTAAGGAACTGGGTGAGCAGTACGACGTGGTGTTGGTGGACCAACGCGATCATGGGCGTTCGCCGCATACGGACCGCGTGAGTTATCCGTTGATGGCCGCTGATGTGCACAGGCTTGTTACAGGGCTGGGGTTGCAGAACATCGTTCTGGTGGGCCATAGCATGGGTGCGAAGACAGCGATGTACTTCGCGCATCACTGGCCCGGGTTGGTGAAACACCTGGTGAGCGTGGACATGGGTCCGCGCGAATATCCGCTGAGCAATCAGGCGCCGATCATTGAAGCCTTGCTCACGAGTGATGTGGCGCACAAGTCCTCACGTAAAGAGGTGGAGTCGCATCTGGCGAAATACATTCCGGAGCCGGGTATTCAGCAATTCCTGTTGAAAAGCCTGTATTGGGAAACACCGGAGATGCTGGGCTGGCGCTTCAACGTGCCGGTGATCGCGCGCGACATCCACGATATCCTTGCGGCCGCACCGCCGGAGACCATCCGCGTACCCACCGTGTTCATCCGCGGCGGTCAAAGTGACTACATCACCCGCGCCGATGTGCCGGCGATCAAGGAACAGTTCCCCAACAGCCGTATCGAAACCGTGGAGTTCGCCGGACATTGGGTGCACGCCCAGGCACCGGAGGAAGTGATGGGCATGATACGCTCCATCGTGTGATGCGCGGCTCGTTCGCACTGCTTTTCGCCCTTATCACGATCATCGCGTTCCCGCAGTGGGACTCGCTCGAATACGCGCAACGTGACACATCCCTGATCCAGTACGACGGCGGCTTCGACTTCCGCGAGGGCATCTACTTCGGCTTCGACGACTTCCGCGCGAACCGTCCTTCCGTGGCGTTGAAGGACCTGCGCAGCGACCAGGACAAGCCGGTGCCGGACCTGCGCCAGAGCAACGGGAAGCTCTTCTGCACGGACAGCACAGGCACCCGGCAGCGCATCCAACTGGCCCGTGCGTGGGGCTTCTGCAACCGCGACGTGGTGTACGTGCGCATCGGAGATGGCTTCACGCGTATCGGCCTTATGGGCTCCATCGCGCATCTGGTCTTCGACAACACCTACCGCAGTTGGGGCGCGTACGATCCGGTGTTCGGCACGGGTCCATATACCAACACAGTGCAAGAACAGCGCTTGCTCGACATGGGGACCGGCGACTTCCTGCCCGTGAACGACGGAGGTATCTACCGGGCCATTCAACGCGACGATATCCTGCGGGCAGAGTTCGAGGCGTTGCCGAAGAAAGAGCGTCGCAGCGATGTGACGGTGTTCCGGTTCATGCGGCGCTACAACGAGCGCCACCCGCTGTACTTCCCGCGTTAGCGGAGGATGGAGATGCTGCGCCGAACGCTGACCTGCGCATCCATGCACACCAGCACATAGTGGCCGGCCGCCAGAGCGGAAACATCGAACACGTGCTGCGCGTTGTTCGCCACCGCGCTCAGCACCACACGACCAGTGAGGTCGACCACATCGAGACGCGCAGTAGGCATGTCCTTGGGCAGCTGCACGTGGAGTTCGCGTTGTGCTGGTGATGGCCAGGCAAGCAGGTCGCGGTTGTCCTGTACTTCGTTGATCCCCACCACATCGTTGCGTCGGGCGTGCCACTCCTGGTAGAACAGGTTGGCCACCGTGGCGTCGTGGATGATCAGCGTGTTCTCATCGTTGATCAGTTCCGCGTTCCATGACCAGTTGTGGCTGCCAGTGATCACCAGCGGATCATCGGTACTGCCCTCATCGATGATGGCGTATTTGTGATGCAGCTGGACGTTGTCGGTGTTGTGGGTGGCCACATCTACCCCATTGGTCTCAAGGTACCAGCCCTCGGTGCCGGAGTAGATCGCATCTTCCAGATCAAGCTGCACGGTGACCCCGGGGCGTTGATCGGCGGCCAGGAGTGCATCTCCGATATCATCGTTCGTAAAGCTGAAGAGGGCGGCACGCACACTGTGTTGCGCGAGGTCCACGGCGTCCACGATCTGCGCGGTGGTTCCGTCCGTCGGCGAGAAATAGCTCTCGATCAGCACGCCGTCCACGTTGAAACTGTGCGGGGTGTTGTTCGTCTTCTCCGCGCCGAAGCGGCTGTTGGCTAGATCGGGCTGCGGCCCGGTGCTTCCCCACATCTCCTCGAACTCGGTGCGATAGGCCAGCGCGAGCGCTTGGTCCTGAATGAACACCATATTGTTGTAGTCATTGAAGAGTCCACCCTGTGTCCAGTTGGTGGAACCGCTCCAGACCCATGCCATGTCGGCGTGATCGGCATCGATGCTCATGAACTTGTCGTGCATGCCGCTGCCCTGTCCGTCGGTGCGCTCCAGCACGGGAATGGCGGGGTTCAGCGTGTTCAATCCGCTGTTTGTATTGCTGCCTTCGGTGATGTAGCGAACCTGCACTCCGCGGCTGCGTGCATCGTTCAACGCGTACATGATGCTGAAGTCATCCGCGTTGTACACGGCCACATCGATGGTGTACTGAGCGCGGTCGATGTAGGCTTCAATGGTGTCATCCATGGCCGCGTGCAGGCTGGTGGCCAGCGTGCCGGAGCTGACGGTGGGATCGGTGTCCTGGTTGAAATACACCCGGATGCGCGGGCTTTGAGCGTGGGCGAGGGCGAAGGCGCCGAGCGCGCAAAGAAGGATGGAGGTTCGCATGGGAAGTGGGGCAAAGGTCGGTGATCCTTGGGCGGGTGTCGGTCGTTG
>JBKJNF010000044.1:0-3820 GCA_046596155.1 Flavobacteriales bacterium | reverse complement strand
CACCACACCACAGCAGCTGGGGTCCGAAGCGTCCAATATCTGGATGTCCAGATCGGCCGTGCCAACGCAGCCCAAGGCCGTGGTCACCGTATACGTGTACACGCCGGCCGCACCGTTGGTAGGGTCAAAGAGGTTCGGCATGACGGTGCCGTTCGCATCGGTCCACACCCCTCCGACCGCCGGGGTTCCGCCCAGCATGTCCGTGAGGTTGAAGGACGGGGGCGTGGCGCAAACGATCACCATGGAGTCCAAGCCCGGATCCAAGCCCGGATCCAACGACACCATGACCTGATCGCTCGCCGTGCAGATCGGATGGCCGGTGACGAAGGCCGTTACCGTATATGTAGTATTCGAGGTGACCAGCGAAGTCGGGTTGTTGATGTTCGGGTTGCTCAAGCCGTCCGTCGGGGACCAGCTCCAGGTCATGGGGTCGCCCTGGCCGTTCACCACGGTGGCG
Organism: Flavobacteriales bacterium; assembly: GCA_046596155.1. Taxonomy (GTDB): domain Bacteria; phylum Bacteroidota; class Bacteroidia; order Flavobacteriales_F; family PHOS-HE28; genus PHOS-HE28. The sequence goes on along the minus strand of JBKJNF010000044.1, from coordinate 3,363 downwards.
TTCAATTGCACCGGGTTGTTGCAGATCACCTGGTCCACTCCGCCGTTCACCGTGAAGGGTGGGTTCACTGTTACCGTGATCGTGGTATCATATGTGCAGCCGAAGTTGTCGATCACCGAGTACACGTAATTGTCCACACCGGGTGCCACGGGGGTGATCGTGATGTTGTCGCAATCCGGCGACGTCGTAGTAACATCCGGGCCTGTCCAAGATGATGAATCGCAATCTGCACCGAGAACCGGCGTGAACGTGGTGACGTCCGGAATGATGTTCGGGTCGAAGTTGATCTCCCATGAGCAGATGAATCCGTTGTCCGCGCCCCACAGGTCCGTGCTCTGGTAGGTCCATTCACCGTTCAATGGGCAGCCGATCAAGTTGCTGAAGGGCTGGATCGGCTCATATGTGCCGGGGTTGATCGACGCGCTGGGAGGTGTGCCGGCGACCGTGGTGTTATTCGTTCCGAACACGGAGTTGTCAACCCAGGTGCCGGTGGTGGCGGTGGGGCTCCAGCAGTAATGCCAGCATTCACCGATCACCGGGTCCGCATTGCTGTCGAAGTCGTTCGGAGCGCCGATGTAGGTGTACCCACCTCCCTGCTGATGGAAGATCATGGTCTGGCCATTTGGGCAGATCACCTGCAGCACCAGATCACCCATGTAGGTGTGTTCCATATCTACACATATGGATTGGATATTGCTTGTGCTCGTTACGGTCTGGCCGGGGTCGAACTGAGTGAAGAGCAGACTGGAAGTGAATGGTTGACCTACATCATCCGGAAGGAACACACCGTCGCCGAAGTTGGCATCGGGTATGCCCGTCCAGGTGGTGGGCACTACGGCGCCTGTCAGGTCCACCGTTTCCCCAAAACAGATCTCCTGGCTTTCCGATGTCTGTCCGAAGTTGGGTGTGGTGCTCACCAACACCTGCTGGTCCACCAAGTTCAGGTTGCCGCAACCGTTGTCATCGGTAACGAAAAGTTGTACAACGTGCTCGCCGGCAGTGTTAAAAGCGTGGGAAACAACCGGGCCTGTTGTGCTGTCCACCGTGCCATCGTCGAAATCCCAGAGGTACTGCACCAGGTTGTACCCAGGCTGTGCCGAAGATCCAGTTCCATTGAAGTTCACCACCTCATCCTGGCAGACCAGTGCGGGTACCGCTTCGCTCATGGTGGCCATCGCCGTGGGGTTCTGGCAGGGGATAGTGCATTGGAACCCAGCGGCGAAAACCCCGGTACCGTTCGCATTCGAATGGAACACCAGCGTAAGACAACCGGTCGTGTTGAACACAGTGCCGCTCACGATGATGTTCTGCAGCGAGTTGCCCGTGTAGTTGCCCAGTGACGTGGCTCCGGTGTTGTCGCCGTCGTAGATCGAAAGGTTATCAATGGGGTTCGGTCCTGATGTGTTCAGAGCGAAGTTGAAGAAGGTGAGGTAGATCACATTCCCGGGTACATCCGGGCAAATGGTGAAGGTGTAGTTCTCACCGTTCTGATACCCTGCCGCTCCCTGCCCACCGGAATCATAAAGTACCCCCTGGCAACTCTGGCCGCTGCCCCCTGTAATGGAGAACACATCCTGGGCAGCAACCGAGTTGCCGGCCAGAAGCAGGACGAACAACGGCATCGCACGGCGGAAGAGTGTCATCATGTGCGTTCTGATAGTAGGGAGCAATGGAGGAGCTAAAATACAAGGTACGGTCCGGGTTTCCGACCTCGTTTGGCAAATGGACGGACGAAGGGGGCCGAAGGTCCGCTGGGACCGGAATAAAATGCGAACGCCCGGGGGGAATCCCCGGGCGTTCGAAAAGGCCTTGCTTCGGTCTACCGCTCCAGCTTCACCTTGCCCGTGTACGTTTCGGCCAAGTGAAGGCTCTCTCGCACATCCACCACCCACACATATTCACCAGCAGCGCAGATGTCACCCCGGTTGCTCGGACGTCCAGTCCACGGCTTGGTGGCATCGTTGGTCTGATATAATAAGTTGCCATTTGGGCTGTAGATCGTCAGGTTGAACTTCACGCCCAACGAACGCAGCGCCTCCGGGATGAAACTCTCTTCCTTGCCATCGCCATCAGGCGAGAAACTGGCCGGTGCGTCCAAGTTGTAGTCCTTGTCCACCCGTACGTCCTTCATGATCTGGTCCTCACATCCGATGGCATTGATCACGGTCAGTTTTACCTGATACACGCCCTTGCTCTTGTAGATGTGGTCCGGGTGGGCGATGGTGGAGGCTTCCCCATCGCCAAAGTCCCATGCGTAGTTCTGGCCGCCCAAACTGCGGTTCTCGAAGTGCACTGAAGGCAGGTGGCCCTCGTACTCCTGACGCAGCACATTGAAGGCCGCATTGGGTGCTTCATGGATCTCGATGACGTCACTGCTGGGTTTGTTCTGGATCGAGCCCACCCCGGCTGCGCTCATGGAGAGCATTACCTGGTAATGGCCTGGCTTGCTGAACGTGTGCTCCGGATTCGCCTTGTTGCTGAAGCTGCCGTCACCGAAGTTCCAGAGGTAGATGCCGTTCTCCAGCATATGCTCCACCTTGAACTCCACGCTGGTGCCGGAACAGGCCTGGCTTGCGCTAGCACGGAAGGCGCGATCGGGGGAAGACGCCCCTCCGGTGGTTCCAGCAGCAGCATCCAGTGTCTTTGTGGCTTCATCCGTCCCCTTGATCACTTCGCCGGCCGCTTTTTTCGCATCCGAGCCCGAACGTGTGGCCTGGCTATTCACCGCAGATGCAGTTGGAAGCGTGGTCCCTCCATCTTGGGTGTTCAACTCACTCGTTGATTCCGATGGATCAACGTTGCCAGGGGTTGTTGTGGCTATTTGTCCAAGGCTGGGAGTTGCGTTCGTGGTTCCGGTGCTTGCCGTACCCTCTGAGGTGGAGCTAGGATCCGGGGCCGTGGTAACGGTGGCTGCGGACCGGTGCTGCATGTTCGTTGCGGCGAACCAGATGGTCCCGCCCACCAAAGTGGCGATCCCGGCGATGGTGGCCAGACCGGTAGACCCTAACCACCATCCGCGACGGTTGCTGTCCATCGTCCGCTCCAGATCCTTCCAATCCGCGCTGTTGTAGGGCACCTCGTATTGTGCGAGGCTCTCCCGCAGGCGCTGTTCGAAAGGATCGGATCCCATGTTGCTTGTGCTCATGCGCTCAGGGGAGCTTATGCTCCTTTTTAAGCAATTTTTTCAGATTTTGTTTCGCCTTGGCCAAGTTGCTCTTGCTGGTACCGATGTTGATCCCCAGCACCTCGGCGATCTCCTTGTGCGTCATCTCCTCGAACACATACAGGTTGAAGACCGTCCGATAGGCCGGTGTCAGCTTCTGCATGGCATTGATAACGTCCGCCGGCTTCAGGTCCGGTAAC